>NZ_JBIVDY010000004.1:0-485602 GCF_044747365.1 Kitasatospora sp. NPDC090091
TGGACCGGCGAATGCCCCACCTGCCACCGCGAGTTACCCGATGCACGCCGACCGGGACGCCCCCGGCCACGTCAGACCTAACGAAGCACTACTAGGGCGTGTCTGACAATTCGCGTCGGATCAGCGTGCGGCGTCGGGGTGCGTGCATCGCAAGGCGGAGGAGGGAGTCCATGCGGAGCATCGGCGACCGACGACAACGCGGCGAGGTGCGTGCCCCGGCGTCGCACGCCCGGCGGGAATTGTCAGACACGCCCTAAGCCTCGGCGAGGGCCGCGCGGACGGCGCGGCGGCCGGCGGTGCGGAAGGAGCCGTCCCGGGAGTCGACCTCGTGGATCCCGGTCCGGCGCAGCACGACGGCCACCGCAACCGGGCGTCCGGCCGCCTGTTCGGCCAGTTCCTCACGCATGCCGGCGACGAGTGCGGCGTGGTACCCGGCCAGTTCCTCGGGCGAGGTGTGGCCCGCCACGACGGCATCGCCGGCGACCTCGAAGACGAAGCCGTCCTCCCACGGCTCGAAGTCCACCGTCACGTCCGCGAAGTCGCAGGGGCAACCCCCGGTCTGACGGGCGTACAGGCCGCGGACGCCCCGGATCGGATGCGGCGGAAAGGTCGTCACATCGGGGCTCGCACCGGCCCTCGCATCGGATTCCATTGCGCCGACGCTACCCCAGCCACGGCGGGGAGGATTCCGACCGGGCGACGTCGACGCGAGCGGCCGACGGCTGCTCTGATGGTGCCCGGGGACATCCGGTCGAACACGGGGGCAGCCATGGCAGTGCAGACCGTCATCGGTCTGGTCGGAATCGTCATCATGGCGGGCGCGGTCGTGGCCGTGGTCGCCATCTGGCGGACCGGCTCGCCCTTCCCCGAGCTGAGCGACACCAGAAGCACTCCGCCGCGCGGGCCGGGCTGTACGAGCTGCGGACACGGTGAGCACCCGGGCCGCTGCTCCGAGCGGGTTTCAGCCTCGGGGGACATCTACGACGGGGGCGGTGACTGGGTCGGCTACCGGAACGAGACGTACTGCAACTGCGGCGAGTACCGCGCCGAGCCCTGGCCGCCTTGCACCGTCTGCGGCCACCGGCGCGACGAGCACTACATGCTCCTCAGGTGCAGGTACGTCAAGGACAGGGGCTACCGCAGCGAACGCGCCTGCCCCTGCGGCAACTACCGTGCCGAGCCCGGACCGAAGCCGGCGTACTACGTGGAGAGGCTGCGCGCGGAGGGCCGTCGTTGTCCTCTCCCCGCCGACCGGCGCGCCGACGGGAAGGCACTGTGCCTGATGTGCTGGACGCAGGGCCGGTGCCGATACGACCGGCCGTGACGTCTCCACCCCGCCGCACCTGCCTCATGCACCCCCCGGACACCGGTGAAGCAGCCGGCCGCCGGCCCTGCCCGTCGCCTGCATGCCCTCTTCGCGACCCCGGACATCAGCCGCGTCGGTTCGGGGACTGCAGCCCCGGCCGAAAATCCAGCGGCACCACGCGGACCGCCCGGCTACCGTGTGCCCCTGGTGGCGTACAGGATTCGGAACACGCGGGGGCGACGAGTTGGCGGGTTTCAGGGTCACGGTCTGCCTGCCCGCGGAGGCCGGGGACGACCTCGCCCCCGCGCTCGCACAGGCGATGGCGCCGTTCGAGCAGTACGGCCGTTCCCCGTGGCGCGGCATCTGGGAGTGGTGGACGATCCGCGGAGGCAGTGACGGCACCGGCTTCCGGGTCCGCCCCGGGTTCCACGACGACACACGGCTGATCCACGACGATCCCGCGTACGACGGGCAACCACTGCCGAGCACGGCCGGGATGTGCGCCGGCGGGCCCCGGGGGCTGCTGGACCTGGCGGACCACCGGGCGATGTCCGGACGGATGGCGGCCGTTCGCGCCCGGGCGGCGGATCCCTGGGACCTGTGGCACCGCCTCGTGGCCGAGCATCCGCCGTTCCTGCCACTGTCGGTCCTCGCCGCCCGCCACGCGGCGGACCCACAGGCCTACCCTCTCCAGCGGATGTTCGCCGACTTCGAGAGCCAGCCGCTGCTGCAGGCCTTCACTTCTCACCCGGCCAGTCAGATCCCCGAACTGGGTCTCACGTTCACCTGGCAGCGCAACCAGGCCCATTTCGCCGAGACGGGCCTCAACGGCGCGCGGGAGGACTTCGCCGAACGGATCACCGATCTCTTCCGGCAGCCGGACGTGCTCACCCTCGACGGCTGGTGGATCGAGGGTGGCGCTACGCCGGTCCACGGCACCTGTGACGACGCCGAGTCCTGCCCGCACCTGGCGGTCGGTCAGCGCTACCGGCGCGATCTGGGCGGCTACCTCGACACCCTCCCCGACGACGTCCTGCTGGTTACGCTCAAGTGCCGCGGGTGACGGAGGCCCGTCGCAGGCCACCACGCTCCCCGACCGGCCCGACCAGACCCACGTCCTTCCCCGTCGGCGCGCGGGGGGGGGGCGAGCGAGAGGAAGCCCGTGTCCGAGGCGGACGAGGCGGTCCACGAGCACCTTGTGGACTGCGCGCGGCTGACCGCGCACGGCTGCGTGGCCGACCTGGGCTGCGGGCGGGGTCCGACACTCGCGGCCTTCGCCCGCCGGTTCCCCGGCGCCCGCCTGGTCGGCCTCGACCACTCCCCCGCCGGCGTCGACGCCGCCCGCGAGCTGCTGGCCGGCCACCCCGGTGGCGCGGACCTCCGGGTGGCCGACCTGGCCCAGCCGCTCCCGCTGGCGGCCGGCTGCGCCGACGCGGTCGTCTCCTACAACGTCCTGGAGTGCCTCGCGGACCCGGCCGCGCTGCTCCGGGAGGTGTCGCGGGTGCTCCGGCCGGGCGGGCGGGCCGTGCTGGCCCACGTCGACTTCGACTCACTGATGATCGTGGGAGCGCCCCGCGGGCTCGACCGCCGGATCTGCCACGCCTTCACCGACGACCAGCAGCCGCCGTTCTCGCCCTCCCGGTGGACGTCACGCTCCCGCCCGCCGACCAGATCACCGACCCGGCAGCGGCCCAGTAGCGCCATTCGCACGAGCGGGAGGCGGCCTCCCCGCCGGGCCGCGGGACGCCACGTCCCCGCGCGCCCCGCGGCAGCGGAGGCCGCCGCTGCGCGCCGGATCAGTGGGCGTTGGTGTACATGTACGCGCCGGTCTCGTAGTTGTAGGCGGCGAGCTTGATCAGGACGCCGCGATCGGATCGGATCTGAGTGTCGATCATGAAGAATCCGTACCCGATGTAGTGGGTCGCCTCAACGCCCTCCCACGTCCAGCCGCCGCTGCCGTTCGACGTCAGGATCCAGACCTTCTGGCCGCCGTGCGAGGTGAGGAAGTCGATGTAGGCCACGTCGTGGCCCCCGGTGTCCGGGCCGTTGTGGATCATCAGATCCGCTATCACGCCGTCCGAGGACACCTGGTCACACCAGTAATACTTACTGCTGGGACAGTCGACACGGTAGGTGGGGGCCGCGGCAGCCGGTGCGGCGGCGGCGAGCGGCAGGGCCAGCAGGCCCAGGGCGGCTATGCCGAAGCGGAGCTTCCTGCCAGTCACGGGCGATCCTCTTCTCTCTCGCGAGGGCGTCCTCCGGACGGAGGACTCTCATCGTGGTGCCGGAGGAGCGGCGGCTCGCGTCACCACTGCCGGGTCATCGGCAGCGGTGCGGCGGCGTCGAGGCGTCGGCGCCGGACTGCCGACGCCGCAAGGCGTCTCCGGCTCCGTGGGGGGCGGCGATGCCGAGCCACGTTGTCATGGTGAGGACACCGAGCGGCCCACAGGAAGCCGAAGTTCGGTCATCTTCGGCCCCGCCCGCTTCGCCCCGCGGGTCGGGGCCGTGCAGGAGGAACCAGGGCTACCGGCCGGTCGCGTGGCGGAGGATGTCCAGGACCTCGCCGGTGATGGCGGCCTCGTTCTGCTCCAGGTCGGGGCCGGTCAGCTGGTCGGGCTGGGCGGGGAGGCCGGTCAGCACCGGGGTGTGGAGGTGGCCGCCCGGCAGGGTCGGGGCGAGTTCGAGGCGCAGCCGGTTGGAGCGGTAGGCCACCTCGTTCGACAGGTATCCGCCGCCGCCCCCGGCCACTGCGCGCGAGCCCGGGGTCGGCCCGTCCTCGCGGTCCACCGGCCGGTCGCTGCCGGCCGGGATCTCGGTGACGGCCGTGTTCAGCCGGACGGGGAACGGCTGCTGAACGGCGGTCATCGCCCCGGCGGGCAGGGTGGTGGCGATGAACTCGGCGCCGGGGCCGAGGCCCGGGGCGGTCACCGGGTGCTCGCGGGTGCCGCCGGCGAGGGCGCCGACGTTGTCCGGGTAGGGGTCGGCGGAGCGGGCCCGGCCCGCCCAGGCCTCCAGCGTGAACAGCCCGGGGTAGCCCTGGCTGATCGTGGTGATCTGGTCCGCCGCGCGCGGGCCGGTCGTCAGGCGCGGGCCGAAGGCGCGCTCGACGATGCCGCGGTCGAAGTCGCCGTAGCGCACCGGCAGGACGACCGCCCGGATCTCCGCCCGGGTGCCGTCGGCCAGGGTGATCCGCTTGCCGTTCAGCTGCAGGACGGCGGAGCCGGAGGGGTTGGCCCGGCGCAGTTCGGCGTCCAGGCCGAACGGGTCGAAGCCGCTGACGAACACCCGGCGCACGCCCGGGCTTCCGCTGAAGCCGTTGTCCCGCAGGCCCCGCGAGGCGTCCTCGAAGCGCTGCCGGAGCCGGTCCGCGTCGACGGCGAAGTCCGGGCTCCACTGGCCGAGTCGGACGGTCATGGCGAGCCTGGTCCAGTACAGCGGGCGGTCGTCCTGGGCCGGGAGGTCGCCGCCGCGGCGCCGCCCCTGGGCCCGGTCGACCGCGGCCCACCAGAGCGCCTCGCCCCAGGCATCGACGAGCCGTTCGGCCTCCGCGGCGTTCCGGGTGGCGCAGAGCGCGGCCGGGAAGCGCCGGACGAAGTCCGTGAGACCGGCCCGTTCGGTGAAGGCGGCCGTCCGGACGTCCTGGAGCCGGGCCTGCTCCCCGTCGACGCCGGCCGCGGCGGGCGTGCCGGGGGTGGCCGCGGGGGCGGCGGTGGCCGCGGAGCACGCGGGCTGCGCCTGGGCCGGGACGGCGGCCGGGAGCAGCAGGGCGGCGAGGGCGCCGGCGAGGGTGGTGGCCAGCTTGGCGGGGCGGGCGAAGGTCATGAGATGTGACGGTACATCGACAAACACCCCGCCGCCAGAAGGCCCGGCCTGTCGGCGGGTCAGCGGGTCGACCCGCCGACAGGGCCCGAGCCGGAGCGGCGCACCGCCGTCGAGGCCGCCGCGGCCGGCGGAGGCCGCTCAGCGCGCGGACCGGCGTGTCGCCTTCACCTCGCGGCTGACGGCCCAGGCGTCCGCGACCGGGCCGACGTGCCCGAGCTTGTCGGGGTTGACCACCGAGCGGACGGCCTGCACCTGCCCGTCGAGGACGTCCAGCGCCAGCGCGTTGATGACCCCGCCGTCCCGGTCGCGGAGGATGGCACCCGGCTGGCCGTTGACCTCGCACGGCTCCAGCACCACGCCGACCCGGGCCAACCGCGGGTAGACGGCGGCCAGCAGCCGGGCCACGTTGTCGGCCCCGAAGACGGTCCTGGCCAGCTGCGGGGCCTTGCCGCCACCGTCGCCGACCAGCGAGACGTCGGCGGCCAGCAGGTCGCGCAGGCCGACCACGTCACCCTCCCGGAGCGCGTCGAAGAACCGGGAGGCGAGTTCGTCGCGCTCCTTCCGGTCGGCCTCGAAGCGGGGCCGCCCGTCATCCATGTGGCGGCGCGCGCGTACCGCGAGCTGGCGGCAGGCCGCCTCCGAGCGGCCGACGGCCGAGGCGACGTCGGGGAAACCGAAGTCGAAGACCTCGCGGAGCACGAAGACCGCCCGTTCCAGCGGGCTGAGCCGCTCCAGCAGGAGCAGGGCCGCCATCGACACCGAGTCCGCGAGCTCCGCCGACCGCTCCGGATCCTCGTACGGGTCGGCCAGCAGCGGCTCGGGGAACCACGGCCCCACGTAGGCCTCCCGGCGCACGCGGGCCGAGCGCAGCACGTCGACCGAGATCCGGGTGACCACCGCCGAGAGGAACGCCTTCACCGACAGCGGCCGGGTCGGCGAGGCCTCGAACCGCAGCCAGGTCTCCTGGACGGCGTCCTCGGCCTCGCTCACACTGCCCAGGATCCGGTAGGCGATCGAGAACAACAGCGGCCGCAGCTCCTCGAACTCCTCGATCTTGCCCACGTCGCTTCCCTTCCCCTTGAAGCCCTCCCGCCCGGCCGAATGCACGGGCGCGGGTGTCCTGATGATGATCATCCGGACCGTCGGCGGGTCACCGTACCGCCCCGCGCCCGACGGCCCGACCACCGGCCCGGAGCTCACGGCAGCGCTCCGGGCCGGGGCACCGGCACCGGCACCGGCACCGCTCAGTGGAACGTCCCGGGCTCGTAGGAACCGGCCGGCTGCCGGGTGATGACGTTCAGTCGGTTGACCATGTTCATGAACGAGATCAGCACCACCAGCGCGGTGAGCTGCTCCTGGTCGTAGTGCTCGGCGGCGCGCGCCCACACCGCGTCGCTCACCCCGCCGGCCGCGTCCGCGACCCTGGTCCCCTCCTCCGCCAGCAGCAGCGCGGCCCGCTCGGCCTCGGTGAAGGCCGTGGCCTCCCGCCACGCCGCGACCAGGTTCAGCCGCACCGGGCTCTCGCCGGCCACGGCGCTCTCCTTGGTGTGCATGTCGATGCAGACGGCGCAGCCGTTGATCTGGCTGACGCGCAGGGCCACCAACTCCTGCGTGGCGGCCGGCACGGACGAGTCCTTGAGCGCCTTGCCGACCGTCATGAAGAGCTTGAGGGCCTTGCCGGCGGTCGGGTCGGTGAAGAAGTCCAGGCGGGCGTCCATGGTGCGGCTCCTCTGTCGTCGTCAGCGGCTTGCACCCTTGAGACGGAACAGCCCACCGCCCTGTGACACCGGCGCATGTGACGTGCGGCACAGCCCCGTCACCGCGCGGCGTCCCACCGGCGTCCCACCGGCGTCGCCGCCTCCGTCACCCCGCCCTCGGCGACGCCGCGCGGGTCCGGCCCCGGACGGACGGGGCCAGACCCGCCTCCCCCGGCGGCCGCTACTCCGCCAGTGCGCGGCGCAGGGCGCCCCCGAGCTCGGCGATCTGACGCTGCGACACCTCGGCCGAGAGGATCGCCTGCGAGCCGTGGAAGGTGCCGGCCCACTGCTGCAGATCGACCGGGACGCCCGCCTGCAGCAGGCGCAGCGCGTACGTGATGTCGACGTCACGGTACGGGCAGAACTCCGCCGTGGCGATGTAGGCGGGCGGCAGCCCGGACAGGTCGGCGGCGCGCGCCGGGGCGGCGTACGGGGTGGCGGGCGCGGAGCCCACGTAGTGCCGCCACGCCGTCGCCATGTGCTCGTGGCCCCCGCCGAGCGACTCGGCGAGCCCCGTCGACCACGATTCCCACCGGTCGTCGAGCCCGGGCTGGTTGAGCAGTTGGAACCGGATCCGCGGCCCCTGCTCGTCCCGGGCCCGCAGGGCCACCCCCGCCGCGAGGGTCGCGCCCGCACTGTGACCGCCGACCGCGATCCGCTCCGGGTCGATCCCGAGCTCGGCGGCATGCTCGGCGGTCCAGGCCAGCACGGCGTAAGCGTCGTCGAAGGCGGCCGGGAACGGGTGCTCGGGGGCCAGCCGGTAGCCCACCGAGATCACCACCACCCCGGTGGCTGCCGCGAGCCGCGCGGCCCACGGGTGTTCGGTGTCCAGGTCGCCCATCACCCAGGAGCCGCCGTGCAGCCAGACCACGGCGCCCTGAGCCCCGTACGGGCGGTAGATCCGCACCGGCACGGGCGATTCGGCGGGTACGGTGCGGTCCTCGACCTCCATGCCGGTGGTGTCCGGCGCCGGCACCGTCGCGGCACGCTCGGCGTAGTTCTTGCGGTCGGCGACCGGGTCGACCAGGTCGACCACGGGGACCAGCGGGATGAACGGTTCCAGTTCTGGATTCATGCCGACCATCCTGGCCGCCGCACCCACCCCCGATCACCCGCCGTCCGTCGCGTGATCGCCCCGATCGCGCGCCACTCGGCGGGTCCCTCGACGCAGCCGTCCCTGCCTATGCTTGGCGGCATGGAGGCCCTGGCCGAACGGCTGTCCCATCTCGACTCGCACGTGCAGGGATCGATCCGCGTCGTCGCGTTCTACGACACGCTGATGCGCCGTCGCGTGGACCTGCCCGCACTCGCACGGGCCTCGGCGGGCCTGGCCGCGTGCGTGGCCGGCATCCGGCTCCACGGCACGGGCGAGGTGATCCGCTTCTCGCCCGACGGACAGCCGGCGCCCGCGCCGCCTGTGCCGGGGTCCGCGCCGCCGGTGCCGGGGTCCGCCCCGCCGCCGGTGCCCGAGGCTCCCGCACTCGCGGCCGGCACGGAATCCGCGTCCAGCACCGCGTCGATCACCCTCGACGAGGAGGAGATCGGCACCGTGTGGCTGGAACGCCCCGGCCCACCCGGTCCGCTCGACGACATGCTGCTCGACCGGCTCGCCCTCGCCGCCGCGGCCGTGGTCGAGCGGTACGGCCCGGCCCGCACCACGATGGCCGACCCGGCGCTCGTCGAACTGGCCGTCAGCGCCGACAGCGACGACGCGTCCAGAGCCCGAGCGCTCCGCCTGCTCGGCTTCCCCGCCGACCAGCCGGTCCGCGTCGCCGCAGTCCGGTCACGGCTCCCGCTCGACCGGCTCGGTGCCCTGGTCTGCCCGGCCCGCCCGGTGAAGGCCGCCGCGCTCGCCGACGTCGGCGTCATCCTGGCCACCACCGTCGACCCTGCGGCCTTCCCGGCCGGCGTACGGGCGGGCCTCGGCGCCGCCGCCGGCCCGCACCGGTCCTGGCAGCAGGCCCGGACGGCCCTGCGCTTCACCACCGCGCGCGAGCCGGTCGTCCACCACGACGACCTCGGCGCCCTCGCCCTGCTCGCCGGGATCCCCCGGGAAGCCGCGCGGGAGAACACCGACGTCGCCGCGATCGCCCGCCTCGCCGGCAGCCCGGAGGACCTCGACACCCTCGACGCCTACTGCGCCGCCGGCTCGCTGCGCCGCGCCGCCGACCTGCTCCACCTCCACCACAGCAGCGTCGCCCGCCGTCTCCAGCACATCGGCGCCGCCCTCGGCTTCGACGTCGCCCAGCCCGCCGGGCTGACCCGTGCCACCCTCGCCCTCACCACCTGGCGCCTCCTGGACGACTGACGCCCCCGCGGCACGGCGGTCCCGGCGTCCGGCGCTCGCCCCGCTCACCGGGCGGCGTCCGGAGGCGGCGGCCGGCGCAGGCCCGGCAGGAAGGTCAGCGCGAGGACGACGGCGAGGACGCCGGTGTGGACCGCCATCGCACCGGCGGCCGAGAAGCGCTCGTCGAGCCAGCCGGTGACCACGGTGGCGAACGGGTAGAGGCAGCCGCCGACCAGGAACAGCGAGCCCTGCACCCGGCCCATCAGCGCATCCGGGACGAGGGCCAGGACCCGGGCGTTGGTGCGGACCACCACCGCCGGGCTGACCAGGGCGATCGCCGCCGTGCAGAGGCTCATCACGACGGGCGAGGGCCGCAGGGCCGCGCCGCCCGCGACGGCGACGATCATCGCGGTGACCACCCGCAGCAGCCGGGCGTCCGGTACCCGGGGGAACCGGGGCGCGAGCAGCGCGCCGGCCACCCCGGCGACGGCGGTGACGGCCAGTGCGACGCCCAGCGACTGCGGGCGGTCCCGGCCGGCGACGACGACCAGCACGAAGGCGATGCCGGCGGTGGCGAAGTTCACCAGGGCCGACCAGGCCAGCAGCGCCCGCAGGTAGCGGGAGCCGACGACGTAGCGCAGGCCGTCCGCGACGGCGGCCCGAAGCCGGTCCTGGCCACCTCTGTCGCCGCCGCCCAGTGACCGGCGGACGGTCAGCACCAGCCCCAGCGACACCAGGTAGGACAGCCCGTCGAGCAGGAACGGGACCGCCGGCTGGAGGCGGTAGAGGGCCGCGCCGAGCAGCGGTCCGAGGAACTGCACCGCGTACGACTGGCCCTGGCCGAAGGCGACGGCCGCGTCCAGCTCCCGGCGGGGCACCAGCCGGGGCAGGGCGGCCATGCCCGCAGGCATGGCGACCGCGGTCAGCAGGCCCTCCACCGTGGCGAGCGCACCGGCGAGCAGGACCGGACCGCGGCCGGCGTCCTGCCCACCGAGCACCAGCAGCCCCAGCGCGGCGACCGCGGCCGCCCGGCCCGCGTCGGCGGCGATCAGGATCGTCCGGCGCCGCCGGCGGTCCGCGAGGGCGCCGGCCGGCAGCTGGGCGGCGAACAGCGCGACCAGCCGCATGGTGGCGACCAGGCCGGCGAGGGCCGGTGATCCGGTCCGGTCCAGGATCCACAACGGCAGCGCCAGCGCGGTGAGTTGCGATCCGATACTGGACAGGCCCGCGCCGAGCCAGAGCCGCCGGAAGTCCCGGTGCCGCAGCGGCCCGGCATGCCTGCGCCGGCGGCCGTCCCGTCCGCCGGTCGGGGCCGCCGCCACCCCGTCCCGCTTGGTGAGGTCAATGGGCATCGGAACGCTCCTCGGCCCGCGCCGTCTCCGGGGCCCCGAGCGTCTGCCACCAGGAGGCCACCACCTGGGCCGCCCGTTCCGGTGTCACCAGCCCCCGGCCGTCGACCACCTGCCCGCGCCACAGCTCGTAAACCTCGCCGGGCTGCGGGTCGACGACAACGTGCCCCTCGGCGCGCAGCGCGGCGACGTGCCGCCGGGTGGTCGGCTTCTCCCACATGACGGCGTTCATGCTCGGGAAGAGCAGGGCCGGTCGCGGGTGGGCCAGCAGGGCGGTCTGGGCCGGGGAGCCGGCCAGCCCGAGGGCGGCGCAGGCCAACAGGTTCGCGGTGGCGGGCAGGACGGCCAAGCCCCGTGAGCGGCGTGCGAGCTCGGTGGGGTTGACCGGGTCGCCCGGGCCGTAGGCCTCGTCGGCGTGCCAGGCGAGCGCCTCGGCACGCAGGAATCGCTCGGCGCTGTGGGTGAGCACCACCCGCAGCGGTGCCTGCACGCGCTGCCGGAGGCGGACCAGGTAGCCGGGCAGGTCGAGCGCGGCGCTCGCCCCGCAGACGATGACGGTCAACGCGTCGTCACGCATCGCGGCCTCCGGGGGCTTCGACAGTTCCGGTGGTTCCGGGCGCACCAGTGAGCCCGGGAGCACCGACGGCTACGGGGGCACCGGCCCGGACGGCGGCGGCCGTGGCGGGCAGGAGCTCGTCGAGGGTGTAGTTGAAGTCCGCCGAGCCCCGGTGCAGCCGGTCGAGGACCAGCGCGATGCCCGCGCTGCCGGTGGCGAAGTCGGTGCTGTAGCGCAGCAGGCTCTCACCCGGGAAGGCCAGCCCCTCGGGCCGCCGGCCGGCCAGGGAGAGGATCGCCCGGGCACTGCGTTCGGCCGGCTCGCGCAGCTCGGGCCGGCCGAGCAGCCGGACGCAGTCGAGGGCGAGGTTGGCCGGGCCGGCCATGCCGCGGTACAGGCCGGTGGTGATCGTCACGCCGCCGACGCCGCGGCGCAGGATCCCGTCGAGCGCCCGGTGCAGCGGCGCCTCGTCCGGCAGCAGGGCGCAGTAGCGGGCCAGGGCGGTGCCGACGCCCGCCGAACCGCGCAGCCAGTACGGGGAGTAGACCTCGCTGCCGACCCGGCCGGGGATCGAGAGCATGCCGTCGTCCTGGACCACGCCCTGGGCGAGGTCGTGTGCCAGGGCCCGCCGGCCGACGCGCAGGTACCGGTCGTCGCCGGTGGCGCAGTGCAGGTACAGCAGGAACAGCGCGATGCCGGAGGAGCCGTGGGCGTAGCCGATCTGCGGCGGCCGGCCGGTGCCGTCCGACCAGTACAGGCCCTGGCCGGCGTCCGCGGCGGCCGCGATCAGTCCGTCGGCGATCCGGGCGGCCTCGTGGAGGTGGCGGGCCCCGCCGGTCCCGCGCCAGAGGGCGAGGCAGGCCAGGCCGAGCCCGGCCGCGCCGGTGGCCAGGTCGGCCGGCAGCGCGTCGGGGGCGGCGGTCCCGCTCGCGGCGCGCACCGCGCGCTCCAGGACGGCGGCGCCCCAGTCGGGTTCGCCGGCGTCGCAGAGCGTCCAGGCGACGCCGGCCAGCCCGTAGCAGAGCCCGGGCGGGAGGCGGTCCAGTCGCGGCTCGGCGCGGAGCATCCAGTCCCGGATCGGCTCCGGGAAGCGTCCGGTGATGCCGTGCACGGCCCGCAGCACGCCGGCCGCGCCGTGGGCGACCGACCACGGGTTGGTGCGGAAGACGGCCGGATCGGCCGGGAAGGGCCGGTCCTCGCGCTCAGGCGTCATGACCGCCTCCATGAAGGCGACCGCCTGTGCGACGGCGTCGGGAAGGTCCGGGTGCTCGTCGGGAGCCTCGTCGAGGGGCAGGCCGAGCGTGCGCAGCAGCCCGTCGACCGGCCGGCGCAGCAGGGTGGCGACGTGCCGCGTGGAGCGGGCCAGGGCCGGGGGGTCGAGCGCGAGCAGGGTGTTGCGCGGCAGCAGCATCGCCAGTTCGACCGCCGCCAGGGCGTACCCGTCGAAGGCGCGGCCGTCGGCGGCGCGGCCGTCGACGGCCCCGCCCTCGGCCGCCGCGGGTGCCGCGGGCAGGGCGGGTGCGAAGCCGGGCGTCCGCGGGTGCTGGTCCTGGCGGGCACTCAGCGACCGCACCGACTCGAAGTCGATCAGCCGCACCCGCAGGGTCTCCGGATCGACCAGGACGTTGGTGAGCGAGACGTCCCCGTGGACGAGGTCGCGCGCGTGACAGGCGGCCAGGGCCTCGCGCAGGCCGTCCACGACCGTGTCGACGACCTTCGCGTACTCGGCGATCCCCTGCTCGGTCACCTCGTTGGCCGCGACCGGGTTGCGCCGCCCGATGAAGGTGACGAGCGACAGCCCGTCGACGAACTCCTCGGCGAGGAAGAGGTGTTCCCACTCCTCGAACAGCTCCAGCGGCTCCGGAGCGACGCCGGTGCCGCTCAGCAGCCGCAGCGCCTCGAACTCGCGCCGCAGCCGCTGCTGGGCGTCGGAGCCGTCCTCGGCGTGCGCGGTGTGCGGGCGGGCCTCCTTCAGGACGACCTCCCGGCCGTCCGATTCACGCCGCGCGAGGTAGACGCCGCCCGCGCCGCCGTAGTGCAGCGCCCGGACGACCTGGTACCCGTGCAGGACGTGCGAGCCCGCGCTCTGTGCCTGCTCCTCGTCGAACAGCTCCGGCACCCAGGGCGGCCGCCGGTACACCGGATCGCGGTCGTCGGGCCACCGGCGGCCGTCCGGCCCGTGCAGGACGGAGCGCGCCGTCCCGTCGGCGCCCACCGTCCCCGACGAGGTGAACTCGCCGTACCGGTAGTAGAGGCAGCCGGATTCGCCGTAGCGGCGGTCGGTCAGCACGTACGGTCCCCGGACGTCCGCGAGCGGGCCGGCGAGGCGGGCCAGCAGCTCGCGGCACTGCTCGGCGGAGTGCGTGTAGATGACGACGACCTTGCCGATCTGGCCCGGCGGCCACCACCGCGCCGCGCCCAGGCGGACCAGCCGGGTGGAACGGAGGCACTTGAAGTGGAAGGGGGTCCGGTGGAACTCGGCCGCCACCGCGCGCAGGGCCGCCGCCGCGTCCTCGGGAACCGCCGAGACGTGGATCTTCCAGCCGTGCTCGGGCAGCGCGGGCGCGGCCACCGCCCGGCACCCGGCCCACACCCCGGAGACGGTCACTTCGCCCTCGGCGCCGACGAGTTCGGTCATCTCCCGGTGAAGGTCCGGATCGAAGGGGGCTCGGCCCAGGGTGTCGAAGAACAGGGGGTCGGCGACGGCGAAGGCCTGGTATTCGTCGAATCTGCGCATGATGCGCTCCTCACTGACGGTTCATCAGGAGCGGTCCCGGGGTGCGACCTTGGGGTCGTCGGGGAAGGCCCGGGCGGTTCAGGGGGATGCCCCCGGCCGACCGAACGGGCGGGCCGGGGGCGCGCGGGCGGTCAGCAGGCGTTGCTGACGCCGCTGGAGACCGAGCACACATAGGCGGCGGGTCCGAACAGACCCCGCTCGGTCTCGTCCTCGTCGAGCGCGAGGCTGATCAGGGAGAGCACGTTCTGCATCCGGGAGTTCACCTCCTCCACGACTGCGAGGGCGCCGACTGCGGCGCCGAGGGGGCAACCACGCGCCCCTCGGCCGCGCCGGGGGAAGTCCGGGCCGACTTCCTTCGGGCACGGCCGGGGGCGCGCAGCCGTCAGCAGGCGTTGCTGACGCCGCTGGAGACGGAGCACGAGAAGCCGACGGGTCCGAACAGACCCCGCTCGGCGTCGTCCTCGTCGAGCGCGAGGCTGATCAGGGAGAGCACGTTCTGCATTTGGTAATTCACCTCCTCCACAACCGAAACGGTGGGGCGCGGTCCTGAGGGGGCGACCTGGCCCTGCCTCACTGTGGCCCGCCCACCGTCCCGACCGGTTGAGGCACCGGCCCCGCTCCGGTCCCAAGCCCCACCCGGGACACGCCCGCCGCCCGCCCGGGCACGGCCGAATGGCGGCACCGGCGCCCGGAGAGAGGCCGACTCTCGGCATCCTGACGCACAGTTGACCGGGCAACTCTTACCTGACCAACAGTCAGAGCCTCTCGCGAAGAGCCGGGATCAGAGCTCGATGCGGGACGGCAGGAGGCTGCTCCCGTCCGGTCCGTCCTGGCCGTCCCACCAGAAGGACGCGGTCGATCCCCCCAGACCGAGGTGGCCGTTCAAGCTCTGGACGGCCGAGAGGCCGTACCCGTCCGGGGTCCGCGTGTATCCGGCGCGCGGGCACTCGTCCCGTTCGTCCTGCGCCGGCCGGCCCGCGGCCTGCCACGCGCCCACCAGGAGGTCGAGGTAGCGGTCGCACCGCAGACACCTGCGCCGCCCGCCATGGCATCGCATGGCAGGCGGCGCAGTGTGCACAGTCGGCCCCTACCGCAGGGCCTTCAGGTAGGCGAGGACGTCCACGCGGCCGTCGGCCGGCGCGATCAGGGCGATGTGGTTGTCGGGCCGGACGAGGACGAGGGCATCGCCCGTGACGCCGTACGCCGCGCGGATCGCACCGTCGGCGTCGTCGAGCGGTACCGGGCGGACGTGGTCGGGCAGGGCGGTGAGGGACGGTCGGGCGCTCGGGCCGAGGCCGAGCAGCGTGAAGTGGTCGCCGGCGAAGTGCTCGAACAGGCGGGCCGGGCTGCCCTCGGGGCCGGGGCAGGGCGAGTCGGGGGCACGGTCCCCGGCCCGGAGCCCGCCGTCGTCGGTGTGGTCGATCGCGACGCGACGGACGTCGGGCCCGGCGGCGCCAAGCCCGGCGGCGCGGTCGCCGTCCGTGCCGCCCCCGCCGGCGAGCCGGCTCCACCGGTAGCCGAGCGCGAGGCCGGTGACGTCTCCCACCCGGCCGGCCTCGACGCCGACGCCGGGGGTGCCGGCAGCCGCGACGACGGCGGCCAACCCGGCGGACGTGACGTCGAGCGTCCAGGCGGCGATCGGCAGCCGCTCCTCCTGGTAGGTGTCCAGCAGGGCCGGCGCGGCCAGGCCGCGCACCACGTACCCGAGCTTCCAGGCGAGGTTCCACGCGTCCTGGATGCCGGTGTTCATGCCGAGCCCACCGGCCGTGGGGCGCACGTGCGCACAGTCGCCGGCCAGGAAGACCCGCCCCTCGCGGTAGCGCTCGGCCATCCGGACGTTGACCCGCCAGGTGGAGAGCCAGGTGGCGTTGGTGAGCCGGAGGTCCTCGCTGCCGGTGTGCAGGGCGGCCAGGCGCTGGAAGCTCTCCAGCGACGGCGCGACCGCCCGGCCCTCGCCGTCCGTCTCCGGGCCGGCCTGGAGCTGCCAGCGGCGGGTGCCGGGGAGCGGGCAGAGCATGAAGGCGCCCTGCGGGCCGAACCACTGGTGCCAGGCGTCGGCTTCGAGCCCCTCGACCTCGACGTCGCCGCAGACCATCATCGGCTCCGGGTCGCCGTCACCGACGAAGGGGATGCCGAGCAGCTTGCGCACCGTGGAGCGGCCTCCGTCGCAGGCGACCAGGTACTCGGCAGCGATCCGCCCGCCGTCCGCGAGGCGCACCTCCACTCCCCCGCCGTCCTGCCGGAATTCCACCAGCTCGGTGGCGAGTTCGACCTTCACGCCGTACTCGTCGAGCCGCTCGCGCAGCAGCCGCTCCACCCGCGTCTGCGGCAGCCACAGGCTCGCCGCGTAGGGGACGGTGGCGGTGGGGCGGGCGCCGGCGAACGGCTCGGTCTCGTTGACGTACTCGCCGTCGAAGTACTTGCGGAACGGCAGGTGGGTGCGGCCCACGGCCGCCAGCCGCTCCCCCAGGGCGAGGTCGGCGAGGATCTCCAGGCTGCGCAGGTTGAGGGTCTTGCCGCGCGAGCCGGTGTGGAACTCGGCCGCCCGCTCGATGATCCGGACCGCGACGCCCTGCCGGGCCAGTGCGCACGCCAGGGTCAGCCCGGTCGGCCCAGCGCCCACGATCACCACGCCCGTCGCGTCCACCCCTGCTGTCCCCGCCCCCGTCATCCCCGTCGCCGCCTTCGTCGTGTTCGTCAGCTTCGTCATGGCTCCCCGCCCCTTCCGGTGGTGTCGGCTGCTGTCGACACACACCATGAAACAGCAACTCGGTAACAAATACAACCGAGTAACAAATGTTTCCGGGTTATGATCTGGGCATGAGTCCCAGCGAGCCAGACCCGGGTCTACGGACCCTCAAGAAGCAGCGCACCCGGCAGACCATCGCCGACGTGGCCATCGCCCTGTTCCTCGACCGGGGCTTCGACCAGGTCTCGGTGGCCGAGATCGCCTCCGCCGCCGAGGTCTCCAAGCCCACCCTCTTCCGCTACTTCGCCAGCAAGGAGGAGCTGGTCCTGCACCGCTTCGCCGACCACCTCGGCGAAGCCGGGCGGGTGGTGCGCGAACGCGCCGCCGGCCTGAGCCCGCTGGACGCCCTGGAGCGCCACCACCAGGAGCGACTGGCGGCCCGGGACCCCAACACCGGGCTCAACGACACCCCCTCGGTGATCGCGTTCCTCCGGCTGGTCTACGAGACCCCCAGCCTCTCCGCCCACCTGCGCGGCTACGTCGACGCCGACACCCGCGCCCTCGCCGGGGCGCTCGACCCGGACGGCCGGATGGCCGCCCGGGTCCTCGCCGCCCAGTACACGTCCGTCCGCCAGGTACTCGCCCACGCCACCTGGACCCGCCTCGCCGCCGGCCAGGACATCGACACCGTCGCCCGGCTGGCCGCCGACGAGGCGGCCGAGGCGTTCGCCCTGCTGCGCGACGGCGCCGCCACCCGCGGGTTCTGAACCCGGCCCCGCGCGTCCCGGCCGGGTGGTTCGCGGCGTGCGCCGGCCGCGAACCACCCGGCCGGGACACCCCCGCGGCCTGCCGTCGGCCGACCGTGCGGCATCTCACCAGTGGCCCTCTCTGGTTCGTTCGCGTCCCGATGTGGTGAGATGTGCCCGTCAAGAGGTGTTGGCCGCTGACGGGGGTGTGTGTTGAGAAGTGGACGGCTGCTGGGGACCGGACTGGACGGGGACGCGGTGCAGCTCGCCGCGGCCGGGCTGGTCCGGCTGACCGCGGAGGAATGGCTGGACGGAGCGGCCGGGGCCCCGGCATGGCTCGCGCACGTCCGGGCCGCCGCGTTCGCGGACACCTGGCTCGCGTTCGGCGAGACCGCGGCGCCGGGCCTGCGGGTACCGGCGGGGGCCGTGGTGCGGTCGGTCGCCTGCCTGGCCGCGGAGCTGGTCCTCCAGGCCCGCGCGTACGACGATCTGGCGACGCTGGAGTGGCTGGGCCGGGAGTCGGCCGAGGCCCGCGACCGGGCGCGCCGGGACGACGTGGCGCACCCCGCGGAACCCGCCGCCCTCGCCCTCGTCTGGCACGGCGTGCAGGCGGCCGCCGACGCCGGCGACGACGCCGCGGACAGCCGGGAGTCCCACGCCCGGCGCATCACCGAGCGGGCCGACGCGTACGTCCGCGAGCGGCACCGCCGCCAGGACACCCTCGCCCTCCTGCTGGCCTGCGCCCGGATCGCCGCCACCGCGCTCCAGGAGCTGAGCAGCGGCGACCACCCCGGAGCCGCACGCCACCTGGACGAGCACGCGACCCGCCACATGCCGCACACCGCCCCCGTCCCCCTCTGGGTCCCCGGCCGCCCCGACCAAGCCGCCGCCTGACCCCCGCCCACCCGGTGCGGACGGCGCATCCGCTGGCGGCGGTGATCGGCCCTGCGGGCGGCGTGGTGGGCTCCTAGGGTGGAGGTGTGCGGCGTCTCGGGCGGGGCGGCCTGCCGCGGCGGGGCGCTCCCCCGGCCTTTCGGCCGGGAGGTACCCCCGCGCCGCCGTGTCGGCCGTGCCGCTCCCCGGGGCGGGCGCGGCCGCCAGGTCCGAACGCCCCACCGGAGCGAGGTGCGATGCGCCGCTTGCCCGGCGGGCCGGAGCAGAAGCGCCGCGCCCGCCCCGATCCGACGGTGGTGCACCGCGCCGTCCGGGTGACGGCGGCCGCGTGCGCCGGCTTCTACTCCTTCCGCTACGGGTTCCACCAGCCGGTCACGGCCACCTACGCGCTGTTCGGCGCCGTGGCGGTCGGTGTGCTGGCCCGGGTCGAGGGCGGTGCGCGCGACCGGGCGCGCACGCTGCTGCTGACCCTGCCGTTCGCCTGGGTGCTGACCTGCCTGGGCACCGTCCTGGCCGTCCACTCGTGGACGGCGGCGCTGGGCATGGCGGGCGTGGGGTTCGCGGTGTCCTTCGGCTCCGTGGGCGGGCCGCGGCTGGTGGGGCTGGCGAACGGGCTCCAGCTCTTCTACATCCTCCCCTGCTTCCCGCCCTACGCCCCGGACACCCTCCCGCAGCGGCTGGCCGGCGTGACCGTGGGGCTGCTCCTGCTCACCGCGGCCGAGCTGCTGCTCTGGCCGGAGCCGGCACCGCCGGACTACCGCGACCGGCTGGCCCGCGCCGCCCGGGCGCTGGCCCGGCTGGCCGACCTGGCCGCCGCCGAGTGCGCCGACGGCCGCCGGGGCACCGACGCCCCGACCGGGACCGGTCCGCACCCATCCGGGCCGCAAGCGGGGCGCGCTCCGCCGACGGGCGGGCCGACCGACGACGACGCGGCCGAGGCGCAGGAGGCCGCGGCCCGGCTGGACGAGCTGCGGCTCTCCCGGATCCCGATGATGGAGCGGCCCGCCGGGCCGGGCGCCGTCGACCGGGCCCTCACCCACAGCGGCACCGTTCTGCACGCCATCGCCGCCGACCTGCAGCGGGTCCGCCGCTACAGCGCCCCGGGCGGCCCGTCCGCGCAGGCGGCCGGGCTGGTGGCCGCCACCGCGCAAGCCCTGCGCGCCGCTGCCGCCGGGGTGCGGCCGGGCGGCCCGCTCCCGTCCGCCGAGCCGATCGAGGCCCGTATCGCCGCCTTCGAGACCGCGCGCACCTCGCCCGCGCCCGCCCTCCGCGCGGTCGGCGACGGGCACGGGGCCGGGGCCGGGGCCGGGGCCGGGGACGACCGCGCCGGCCAAGTGGACGGCGACGGCGATCACCATCGCGACCACCACGGCCCCCGCGACCGCGACCGCGGACGAACGGCGGTAGCCCGGCTGGTGCTCGGCTCGGCCGCGCTCAACGCCGCCGAGGGCGCCCGGTTCCTCACCCTCACCACCCGCACCGCCCGCCACGCGCCCCCGCCTCCCGACGACACACCGCCCGACGAGCGCCCCGGCCCGTTCTGGTACGCCCACGAGCCGGCCCCGATGCTCTGGTGGCACCGCATCGGCGGCAACCTGACACCCCGCTCCGTCTACTTCCGCAACGCCCTGCGCACCGCCGGGGCGCTGAGCGCGGCCCGGCTGGTGGCCGGCGCCCTCGACCTCAGCCACGGCTTCTGGGTCCTGCTGGCGACCCTCACCCTGATGCGCACCAGTGCCGCCGACACCCGGATGACGCTGCGCCCCGCGCTGCTCGGCACGGCCGGCGGCGCAGTCGTCACCGCCGTGCTGCTGATCGCCGTCGGCGAGCACCCCGTCTTCTACGCCGCCGCGCTGCCCCCGGTGATGCTCTTCGCGTTCACCGTCGGCCCGGTGCTCGGGCTGGCCTGGGCCCAGGGCACCTTCACGGTCGTGGTCGCCATGGTCTTCACCCAGCTGGCCCCGGCCGGCTGGCGGCTGGCCGAGGCACGCCTGGTCAACGTGGCCACCGGCGCGACGATCGGCATCCTCGCCGGGCTCTGCGCCTGGCCCAAGGGCGGCGGCCACGACCTGCGGCGGCGCAGCGCCGAACTGCTCGACCAGAGCGCCGCCGCCCTGCGGGAGACCGTCGCCGTGCTCACCGGGACGGGCCCGGCGCAGGGCGCGCTCCGCCGGGCGCGGCACTCCGCGCTGCTCACCGAGGCGCTCTACGCCCAGTACCGGAGCGAGCGGCACGACCCGGCCGAGGACGGCCCGAACTGGCAGGCGGCCGTGCGCACCGGCCAGCACACCGTCCGCCGCGCCGAACCGCTGCTGGTCCGCATCCCGCCCGGCGGCGCGGCGACCGGCCCCGAGGGGGCGGCCGCACTGGTGGGCCGCGCGGACCAGGTCGCGGCCGCGTTCCGCCGCCAGGGAGCGGCCTTGCGCGGACGCGCCCCCACCGGCACCACGGACCACGAGCTGGCCGACGCCCGCACCGCCCTGCGCGACGCCCGGCTGATCGCCACCCGGACGCCCTCCGACGCCGCGGCGCTGGACGCCGTGGACGTGACTCTGTGGCTCTCCGGGCTGCTCGACGACCTGGAGCGCGTCAACCACGGTGCGCCCGCCAGTCCGGCCCCGGACGCGGCCACACACTGACCCGGCGTGACGCCGATTCCCTCGCCCCGGATCCACCGAGGCCGTTCCGGTGAACCCGTGCGGTCATCGCACTAGCGTTGCTCCGTATGACGCACACGAAGATCGAGATCACCGCCGAGGTCGTCCGCGATCTGCTCCGCGACCAGCACCCCGACCTGGCCGGTCAGCCGGTGAGGTTCGGCGCGCGCGGCTGGGACAGCCAGCTGTGGCGGCTCGGCGACGACCTCGCCGTCCGCCTTCCCTGGGCGACGGATTCCGCGGACGCCCTGCTGCGCAAGGAGCACGCCTGGGTGCCCGGCCTCGCCCCGCGGCTGCCGCTGCCGGTGCCCGTCCCGCAACGGCTCGGCGAGCCCTCCGAACGGTTCGCGCGGCACTGGATCGTCACCACCTGGGTGCCGGGCGACCCTGCCGACCGCGCCCCCGTCACCCGGGGCGCGGAGGCCGCCGGCGCCCTGGCGGCGTTCCTGACGGCCCTTCACCGGCCCGCCCCCGAGGCCGCACCCGTCGGCCGCAGCCGTCGTGGTGGGCCGCTGGCCGAGCACGCCGAGGGGTTCGCCCGGGGCCTCGCCGAGGCGACCGGGCTGGGGCTCGTCCCCGACCCGGACGCCGTCCGCGCGGTCTGGGAGGACGCCGTCGCCGCGCCCGCGTGGACCGGCCCGGCGCTGTGGCTCCACGGTGACCTGCACCCGGCCAACGTCCTCACCGCGGAGGGCACCATCTGCGGCGTGATCGACTTCGGTGACCTCTGCGCGGGCGATCCGGCCTGCGACCTCGCCGCCCCCTGGATCCTCCTCCCGGACGGCGCCGCCGACGACTTCCACCGGGCCTACGGGGCGGCAGCGGACGCCGCGACCCTGCGCCGCGCCCGCGGCTGGGCGCTGCTGCGCGCCCTCAGCGGCCTGCTCATCGGCGAGGCCGGCCGCCGCGGCCGCCCCGGCGGCCAGCCCACCTGGGCCCCGCCGGCCGCCGCCTCCCTGCGCCGCCTCGTCGCGACGGCCCCCTGCTGACCGGAAGCCAACACGAAGGCCCGACCTGTCCGGAGTGGAAAGTCGGCCGCTCCGACTTCCCACTCCGGCGGGGTCCTGGTCAGCACGGCCCGTGACAGCCACGGATGCACCGAGCCCGATCATGGCCAGCCCACCAGTGGCTCCGACCATCGACATCCGCCCGGGGGAACGGCCGAACCAGGCGCTCGCGGCAGAGGCGGTCAGCCCCCACAGGCCGTCGGAGATCAGAGCCAGCAGCGAGCCCGCCAGACCGAGGAGCAGCATCTGGACGCTGGCGGAGGAGACCTCGGAGAGGAACGCCAGTTCCTCGGTCTTCTTCCACGCCGTCAGCATCGCCGACGTGGCGTTGTAGTTCACCCGTTCCTGACGCATCGTCCATGCCTCGGACCGGGCGGCCAACGCCTTGTCCTCTCCCGGCTGAAGCCGGGAGCATCCACGGAGGTATCAGATGACGGACATCGTGCAGAAGGCAAGGAGTCGGTGAGGATCGATCACGCACCTGATCCTCTCCCGCGAAATCCGCTGCCACCAGACCGACTTTCGGCCTAGATGATCAATTCCAAGGGGTCGCTGACCGGTCGTGGACTGTTTCGCTCCGGCGGATCGGCCTGCGAGAGTGTGACCATGAGTGACGTTGTTATCCGTCGGGCCGGGTCCGATGACGCGCCCGCGCTGGCAGCCATGCGCTGGCGGTTCAAAGTGGAGGACGGCGGAGACGAAGTCCCGCAGAACGAAGAGGAGTTCACCGCTGAGTGCGAGCAGTGGCTGCGTTCCCGAATGGTTGGGCCGTGGCGGGTCTGGGTCGCGGAAGTGGGCGGCCGACCCTGTGGCCACGTGTTCGTGTGCCTTGTGGAGAAGGTCCCGAGTCCCTACCCGGGCTCCGACGCCCTCGGCTACGTGACGAACTTCTACGTCGTCCCTGGACAGCGCAATCGCGGCCTGGGCAGGGCCCTGCTCGACGAGGCGACGAGCTACGCACGCGCTCACGGCCTGGATACGTTGATCGTGTGGCCTTCCGAACGCAGCGCGCCGCTGTACCGGCGCTGCGGATTCGACGGACCGGACGAACTCCTCGAACAGCCCGTCGCGCCCAGCTGAGCGAAGTTCCTGCTGTGACTGCGCGGACGATGCGAGGGCGCCCAAGGTCAGTCTGTGACGAACAACCTGGACACCCTCGCGACCGCACTCTACGTGAAGACCGACGACCTGCTGAAAGACTCGCCACAGTTCGCCCCGCAGCGTCCGGCCGTGGGCATCCTTCCGCAGCTCAGCGACGCCGAGCTGGTAACGCTGGCGATGATGCAGGCGATGCTCGGCTTCACCTCCGAGGCCCACTGGCTGCGTCATGCCGGCGCCCACCTGCGCCACCTCTTCCCGTACCTGCCCCAGCAACCCGGCTACAACAAGCGGCTGCGCAAGGCAGCCGACCTGATCCGCCGGGTCACTCGGGCACTGGCCCGCGACACCACACTGTGGCGGGCCGGCGGTGGTTCATCCGGGTCGGTCGGCGTGGCGCGCGCCGCGCCTGCGCGTTCATCACGCCAGACTGAGGCCGAAATGTACGCCCCGCGTGGCGATACCGGCGATTCTCTGTACAAGGAGTTCAGTCGTGACGGAGCAAGCCAAGAACAGCGACACCATCCCGGAGGAGTTCGGCGGCCTGATCGGGGAGTTCCGCGGCCTGATCGCGAAGTACCCCCGTGCGGCCGGGCACTTCTCGCTCGCCTACCACCCCGCGGGCCACAGCCCGGAATTGACCACGTCGATGGCGGCGGCGTTCAGTCAGCCCGTCTTCGAATGCTCGGAGATCGACGAAGGCTTCATCGTGTGCCGGCGCGTCGACGAGCAGTGACGGGCAGCGAGGTCGAACCTGCCGACCCGCTCTCGCCCGACTCTCAGGTCCGCAGGGCCGGCGTGGTGGTCGGTGACCGTCGACGCGGACCCGCGCTCAGTCCGACAAGGCACCCCGATCGCGCGGGGGCGATCCGGTGAATCACCCTGCGCGGAGTGGGAAGTCGGCCGGTTCGGCTTCCCACTCCGCCGGCGCGTGGCGTCGTCCCGTCGGCTACTGCAGGTGGCGGGCGAGGAAGAGCTCGGAGGCCGTCACCTCGAAGTCGGGGAGCTCCAGATGGCCTCCGGGGTTGGCGTGCAGGGTCTTCTCGGCGGAGGGGAAGGCGTCGAAGAGCGCGAGCGCACCCTCGCGCGGGACGAGTTCGTCGTCCCACTGCAGCAGGAACTCGACCGGGGCGGTGACCCGGCGGGCCGTCTCGGTCAGCGACTCGTGGCCGGCCAGGCCAAAGACGGCCGCGGTGATCCGGGGGTCGGCCGCGGCGAGCGGGATGCCGATCACGGTGCCCAGCGAGAGCCCCCAGTAGCCGACCGGGCCGTCCGGGCCGACGGCGTCGAGCCTGCGCAGCGCGTCGAGCACGGCCTGCCACTCGGGCACGGCCTGCTCCGCGAGGGCCGCGGTGTGCCGGGCGACCTGTGCGCTGATCGGCCGTCCCGTCGCCAGCAGCTCGCCGATCTCGGTGGCGAACCGTTCGTCCTGTGCCGTCCGCGGCCGCTCCCCGTGCCCGGGTGCGTCAATGGCCGCGGCGGCGAAGCCGTACCGGGTGGCGCAGCGGCCGGCACGGGCCACCAGCCCCGGGCCCAGCTTGTGCTGGCCGCCGCCGTGGCCGAGCAGCACCAGCGGCCGGCGGGTGGGCGCGTCGGCGGACGCCGCAGCGAGGGCGTCGGCCGGCAGCCAGAGGACGCCGGGGACGCCGTCGAGGGTGAAGCGGCGCTCCGTGACGCCGTCCGCGGTCGTCGCCGAGGTGAAGTGCACGGGTGCGGTCGCCTTTCGGGGTGCGGGCGGGAGTGATTCTTCCGGGAGTGGTGCCGTGCAGAAGTGGTGCCGTGCGGGAGTGGTGCCGTGCGGAACTGGTGCGGGCGGGCGCCCCGACCGTACCGGGAGCCGAACGTCCAGAGGTCCCGGACGACAGAGGTCCGGACGTCTCATCGTGGCGGCCGCCGCCGGCCGCCGGTACACCGGGGTCCACTCCCCCGTCCCCGCCCCTCACCCGGCTGTCGCCCGACGCCGCCCCGCACTCGGTTCGCATACCGGCCCATGGCAGGATACTTGCGGCAGTCGGCATTCAGGTCACGGCAGGGGCGGAGATACGGCCGGCCCGCGGCCGGACGGCAACAGGAGTGGAGGAGAGACCGATGGCCCGCAGGAAGCACCGCGTCGCCGTGCTCGTGCTGGACGGCGCGAAGCCGCTCGACGTGGGCATCCCGGCCCAGGTGTTCTCCACCCGGCCGAGCATGCCCTACGAGGTACGGGTCTGCGGCGCCGCCCCCGGGCTGGTGACCGGCGGCGACGGACTGGCGTACCACGTGGCCGACGGGCTCGACGCCCTGGAGCAGGCCGACACCGTCTTCGTCCCGGGCTACCGGGATCCGGCGACCACCGCGCCGCCGGCGGCGGTCGTCGAGTCGCTCGTGGCCGCCCACGACCGGGGCGCGCGACTGGCGGCGATCTCGACGGGCGCGTTCGCGCTGGCGGCGACCGGCCTCCTCGACGGCCGGAAGGCGACGACGCACTGGCACTACACCAAGGCGCTCGCCGAGCAGCATCCGTTGGTGTCGGTCGACGAGAACGTCCTGTTCGTCGACGAGGGCGACATGCTCACCTCCGCGGGCGCCGCCTCGGGCATCGACCTCTGCCTGCACCTGGTGCGGCGCGACCACGGGGTCGGGCTCTCCAACCACGTGGCGCGGCGGCTGGTGGCCGCTCCCTACCGCAGCGGCGGGCAGGCGCAGTACGTGCCGCGCAGCGTGCCCGAGCCGCTGGGCGACCTGTTCGCGGACACCCGGGAGTGGGCCCTGGCCCACCTGTCCGAGCCGCTGACCCTCGAAACCCTCGCCCGGATCGCCCGGGTCTCGGCCCGCACGTTCTCGCGGCGGTTCGTCGAGGACACCGGCTACACGCCCATGCAGTGGGTGCTGCGGGCCCGCGTCGACCTGGCCCGCGAACTGCTCGAACGCACCGACCTGGGCGTCGAGCAGATAGCCGACCGGGTCGGGCTCGGCACCGGCGCCAACCTGCGGCTGCACTTCCAGCGCATCCTCGGCACCTCGCCCACGGAGTACCGGCACACCTTCGCGGCCCCGACCGCCTGACCGACGGCTACGACCCCGCCGCCTGCGGACCGCTCCACGACGGCCGCACCGCTCCGCGACGGCCGCACCGCTCCACGACGGCCGGACCGTCACGCCGGCCGGCTTCACACCCGCTCCGCGCGCCCCGAACCCACCCCGAGCGCCCTCGCGCCCACCCCGAGCACCCCGACATCCCTGCTGGTCGGGGCCCTTGAAGGTGCCCGTCCCGGCGCCGGCCGGGGTGCGCCGAGCGACGCCCCGCGGCAGTGGCGAGATCCTTGCGGTGGTTGGCGAGGATCATGGCGAGATACTTGCGCACCCTGTCATTCCTGCCCCTGTCCGACGAGCGTTCGACTACCGATCATGGATGGCGAAACGACCGGAATCCGGAAGGAAGCCTCCATGACCCGCATCGCCATCAACGGATTCGGCCGCATCGGGCGCAACAGCCTGCGCGCCCTGCTCCAGCGCGGCAGCGACCTTGAGGTGGTCGCCATCAACGACCTCTCCGCGCCGGAGTCGCTCGCCCACCTGCTGAAGTACGACAGCGCCCTGGGCCGCCTGAACCGCAGCGTCACGGTCGACGAGGGCGACCTCGTCGTCGACGGCCACCGCATCAAGGTGCTCGCCGAGCGCGACCCCGCCGCCCTGCCGTGGGCCGAGCTCGGTGTCGACATCGTGCTGGAGTCCACCGGCCGCTTCACCTCCGCCGACGCCGCCCGCGCGCACATCCAGGCCGGCGCCCGCCGCGTGCTGGTCAGCGCCCCGGCCGACGGCGCCGACGTCACGCTCGCCTACGGTGTCAACACCGACGCGTACAACCCGGCCGAGCACGTCATCATCTCGAACGCCTCGTGCACCACCAACGCCCTGGCCCCGCTGGCGTCGGTCCTGGACGACCTGGCCGGCATCGAGCACGGCTTCATGACCACCGTGCACGCCTACACCCAGGAGCAGAACCTCCAGGACGGCCCGCACCGCGACATGCGCCGCGCCCGCGCCGCCGGCGTGAACATCGTGCCGACCACCACCGGCGCCGCCAAGGCCATCGGCGTGGTGCTGCCGAACCTGGACGGCAAGCTGTCCGGCGACTCGATCCGCGTCCCCGTCCCGGTGGGCTCGATCGTCGAGCTCAACACCACGGTCTCGCGCGAGGTCACCCTCGACGAGATCCTCGACGCCTACCGCGCCGCCGCCGACGGCAAGCTCAAGGGCATCCTCGACTACGCCGACGAGCCGCTGGTCTCCGGCGACATCACCGGCGAGCCGGCGTCCTCGATCTTCGACGCCGCCCTGACCCGCGTCGACGGCAAGCACGTCAAGGTCGTCGCCTGGTACGACAACGAGTGGGGCTTCTCCAACCGCGTCATCGACACGCTGGAGCTCCTGGCCCGCGACTGACCCGCCCGGGCCTCGGACCGCCGAGGCCTCCGGACCGCCGAGGCCCCCGACCGTGGAGGCGAGGGGGCCTCGGCCCCGGCAGCAGCGCGAGACAGCACGGACCCGGGTGGGCCCGGCCGGAATGTTCCGACATTCCGGCCGGGCCCACCGCCGTTTCCCGAGGCCGGACGTCACGGGCCCCGACCGCAAGGGCCCTGACGCCACGGGCCCTGACGTCTCGTCGCTGCCGCCCGGCGCCCAAGCGCCCGAGCTCAGGGACGCGCCCCGAGGACCTGCTCCAGATCGATGCCGTCCGTGTCGTCCAGACCGCCGGCCACGAACGCGTCCACCGCCGGCGCGGTGTCGAGGCGGCCCTGCCAAGCGCGGACGACGTCGTGCAGGGGCGTCAGGTCGTAGGTCTGCCGGGAGTCCTCCAGCGCCTTGCCCCAGTCCCGCTCGAACGCCGGCAGCCACCGGTTCGCACGGGCCGCGTCCCGGTCGGCGCGGATGCGCGCGACCAACCGGGCGGCCGCCGCCGGGGCCGGAGCGGGCAGCGGCGCAGGAACGGGCAACGTGGCCGGCGGCAGGGCGGGGATGCGGTCGGGCTGGGCGCTCAATCGGGTCCTCCACTTCGTCCTCGGCCACGGTACGGCAATCACGTCCGCCCGGTGGGCGCCGAGAGTTGATTCCCCGTTCGCCACCATGAACACCACCACCACCGGCACCGCTGCCGCACCGCTCGGCGGACCGCCGCGGAGGCCCACCCCGGCCCGGCCGCCGAGCGCCCGCCGAAGCGCCCCCGTGATGACGTCGCGACACACCAGGCTCTTTCATATCTGCTCGAAGCTGGCTATCTTCAAGCACATGCAAGCAGGCTTCGCCGGTGCGTGCGCGGAGCCTGTTCGCTGGTGCCGCCGACGACCGAGCAGAGCGGCAGCCCGCCCCCCAGCGCGCGACAACGTTCCCAAGACTGCTCACAGCGTTCCCAAGACTGCTCACAGCTCTCTGCAATCCCCACGAGCGGACCAGGCGCCAGGACGCGGGTCCGCAGGACGAAGGCGGTATCAGCAGTGAACAAACGTGTCATCGGAATCCCGGCGGCGTGTGCGGCCGCCGTCCTCGTCCTCACCTCCTGCGGCAGCGGCGGTGACGGCGGCTCAGCCGACGGGAACGTGACCCTCAAGCTGGTGGCCGCCGACTACGGCGACAAGGAGACCAACAGCTCGAAGGCCTACTGGGACGGCGTCGCCACCGCGTTCAGCGCGGCCAACCCCGCCATCCGGATCGATGTCCAGGTGGTCAACTGGAACGACATCGACAAGCAGGTCAAGACGATGATCCAGAGCGGGAACGTCCCCGACGTCCTGCAGACCGGCGGCTACGCCGACAAGGTCGCCGACGACCTCCTCTACAAGGCCGAGGACGTGCTGTCGATGGGCACCCGGGCCAACCTCATCGACACCTTCGCCGACGCCGGCAAGGTCGGCGGCGTCCAGTACGGCATCCCGTTCGTCTCCTCCGCCCGCGCCTTCTTCTACAACAAGGCGGTCTTCCAGCAGGCCGGCATCGCCCAGCCGCCCGCCAGCTGGGACGAGGTCCGCAAGGACGCGGAGCTCATCAAGGCCAAGGTGCCCGGCGTCACCCCCTACGCCCTGCCGCTCGGCCCCGAGGAGGCCCAGGGCGAGAGCATGATGTGGGAGCTCGGCAACGGCGGCGGCCACACCGACAAGAGCGGCAAGTACAGCATCAACAGCCAGGCGAACGTCGACACCTTCGGCTGGCTGAAGGCCAACCTCGTCGACACCGGCCTGACGTACGCCAACCCGGCGACCACCGACCGCAAGACGGCCTTCGCCGACTTCGCCGCGGGCAAGGCGGCCATGCTCAACGGCCACCCGTCGCTGATCCAGATGGCCAAGGACGGCAAGGTCGACTACGCCGTCGCGCCGATCCCCGGCAAGGCCGGCCCGCTCAAGTCCACCCTCGGCGTGGCGGACTGGACGATGGCCTTCAAGAAGAACGGCCACCGCGAGCAGATCAAGAAGTTCCTCGACTTCGTCTATGCCAAGGACAACACGCTCAGGTTCGACGAGACCTACAACCTGATGCCGGTCACCCAGGACACCCTGCGGGAGATGACCGCCAGCGGCCGGCACAAGGACCTCGAACCGTTCTTCGCCCTGCTGCCGCAGGCCACCTTCTACCCGCTCGGCGACACCACGTGGGACGCCGTCTCCGCCGAGCTCAAGAAGAGCATCGGCAGCGCGGTCGCCGGCGACCCGGCCAAGGTCCTGGGCGACCTGCAGAAGAAGTCCCAGGACGCCGTCGCGAACAAGTAGGCGGTCGCACCCGTCCGGAAGGCACCGCACGTGTCCCTCAAGTCCACCGCTGCGCGGCCCCGCCGGTCCGGTCGGCGCACGCCCGCCCGCTCCGCCCTCGGCCGCCTCGGCCCGCTGCCCTGGATCGGCCCGGCCGTCCTGCTGATCCTGTTCGTGGTCCTGTGGCCGGTCTACGAGATGGTCCGCACCTCGTTCCTGCGGATCAGCACCAGCGGGTTCGTCCGCGGCTCCGCCGGGTTCGACAAGTACCGCAAGCTGTTCGGCGAGTCCGACCTCGGCCCCGTCCTGCTCCGTACGGCGGCCTGGACGGGCGCCGTCGTCGGCCTGACGATGCTGCTCTCCCTGGCCCTCGCCCAGCTGTTCGACCAGCGCTACCCGGGCCGCCGGGTCACCCGCTGGGCGCTGATCGCGCCCTGGGCGGCGTCCGTCCTGATGACCTCCATCGGCTTCAAGTGGATGCTCAACCAGACCGCGGGGGTGCTCAACACCGCGATGACCGACCTCGGTCTGATCGACGGACCCCAGGACTGGCTCGGCCGGCCCTCGACCGCCTGGCCCTGGATGACCGCCGTCGCCGTCTTCGTCTCCCTCCCCTTCACCACCTACACCCTGCTCGCCGGGCTCCAGACCGTGCCCGGCGAGCTGTACGAGGCCGCCCGCGTGGACGGCGCCTCCCCCTGGCAGACCTACCTGAGGATCACCCTGCCGCTGCTGCGCCCGGCCTTCCTGGTCGGCGTGGTGATCAACCTGATCAACGTCTTCAACTCCTTCCCGGTCATCTGGGGCATGACCCAGGGCGGGCCGAGCAGCGACACGGCCACCACGACCGTGTTCATGTACCAGTTGAAGAACACCGACATCGGCGAGTCGGCGGCGATGTCCGTCGTCAACTTCGCGCTGGTCGTGCTGATGGTGCTGGCGTTCCTCAGGGTCAGCCGCTGGAACAGGGAGGAGAGCTGATGGCGGCGACCCCGCCCGTTGCCCCGGCCGATTCTTCGCCCGCCCCGCGGGGACGGCCGGCCCCGCGCCGGACCCCGCACCGGACGGCACGCCGGACGGCACGCACCACCCCGGGCCGCACCGGGCGCCGGATCGGGCCGCGCACCCTGATCGTCACGGCGGTGGCCTGGCTGCTGGCGGCCGTCTTCGTGCTGCCGTACCTGGAGATGGTCGTCACGGCGCTGCGCCCGGCGAACGAACTGCGCGACCCGACCTACCTGCCGGAGCACTTCGCCTGGTCCAACTTCGTCGACGTCTGGCGCGAGTCGACGCTCGGCGGCAACCTCAGGGTCACCCTGCTGGTCGCCGGCGGCTCCACCCTGCTCGCGCTGCTGGTCGCGCTGCCCGCCGCCTACTACACCGCGCGCGTGCGCTACCGGGGGCGGCGGCTCTTCCTACTGCTCGTCCTGGTCACCCAGATGTTCCAGCCGACCTCGCTCCTGGTGGGCCTCTACCGCGAGTTCTACCAGTTGCACATGCTCAACTCGGTCTGGACGCTGATCCTCTGCAACGCCGCCTTCAACCTGGCCTTCACGATCTGGATCCTGACCGCCTACATCGGCTCGATCCCGGTGGCCCTGGAGGAGGCGGCCATGATCGACGGCCTCGGCCGGCTCGGGGCGCTGCGCCGGGTGGTCCTGCCACTGGCGATGCCGGGCGTGGTGACCGCGGTGATCTTCACGTTCATCGCGGCGTGGAACGAGTTCGTGATGGGCCTGACCCTGTCCACCGAGCCGGAGAGCCAGCCGCTGACGGTGGGCATCAACAGCTTCGTCGGCAACTACACCGTGCAGTGGAACTACCTGTTCGCCGGATCGGTCGTCGCCATCGTGCCGGTCGTGGTGCTGTTCGCCTTCATCGAGCGGCAGGTGGTCTCCGGCCTGACCGCCGGATCGGTCAAGTAGCGCAGCGCCCGAGCCGGGCTCCGAGCCCAAGCCCCGAGCCCCCCCCCCCCCCAAGCCCCGACCCCCCGGCCCCGAGCCCCGGCCCTCGGGGCCGGCCGGCCGCAGGTCAGGCCGGCCCCGGGTCAGGCCCGCTGCACCCGCACGCCGACGTCGGTCAGCGCCTTCTCCTGCTCCTCGGCGAGGCCGTCGTCCGTCACCACGTCCTGGATGTCCGCCAGCGGGCAGATCGAGGCGAACGTGACCCGGCCGATCTTGGTGCTGTCGGCGAGCACGACCGAGCGCGCGCTGCCGCGCAGGAAGGCGCGGTCCGTCTGCGCCTCCATCTCGTCGTGCGTGGTGCAGCCCTCGTCTGCCGTGAGGCCGTCGACCCCGATGAAGGCGAGGTCGAAGTGGTACTGCGCGAGCATCCGGTCCGCGGCCGGGCCGACCAGCTCGTAGCTCGCCGACCGGGCGAGCCCGCCGATCACCACCAGGCGGACCTCCGGGCGCACGATCAGCTCGGCCGCGATGTTGACGGCGTTGGTCACCACGGTGATCCCGCCGCGCTCGGCCAGGACGCGGGCGAGCTCGGTGGTGGTCGTGCCGCCGGTGAGCCCGACGACCGCTCCCTCCGGGACGAGCTCCGCGGCCGCCCGGGCGATCCGCCGCTTCTCCTCGCGCTGCTTCTCACTGCGGTGGCGCAGCGGGAGTTCGAGGTTGACCGCGCCGGTGACGGCTCCGCCGCGGGTGCGCTGCAGCCGCCCCTGGTCGTGCAGCTCCTGGAGGTCCCGGCGGACCGTCGCGCCCGAGACCCCGAGCAGCTCGGAGAGCACGTGCACGTTTGCGCTCCCCTCCTCGGCGACATGGGCGAGGATCCGGGTGGCGCGATCAGCTTTGAGCATGGACGGAGTGTAGCTCCGGGGGTGGACACCGCTTCGGACCACCGGCCCACGGTTGGCCCGCGCCGCTGCGAGGACCGGCCCGACCAGGGCGGATCCGGGGTTCCGCGGCCCGTTCGGGGCGGCGGCAGGTGGCGCCGGGCGGTGGTGTGCAGCCGTGCGGGCACGACCACATAGCCATGTACTGCTCAAATCTGAACAGGCGGGGACGGCCCCGGCGGGTGCACCGGACCTCCGTCCGGTGCACCCGCCGGGCGTGCTCGCCGAGCGCGGCTCAGCCGCTCCCGGCGGGGGCTGTGCCCACGGGCGCCTTGGCCGCGGGGGCGCCCGTGGCCGTGAGCTCGGCCGCGCTGGTCCACGGCCCGCGGTCGCCGGCCTCGCTCAGCGCCCGCAGCCGCAGGTAGCGCCCGGCCGCGGGCGGGAACGACACCGTCTTCTCGGTGCCGGTGTCCGCCCAGGTCCCGGTCGCCACCGGGCTGCCCCAGGCCGTGGCCGAGTCGGAGACGTAGACCTCGTACCGGCCGATACGGCCGTTGACGCCGCCGTCCTGCCGGGGCAGGTAGCGCAGGCCGTCGACGGCGTACCGGGCGCCGAGGTCGACCCGGATCTCGTGCGGCAGTGCCGCGGGAGTGCCGCCGGAGTAGGCGGTGTGCCAGAGGCTGCCGCTGCTGCCGTCGAAGGCGTTGGCGGCGGCGCCGTTCTCGGCGGCGGTCTCCTGGCTGTCCGCCGACACCAGCTTCCAGGCGGACTTGTCCAGCGCCGGCGACCCGCCGGCCCCGGTCGTCGGCGTGGGCAGGGTCGCACCGGTCAGGGTGACCGTGAACGCTCCGGACCGGCTGCCCGCCTTCACCCGCAGGACGCCGCCGCGGTCGGCCGGGTCGAAGAACCAGCCGGTGGCCGCGGCGTCGTAGTCCGCCGGGGAGTCCAGCCGGGTGAGCCGGTCCGGGCCGAGGTTCACGGCGCTGGGCGCGCCGGCCAGGTGGACGGTCAGCTCGTAGCCGCGCTCGGCGGGCTTGCCGGCGTAGGAGCCGGTGCTCGCCCCGACATCGACCGTGACGGTACCGGTGCCCGAGGCCGGGGCGTCCACGGTGACCTGCTGCCGCGCCGAGGCGCCGGCCCGGTAGGCGCGGGTCAGGCCGTCGTCCTCGTACAGGCTGAACGCCGAGCGCCCCGACGGGTACAGGTCGTAGGTGAGGGTGGAGACGGGCTTCTCGCCGGTGTGGTTCATCTGCGGCCACATCGGGACGATGGCGCCGCCCTTGACGAACACCGGCGTCGAGTCGAGCGGCGCCGCGTAGCCGTTGAGCGTCGTCGGGCCCTGGTAGACCCGGCCGGTCCAGTAGTCGGTCCACGTCCCGGCCGGCAGGTAGATGCCGTCGCGGGTGGTACCGGCGGTCGTCACCGGGGCGACCAGGAAGGAGTCCCCGGCCATGAACTCCTGTGCGGTGGCGTTGCCCCGGGCCACCGGGTCGTCCGGGTACTCCAGCACCAGCGCGCGGGTCGAGGGCACACCGGTGGTGCTGGCGGCCTGGCTCATCGTGTACAGGTACGGCATCAGCCGCATCTTGGTCTGCAGCGCCTTGCGGTTGGCCGACAGGTAGGGCTCGGCGAACCGCCAGGGCTGCTTGTCGGTGTAGCCGGCGGACGGGTTGGTGGCGCCCCAGCCGGACATCGTCATGAACGCCGGGGTGAACGCCTTCCACTGGAGGTCCCGGGTGTAGGTCTCCGGGCTGCCGCCGAAGATGCCGTCGACGTCGCCGGAGGCGTAGTTGAGGCCGGACAGCCCGGCGCCCACCACGGCGGGGACGGTCCAGCCCATGGTGGCCCAGTCTCCGCGGGTGTCGCCGGTCCAGACGACCGCGTTGCGCTGGGTGCCGGCCCAGCCGTCGACGGTCCAGACGAAGCGGCGGGCGTCCGAGTTGTCCTCGATCCCGGCGACGGCCTGGCCGACCCCGTCGAACGCGTACTTGTAGCCCCCGCCGATCCACGCCACGTCGGTCTTCACGCCGCGGGAGCCGGCGGTGCCGACCTCGGTCCCGATGTCGCTCAGCCCGGTCGACGTCCAGAGCCCGGTGTGGAAGCCGAGGCCGGCCAGGTCGGACACCGTCTGCCGCAGGTCGGTGTAGCCGCAGCCGTAGCCGTCGTTGGGCAGGATCCAGCCGGACGGCATGTCCGCCCTCCGCGCGTCCTGCGCGTACCCGACCACGTCGGGGGTGGTCTGGTGGCGGGCCCGCGTGTGGTCGCCGGTGTAGTCGGGGTTGGAGGCGTTGAAGCAGTCGGCGTTGCCGAGCTCCAGCCCCCAGATCGGAGCGAGGAACGGTTTGCCGGTCACGTCGGTGTAGCCGCCCAGCACGCCCTTGAGCGAGTCGGCGACGAAGTAGTAGGCGTCGAAGCGCTTCTCGTCCTCGGTCGTGGCCACCGGGTCGGTGAACGCGTACGAGCCGGGCGCCCAGGTGTTGCGCAGCACGCCGTACCCGTTGGAGGACATGTAGAACGGCGCGGGGCTGGCGTTGCTGTTCTGCTTCCACTCGTTGTCGACCGCGATCGGCACGGTCCGGTCCCGCAGGGCCCACGGCCCGAGCCGCAGTCCGGTGCCGTAGTACTGCTCGGCCGGGCCCCGGGTGAGGTACTGCGTCGTCCTCGACGCCGTCCAGGCGGTCGGCTTCGACTCCTGCCAGAGCAGCCTGCCGTCCGGCCGGTAGGCGGCGAAGGTGAGCGGCCGCTTGTAGGCCCGCAGGGTGACCGCGGTGGTGGCGATCTCGTAGTAGGCGCCCCGGTCGGTGGCGGTGACGGCGGGGGTGCCGAACGCGGTGTTGACGGTGATGTCGCTGCCGGCCGGGTTGGTGAACCGGCCGTCGGGCGCGAGTTGGATGCGGAAGATGTCGGCGCGGAGGAACACGACCTGCACGGCGGTGCCCGAGGACGTGGAGACGGTGGAGGTCGTCCCGGACTGGCGGAAGGCCGTGATGTTCCCGGCCGTGCTCCCCGCCGCGGTGCCGGCCGGAGCCAGCCCGACCAGGACGGTGGAGAGCACGGTCGTCACCAGGCCGACCCCCAGCGCCCGGTGCCGTTGCCGGAGCCGGCGCGGGCGGGTGCGGGCCCGGATGCGGATGCCGGTGCCGGTGCGATCGCGGGTGCGGAGGTGGCCGAGGGCTCGGGAGAGCCGGCTTCGGATGGTGCCGCTCGGTTGGGGCATGGCGGTCCCTCTCGGAACGGAGACAGATGCGCGGCGGAGCGAGCGTGCACCCGGATTGCATCAGCCACTGCTCAGTTCAGTCAACAATGCGAGCTGATTCTTCAATTTTGAGCATCCGTCACGCAGTATCGCGCGGGTCGGGGTTGGCCCTGGCCGCTCCGGCGGAACTCCGCCAGCCCTCCGGCAGGGTTCCCGCGGGACCCTGCTCTAGGGTCGGGGCCATGTCTGCTGCTCCCGGGCCCGTGCCCACCCCTGCCCTGCGCCCCGCCACCCGTGCCGAACTGCCGGCGGTGCTCGCCCTGCTCGCCGACGAGGAGACGGTGGTCGACCCGACGACGGTGACCGTCACGGAGGCGTACGAGCGCGCCTTCGCGGCGATCGAGGCGGACCCGCGGAACGAGCTGCTGGTCCTGGTCGAGGACGCCGACGACCGGGGCGACGGCGGCACCGTGGTCGGCTGCCTGCAGGCGACGTACATCCCGGGCCTCGGCAAGGGCGGCGCCGAACGGGCCCTGATCGAGGCGGTCCGGATCCGCGCGGACCGCCGCGGCAGCGGACTCGGCCGCACCCTGATGCAGGCGGCGGCCGCCCGGGCCCGCGCCCGCGGCTGCGCGCTCGTCCAGCTGACCAGCAACAAGCAGCGGGAGGACGCGCACCGCTTCTACACCGCGCTGGGCTTCACCAGCAGCCACGAGGGCTTCAAGCTCGCGCTGTAGGGCCAGGCCTGCACGACACGGAGGTGGATCAGAGCTTGAAGACCGCGCCGCGCCACGTCCACCCGGCGGCGAGGACGGCCTCCCGCAGCGGGTGCTTCAGCGCGGCGGCGTCGAAGCGGGACACCTCCGTCACCCCGGGGCGGCCGTCGGCCCCGCGACCGATCGTCCACTCCCGGGAGGACTCGGCGACCTGGCCGCGGGAGTACTCGCGCTCCAGGACCAGCGTGGGCGTTCCCCCGGTCCAGGTGACCTTCCACTGCTCGTCCAGGGCCCGGAGTTCACGGGCCGCCGGGAGCAGCCGCATCCGGATCCGGAGCGTCCGGTCGAGCTGGGTCCGGGCGAAGTAGGGGTGCCAGGCCGGCTCCCGCAGACGCCACTCCGCGACGAGATCGGCGCCCTCGGCCGAGGTGGCGGTGCGCACGACGTACGGCACCTCCGGCCCGTTGAGGCCGAGCAGCGCCGCCCGGACGCCCTCGGCGGAGCGCGGTTCGACCCCGCGGTCGGGGTGCTTGGTGCCGGTCAGCCGGTCGAGGAAGCCCATGGGATCACCCTAGGCACCACTCGGCTCCAGCCAGGCATCCGGGCCGGGGTCGCGGCTCTCGGCGCGGACGACCAGGCGGCCCAGGTAGTGGGTCCAGCCCTCGAAGTGCGGGGCGCAGGCCTCGGGCGGCAGGTCGCGGTGGACCAGGGTGAGCAGGGTGCCGTCCCCGTCGGGGGTCAGCGTCACCTCGACCGTGCTGGCCCCGGGCGGAATCGCCATGGCGCCGTCCTCCATGCCCCAGGTGAAGACCACCCGGTGGTACGGGTCCAGGGCCAGGAAGCCGCGTCCGACATCACCTGACCGGTCGTCATCCGCCGCTCCCCTTCGACCCCTCGGCCCGCCCGACCGCTTCTGCTGCGTCCGCCAGTTCGGCGAGCACGTCCAGCTTCTCGCCGCACCCGACATCGCTTTAGTCTCGGCTCAAGGAAAGAGCCCGAGAACCGACATGCGCGAAAGCCCGGAGGACCCACCATGCAGACCGCACTGACCGAGTTCGCCACCCTCTTCGCCCGCGCGGCCGCCGCCGTCCCGGCCGACCGCCTCGGTGCCGCCACCCCGTGCGCGCAGTTCACCGTGGCCGAGCTGCTCGCCCACGTCGGCGGTGTGCTCCCCGACTCCGAGCGTGCCGCCGCCAAGCTCCCCCGCACCGACGAGCCGATCGCCGTCACCGAGCCCGCCGCGGTGGCCGCGAGCGCCGAGCGCGCGGTCGCGGCCTGGCTGGAGCCGGACGCGATGGAGGGCGAGACGGAGTTCGGTCCGGGCACCGCGCCCGCGGGCCTCGTCGCCGCCGTCACCCTCCAGGAGCTCGCCCTGCACGGCTGGGACCTGGCCCGCGCCACCGGCCAGCCCTTCGCGGTGGGCGAGGAGGCGAGCACCGTCCTGCTCGGCGTGATCGAGCAGCTCGCCGACCGGGCCCGGGCCCTCGGCGGCTACGGACCGGCGTTCGACGCCCCGGACGGCGCCTCCGCCTTCGAGCGCGCGCTCGCGCTCAGCGGCCGCAACCCCGGCTGGAACGGCTGACCCCGCACGGCCCGAATCTCGTACCGCCGATAGGACCGGCCAACCGAGCAGAACGTGACGGCGGGTCGGTGGGCGCCACCCACCGACCCGCCTCAATCCGCCTCCGCCAGGGCGAAACGCCGGACGGGCGGGGCGACGGGCGGGTAGCGTCGCCCCCGGCCGTTCGGACGCCCCCGGCTCGAGGGCGGGGTGGACGAGCTCCGGCTCCGCTACCTCACCCACCCCGCCCTGCACGCCACCGAGGTCCTCACCACGCCCACGGGATCGGCGATCGTCGCCGTCCGGCGCCCCTGAGGCCCGGGGCTCCGGCGCCGGCTCGTTCCCGCCCGCCGGACGACGTACTCAGCCCTCCGCGCCGGTGAGGACCTTCTCCAGGGCCGCCAGCGCCCACTCCAGCTCGTCGCGGGTGATGGTCAGCGGCGGGGCGAGCCGGATGGTCGAGCCGTGGGTGTCCTTGACCAGCACGCCCTCGCGGAGCAGCCGCTCGCTGACGGCCCGTCCGGTGCCGATGGCCGGGTCCACGTCAACGCCCGCCCACAGGCCCCGGACGCGGTGGGCCGTCACGCCCTTGCCCGCCAGCGCGGTGAGCCCGGACTCCAGGACCGCGCCCAGTTCGGCGGCGCGGCGCTGGTACTCGCCGGTCTCCAGCAGCGCGACCACCGCCGAACCGACCGCCGCCGCCAGCGGGTTGCCGCCGAAGGTCGACCCGTGCTCGCCGGGGCGCAGCACGCCGAGCACGTCGCGGCGGCCGACCACCGCCGACACCGGGACGATGCCGCCGCCGAGCGCCTTGCCGAGGAGCACCAGGTCCGGCAGGACCGACTCGTGCTCGACCGCGAGGGTCCGGCCGGTGCGCCCGAGCCCGGACTGGATCTCGTCCGCGACGAACAGGCACCCGGCCCGCCGGGTGAGCTCGCGGACGCCGGCCAGGTAGCCGTCGTCGGGGATCAGCACCCCGGCCTCGCCCTGGATCGGCTCGATCAGGACGGCCGCCGTGGTCTCGTCCAGCGCCGCCTCCAGCGCGGCCAGGTCGTTGTACGGGACGCTGCGGAAGCCGGGCGTGAACGGGCCGAACCCGTCGCGGGCGACCGGGTCGTCGGAGAAGCTCACGATCGTGGTGGTCCGGCCGTGGAAGTTGCCGCCGGCCACGACGATCGTCGCCCGCCCCTCCGGCACCCCCTTGACCTCGTAGGCCCACTTGCGGGCGACCTTGATCGCGCTCTCCACCGCCTCGGCGCCCGTGTTCATCGGCAGCACCATGTCCAGACCGGTCAGCCCGGCCAGTCCTTCGGCGAAGGCGGCGAGCCGGTCGTTGTGGAACGCGCGCGAGGTCAGGGTGAGCCGGTCGAGCTGGCGGTGCGCTGCCTCCACGAGCGCCGGGTGGCGGTGGCCGAAGTTCAGCGCCGAGTAGCCGGCCAGCATGTCCAGGTAGCGGCGGCCCTCGACGTCCTCGACCCACACGCCCTCCGCCCGGGCCACGACCACCGGCAGCGGGTGGTAGTTGTGCGCGAGGACGGGCTCCTCGGCCCGGATCAGCTCCGCGGACGAGCGGACCGGCCGGTCCGCCGGAGTCGGGCCGACCGGGCCGGTGGGGTCGGTGGGGCGGGCGGCTGCGGTCATGTCCGGTCTCCTGGGTGCGGGCGGCGGATCGGTGCGGACGGGTGGCGCAGGCGATCCGCGGGCACGCGGGCGGTCCCCGCGTGCGGCTTCGGGGGTGTCCTCAACGCTAGGGAGCGGGCCCGCTCCCCGACAAGCGGCATCGCCGCCGCGCCACCGCAGCTCTGCTGCGTGTTCCGCCGCCTCAGCGCAGCATCGCTGCGCCGCCGCCCCGCGCCGCGCGGTCGGCGCCGGGCTCGGCGCCTCGCTCGCTGCCGGGGGCGAGCAGGTCCGAGAGGACCAGGCTGCTGACCGTCCGGCGGACGAACGGCTCGGCGCGGATCCGCTCCAGCACCTCCTCGAAGTGCTGCACGCTGGCCGCCCGCACGTGCAGCAGGGCGTCCGCCCCGCCGGTGACGGTCATCGCCGCGACGATCTCGGGGTGGTTGCGCACCACCTCGGCCAGCCGTCTCGGCGGCGCCGCGCCGTCGCAGTACACCTCGACGTACGCCTCGGTGCCCCAGCCCAGGGCGGACGGCCGCACCGTCGCCGTGAATCCGGTGATCACGCCGTCCGCCCGCATCCGGTCGACCCGGCGCTTCACGGCCGTGCCGGAGAGGCCGACGGCCGCCCCGATCTCGTTGAAGCTCGCCCGGGCGTTCTCCATCAGCGCCGCCACGATCCGGCGGTCCAGTTCGTCGAACTGCGGGGTGGTGGCGTGCGGCGTGGCCTTGGTGCTCATGGTCGGTGGTCCTTCACAGCGCAGCGGGAAGCCGTCGGGCGGGCCGGGCGGCGGAGGCACGGGCCGGCCGCCCGGGGCTCCGCGCGCCCCACGGGCGCAGCATAACCACAGGTCAGCCCGGCCGGGGCCGGGCTCGGGGCGGGCTCGGGGCCGGACCGGGGCGGACGCCTCGGTGTCTCCACCGGCGCCCCGTCGAGCACTGCGCTGCAGGCCGTCGAGCGGGTCCCGGCCGTCGCCGGCGTGCAGCGCCGGCGTTCCGCCGGGGTACCCACGGTTCGGCCGGGCGGCCGGTCGCCTCCCTCCGACGAGGCGGTGATCATCTGACGGACGGTCGTCTACAGTGATCGGCCGGACGGGGCCCGGGGGCACCCGTCCCCGCCGTGGCCGGCCGGCCCCGGCCCCGACCGATGAGGAGTCACATGTCTTCGCCCGCACTGTCCCGACGCCACCTGATGTTCGCCGGGGCGGGTGTCGCCGCCGCTGCGGCCACGCCGCTCGCGGGGGCCGGCGCCGCGCAGGCCACCGCCGGGCCGGTGAACCCGGCGAGCATCCCGGACGGCGCGCCGCTGATCGGGGTCGACCACGGCTCGACCCGGTGGGCCGGGTCGATCGTCAACCACGAGACCTCGACCACGTTGCAGGGCATCGCGTTCGACTCGGTCAACGGCCACCTCTACACCCTGCAGATAGCCGGCGCCGGCCAGGTCGCCTACCTCCGCTCCGGCAGCCAGGTCGCCGTCACCGCCACCATCGGCGGCGATCAGCACGCCGCCTCCGGCGACCTCTGCCTCACCAAACACGACCTGACCGGCGCCGTCCTGGGCCACATGTACCTGCTCGGCTTCGGGCACGGCGTGTCGCTCGGCATCGAGCCCGCGACCGCCTCCACCCCCGCCTACGTCTGGACCGAGGCCAACGCGGCCACCAGCGGCTACGGCCGGGAGATCGTCCGGTTCCCGTTCGCCGACCGGACCCTGCTCTGGACCAGCCACCCCGACGTCCGGCGCCTGGCCTCCCCGGACCCGGCCGCCACCGCGATGACCCCGTACGTCGACGCGGCCAATGGCATCCTCCTGCTCCGCTACGCCCTCGACGGCGAGCACTGGTTCGCCGCCTACGAGCTGTCGGCCGCGCGCACGGCCGCGACCGAGGGCACCGCCCTGCCGGCCGCGCTCGCCCGCATCCAGCAGCCGTTCTTGCCGAAGGCCGACGCCAACGGCGCGCCGACGCAGACCTCCGCGACGTTCCAGGGCTTCGCCTCGCACGGCCGGTACGTCTACATGCTCGACGGCGACCCACGCGCCGGTGACCCGTCGAAGCCGCTCTCCGGCCTGGACAAGTGGACCGTCCACACCACCTCGATGGACCTCAACGGCGTGCAGAACGACCCCACCACCGGCTACATCCGGCGCACCCACTCGGAGGCCGACGCGGCCGCCGCCCCCCGCGAGCCCGAGGGCATGGCCGTCTACACCGGCCCCGAGGGACTGCGCCTGTGCTTCGGCATCACCAACAACTCCGCCACCGGCACCCGCCAGTTCGACCTCTACTACAAGGTCTGACGTCCGGTCGGTGGACGCCCAGGGGCAGGCGGCGCTCCGGGCGTCCGCCGCCGACCGGCCGCCGGGCCGTGACCCCGGCGCTGCCCGTCGTCCGCACGCCCGTCGCCGGCCCGGTCCGCTTCGCCCCGCCCCGGGCTGCGGGCCGTCAGGCCGGCACCGTCCCCGCCGCTTCGACGATGACCTCGGCCACCCGTGCCGGCTGCTCCACCAGGAGCAGGTGCCCGGCATCCGGCACCGTCACCATGGTGATCCCGGGGCTCGCCTCCAGCCCGCGGCGCTCCTCGTCCGTCAGCCCGATCTCGTCGCGGTCGCCGCGCACGACCCAGGCGGGCTGCCCGGAGTCGCGGAGCCGGGCGACCAGCGACGGGTGGCGGTCCAGGTAGTCGTAGTAGCAGCGCACCGACGGGCGGCAGAACCCGGGATCGTTGTTGCTCATGTCCGCCGCGAGCGTCCGCGCCCGGTCCTCCGTGACCCCGCCCTTGATCATTTCCTTCTTCATCATCGGCGGCAGGGCCTTCATCACCGCCGTCCAGGACAGCGGTCCCAGCCCCGGCACCCGGCCCAGGTGGTCCAGGACGCCGAGGAACGCGGCCTCGTCCTTCTTCGAGAACGTCGGCGACAGGAGCACCACGGGCCCGGCGAAGTCGCCCGCGGCGGCCATCTCGATCGCGACGTTCGCGCCCATGCTGTGACCCACGACCAGGTCGCAGGCCTCGTCCGCCGCGAACTCCCCCATCAGCCGGGCGTAGTTCTCCATCGCGAGGTCGTCCGGCGGCACGGTGCGCCCGAACCCCGGCAGCGTCACCGCCACCGTGGCCAGCCCGGCCCCGGCCAGCGCCGGCTCCGCCATCACGTCCGCGTAGAACTCGGCGCTGCACATCCCGCCCGGTAGCAGCAGTACCCGGTGCCGCGGGTGCTCAGGGCCTGCGCGGCGTGCGTCCGGCCATTCCTTCATAGGCCCAGGCTGGACCCGCCGCCGCGAACCCGCCACCGCCGGCTGCCCCGGCCGACGGCTCGTGCGGCGGGGCTGCAGGGACTGCGGGCGGGGCTGCAGGCAATGTCGAGAGCTGTTGCACGGTGTGCACACACGGCGCCCACCGCGCCGTCCTACAGTCGGCGGAGTCGGAAGCCGCAGGAAGCCCAGGCCGCGCACAGCGCGACCCGGGGCGCACGGCCGGCCCGTTCAGGGGGCCACGACCACCCGCTCGACCATCTTGACAGGGACACACTCATGCACAGCGAAGTTCTGAAGCCCGTTCTGACCCGCGCTGCCACCGCCGAGACCACCAGCGACCCGAGCAGCACGATGACCCTGCTGGCCGACTGCGGCACCGACGGCAGCCCGATCACCAGCTACCGTTCCACCTTCGCCGAGGGCGCCGTCGGCGCGCCGGCCCATTTCCACACCCGGGCCTCGGAGCTGTTCTTCGTCATCGGCGGCTCGCTCCAGGTGCTCGTCGACGAGGAGGTGACCGTCCTCAACGAGGGCGACTTCCTGGTCGTCCCGCCGCACACCCCGCACGCCTTCGCCGCCGCCCCCGGCTCGACCGCCGATGTGCTCTTCACCTTCACCCCCGGCATGCCCCGCTTCGACTACCTGCGCCTGCTCGGCCGGGTGATGCGCGGCGAGGCGAGCCCGCAGGAGATCAAGGACTCCTCCGAGCTGTACGACAACCACTACGTCGACAGCCCGCTCTGGCGCGCCACCCTCGAAGCCGCCGCGGCCAAGTAGCCCGCCGGACAGGGCCCAAGGGCCGCCCGCCGGCGCGGAGGAATCCGCAGCACCCCGGCCGGCGGGACGGCCCGGGTTGCACCTTCCTGCCAACCTCTTGGCAATCTCCGTTCGAACGCGATCTTCGCGGCTATGCTCCGTAGCCGTCCGAGCATGATCGAAATCGTCGAAGGGGCAAGGAACGTGACGTTCCGTTCCACCACTGTCGCGCTGGCCGCGGCTGGCCTGCTCTCCCTCCTGGGGACCACCACCGCCGTCGCCGCCCCGGCCGAGGCGCCGGCCGGCCAGGGCCGGGAGTGCGGCGCCGTCCGCCTCACCGGCTCGCTGCCGGCACCGGCCCCGGGCCAGGCCGTCCAGCAGCAGGTCACGATCGGCGCCGACTGCACACCGCAGTTCGGCCCGGTCACCTACAAGCCGGCCTCGGCCGCGGCGTCGAAGACCGCAGCCGCGAGCCAGGCCGCGGCCGCGGCCGCGGCCGGTACCACCCGGCAGCTGCGCAGCTGGAACGAGATGTTCGACTGCTGCAACATCCGGATGACCGGGCTGTACACCACCTCCACCTGGACCACCGACGGCGGCCGGATCACCACCGCGGCCACCGAGTCGACCCAGGGCAACAACCGCGAGCCGTGGAACGCCGGCTGGTCGGTGAAGTCCACGGCCAAGACGGACGACTGCACCACCGACTGCGCGGTCGTCCACACCAAGGCCGACGCGGAGTTCAGCTACCAGGGGATCTTCGACGTCACCGGCAACTGGTACTTCAACACACACCACTCCTCGGTGCAGCTGAACGGCGACTCGACCGCGTCGTGCACCTTCGACGTCGAGCTGCGCCACACCTTCATCGGCTGGAACTGGCAGCGCGGCTGCGAGTGATCCGATGCCCGACGGCGGGCGGGCGGTGACGGGAGCTCCCGTCACCGCCCGCCCGCCGTCGCGCTCCGGCCGAGGGCAGACCGCCGGCGCGCAGGCTCAACGCACGACCAGGCTCGGGTAGTCGGGAAGCGTGATGTTCTCGGCCGTCCTGCGGGCGATCCTGGCGGCCATGTTCTTGCCCGGCAGATAGGGCATCAGCTTGTAGTACCGGTTGAGGAACGAGGCCGCCAGCCGGCTCCCGGGGACCATCAGCCTGGCGACGCCGTCGCCCATCTTCTGGCAGCCCGCCGCGTACGCGCCCATCCGCTCCTGGTAGCGGTCGAAGGCGGCGCGGTGGTCACCGTCCGCGGCGGCCAGCTCCCCGGCCAGCACGTACGCGCCGACCAGGGCGAGGCCCGAGCCCATGCCCGACAGGGAGGACGGGCAGTATGCGGCGTCGCCGACCAGGGCGACCCGGCCGCGGGTCCAGGCGTCCATGCGGACCTGCCCGACCGAGTCGAAGTAGAAGTCGGACGCGTACCGCATGGCGTCCAGCAGCCGGTCGCTCTCCCAGCCGTTGCCGGTGAAGTGCTCGGCCAGGAGCGCCTGCTGGCGCACCACGTCGCGGCGGTCCAGGCCGAGCTCCGGTGAGCCGAAGTAGAAGGCGGCCTTCGCCTCGGCGTTGTGGCGCGCGCTGTACATCGCGGCCAGGCGGCCGGCGGTGCGGTAGGCGTGCCCGGTGTGGTCGAGACCGAGGTGGTTGGCGGTGGTGAAGATCGCGCAGTAGACGCCGAGGTGCCTGACGAACTGCTCCTCGGGGCCGAAGGCCAGGCGGCGGGTGTTGGAGTGCAGCCCGTCGGCGCCGATCACCAGGTCGAAGCGGCGGGGCGCGCCGCGCTCGAAGCCGACGGTGACGCCGTGGTCGTCCTCGGCGAGCGAGGTGACGGAGTCTCCGAAGACGTACTCGGTGAAGCCCTTGGTGGCGTCGTAGAGGATGCGGGCGAGATCGCCGCGGAGGATTTCGAGGTCGCCCGCGAAGAGGTCGGCGGGGAGCTTCGCGACCGGCTTGCCCGCGCTGTTGACGTAGGACATCGAGCCGACGCCGGTGCGGGCTGCTTCGAGCTCGGGCAGGATGCCCATCCTCCGGAGGATCGACAGGTGCGCCTCACCGCGGAAGTCGACGGCGTAGCCGCCGTCGCGCAGCGCGGGGGCGCGCTCCACGATCACCGGGTCGAAGCCGTAGTGGTGGAGCCAGTGGGCGAGCGCGGGGCCGGCGACGGAAGCGCCGGAGATGAGGACGTTGCGGTTCTTCATGGCGGTGAGCTTCGCGCGGGGCGCTCACCGCGGGCTCACCTCCGGCTCACGCCCGGCTCACCGCCTCGACCAGGGCGTCGGGGAGACCCAGCACGCGCAGCACGTCCGGCGCGGACGGCCCGACCGCGGCCGCGGACTCGGCGGCCCTGCGGTAGTGGGTCCGGGCGGCGGCCCGGTCCCCGTTCTCCTCGGCGACGCGGGCGAGCCCGGCGAGGGCGCGGACCCGGTTGCCGAGGGCCTTGATCCAGTGCGGGTCGATCCGCTCCAGTGCCTCGGTGTACAGCCGCTCGGCCCCGGCCGGGTCGCCGTCGGCGAGGGCGAGGTCGGCCTGCCCCCGCAGGGCGGCTCCCAGGCCGTCGGCGCTGCCCGCGCGGACGGCCAGTTCAGCGGCCCGGGCGTAGTCGGCGCGGGCCGCCGGGAGGTCGTCGGCGGCGAGCTGGTCGCCCCGGTTGACCAGCAGGTCGGCAGCGTCCTCCAGGGCGCCGAGCTCCTCGGTGAGGGCGAGGGCGCGCTCGGTGAGGGCGATCGCCCGGGCCCGGTCCCCGCGACCGCCCGCCAGGCCGGCGAGCAGGTCGAGGACCAGCGCGGCGCCCCAGCGGTCGCCGAGCGCGTCGAAGCCCTCGCCGGCCAGGGCGAAGTCGCGCTCGGCGGCCTCCTGGTCCCCGGCACCGAGGAGGCCGAAGCCCGCCACGTACCGGGCCACCGCGCGGGCCCACGGCTCGGGGCAGTCGCGCTGCGCCGAGACCAGCTCGAAGGCGCTCTGCCGCTCCTGGAGGGCGGCCTGGCCGGCGTTGCGCATCATCCACACCAGCAGCGCGGCCGGGTACCGTCCGGGCCGGTCGCCCGGCCAGGCGGCGGCCAGCGCCCGTTCGGCGGCGGCGCGGTGCTGCTGCCAGACGGGCATCCCGGTGGAGCCCGGCGCGGCGAGCAGCGTGCAGATCGCGTACTCCTCGCCGAGCCCGGCCGGGGGCGCGGTGCCGGCCTGCACCGGGCCGCCGGCGGCCGCCGGGTCGCGGACGCCCTGCGGGTCACCGGCCGCGTGCCGGTCGCGGACGCCCTGCGGGTCACCGGCCGCCGCCGGGTCGGCGAGCGCCGGCCGGTCACCGATCGCCGCGAGCAGGGCGGCCGCGTCGGGTGCCACCGAGGCGGCGGTGCCGCGGATCCACAGGTAGGTCGAGCCCGAGGCGAGCAGTTCCAGGGCCGTCTCCACCTCGCCGGCCGCGATCGTCCGGCGCAGCGCGGTGAGCACGTTGTCGTGCTCGGCGGCGAGCACCGGCAGCCAGTCCAGCTGTTCGGCCCGCCGCAGGTGCGGGTCGGCGGTGCGCAGCAGCTGCCCGACGTACCGGGTGTGGGCGCGTTCGGCCACGTCCCGCTCGCCGGCCGCCGCGAGCTGTTCGGCGGCGTAGGCGCGGATGGTCTCGAGCATGCGGTAGCGGCCGCCGGCGGTCTGCAGGAAGGACTTGTCGGCGAGCGCTTCCAGCGTCTCGGTGTCGGTGTCGCACACCTGCGCCGCGGCCTCGGCCGTCGCGCCGCCGGCCAGGACGGCGAACCGCCGGGCGGCCCGCCGCTCGGGTTCGGTGAGCAGCTCCCAGCCCCAGGCGACGACGGAGCGGAGCGTCCGGTGCCGCTGGTCGGCGGTGCGGGTGCCGCGGGCGGCGATGGCGAGCCGGTCGTCCAGCCGCTCGGCGAGGTCGTGGATCTCCAGCGTGCGCAGCCGGGCGGCGGTGAGCTCGATGGCCAGGGGCAGGCCGTCGACCGCGGCGCAGATCCGGCGGACGAGGGCGGGGTCGGCGGCGGGCCCGCGCCGGACGGCCGCGGCCCGGTCGGTGAAGAGGCGGGCGGCGGCGTCCTCGTCGAGCGGCCCCACCTGCTGCAGGCTCTCGCCGATGATGCCGAGCGGCTCGCGGCTGGTGGCCAGGATGCGCAGCCGGGGGCAGGCGGCGAGCAGCCTGGCGGCCAGCTCGGCGGTCTCGTCGACGAGGTGTTCGCAGTTGTCCAGGACGATCAGGAGCAGCCGGTCCGAGAGCGCGGCGGTCAGCCGGTCGAGGGGGGTGCGCGAGCCGTCGAGGTGGAGTCCGCTCTCGCGCAGGCCGAGTGCGCCGAGCAGCGCCTGCGCCGGGGCGGCGCCGTCGCGCAGGGGGGCGAGCTCGACGAAGCAGACCTCGCCGGCTCCGGCGTCGGCGGCGTTGCGTGCGGCGATCTCGACGGCGAGCCGGGTCTTGCCGACGCCGCCGGGGCCGACCAGGGTGACCAGGCGGGCCACCCGCAGCAGTTCGGCGGTCTCGGCCGCGTCGGCGGCGCGGCCCACGAAGGAGGTGAGCTGGGCCGGGGGCGCGGCGATCGCCGGCGTGCTGTCGGTGTCCAGCAGTTCGCGGTGGAGCGCGGCCAGTTCGGGCGAGGGGTCGGCGCCCAGCTCGTCGGCCAGGTGGCGTCTGGTCTCCTCGAACACGACCAGGGCCTCGGCCTGGCCGCCCTCGGCGGACAGGGCGCGCACCAGCAGCGCCGCCAGGCGCTCGCGCAGCGGGTGGCGGCCCACCAGTTCGCGCAGTTCGGGGACGGCGGTGCGGTGTTCGCCGAGGCGCAGGGCGGCCTCGAACCGGTCCTCCAGTGCCCCGAGTCGCAGTTCCTCCAGCCGGGCCGCGGCCGCGCGGGCCGTCCCGGTCCCGGCGATCTCGGCGAGTGCGGGTCCGCGCCAGAGTCCGAGCGCTTCCTGGAGCAGCTCGGCGGCCCGGTGCGCGTCGCCGTCCCGCAGTGCGGCGCGGCCCTGGCCGGTCAGCCGCTCGAACCGGCCGGCGTCCACGGCGTCGTCGGCGACGGCGATCCGGTAGCCGGCTCCGGCGCGTTCGATCGCGGCGGCCGGGCCCAGGGCGGCGCGCAGCCTGGACACCTGCGACTGCACCGCGTGGGCGGAGAGTTCGGCGGCCGGGTCGATCTCCTCGGCCAGGCGGTCGGCGGAGACCACCTCACCGGGGCGGACCAGCAGCAGTGCCAGCAGTGCCCGGCGGGCGGGCCCGCCCAGGGGCACCTCGGCCCCGTCGTCGTGCCACGCCCGGGTCTCGCCGAGGATTCCGAACAGCATGCGGGTGATTATGCATCAGACTCGATCTTGCCGACACGGTCGAGCGGTCGGGATCGCGCAGATCCGATCACCGCGGCAGGGTCCCGCCGGGCCCTGCGCCGGCACGGTCGCGCGGGCCGGCGCCCGCGCGTACGACCGTGCGACCGTGTGACCGTGCGGACGGGATCACGCCGGGACGATCGGGCCGAGGAAGGTGCCGCCCGAGACGTCGACGGTCTGGCCGGTGATCCAGCGGCCCTGCGGGCCCGCCAGGAAGCCGACGACGTCCGCGACGTCCTCCGGCTCACCGAGGCGTCCGAGCGCGGTGATCGACTCCAGCCCCGCGACCACCTCCGGGATGGCGGTGTGGCCGGCGGTCATGTCGGTCCGCACCGCGCCGGGCGCGACCGTGTTCACCGTGATCCCGCGCCGGCCGAGCTCGTTGGCCAGCGAGGGCGCCATCGACTCCAGCGCCGCCTTGCTCACCGTGTAGGCGATCTGCGTGGAGACGGCGAAGCGGCTGGCGGTCGAGCCCATGTTGACGATGCGGCCGCCGTCGTTGAGCAGCGGCAGCGCCCGCTGGACGACGAAGAACGGCGTGCTGACGTTGATCGTCCACACCCGGTCGAACTCCTCCGGGGTGACGGCCGCGATCGGGTTGCCCGAGATGATGCCCGCGTTGTTGACCAGGATGTCCAGGCCGCTCACCCCGTGGGCCGCGAGGCCCGCAGTCAGGCCCGCGAACAGCCGGTCCACCGCGCCGGCCTCGCCGAATCGTGCCTCGACGGCGAACGCCCGGCCGCCCGCCTCCTCGATCCGCGCCACGGTCTCCTTCGCCGCGGCCTCGTTGCCGCCGTAGTGCACGGCGACCAGTGCGCCCGCCGCGGCCAGCCGCAGCGCGACCGCCCGGCCGATGCCCCGCGAACCACCCGTCACCAGCGCGGCCTTGCCGGTCAGCTCACCCATGATCGTGCTCCTTCGTGCGGTTGTCCTGGCCTCCGTCGGCCCGGCGATGGCTCAAGACTGTCGGCGCCCGCTCACCGCGCCCTCACCGCCGGCTCACCGGTCGGCCGCCCCTCGGTGAGCCGGGTCCGCGCGCCCCGACGATCCGGGCCGGCGCGCGACCGGCGAACCGGACGCGCCCGCCCCGCTTCTTCCCTCCTCCATGGGAAATCTTTACGCTTTCCCACCTGGACAGAACGATCACCGCCCTGCGTACGATCACGCGGACGGTGCGTCACCAGTGTTGCTGGTGGGGCCGGTTCGGTCCGCCGGGAGCGGACGGCCGGGCCCCGGCGGGCGCTCCGCCAGGCAGACCGATCCGAACGGGGGCAGTTCAGACGTGAGTACACCTGCGGCAAGTGACCAGTTCAGCGTCAACACCCAGGCCATGGGCGGGGCACAGTCGGCGCTCAACGGCATGGCACTGGACAGCAAGACCATCGGCGCGACCGCGGACGAGTCGACCAACGCGGCGGCCGCCGCGCACAAGGGCTGGGACACCGCCGGCGCGCTGCGCGCGGCGCTGACCGAGTGGCACGAGCAGGTCGACCAGCTGACCGCGCGCCTGCACCAGAACAGCGCGGCCATGCAGCAGACCACGCTGAACTACCACACCACCAACCAGTCCATCGCCGACTCGCTCAAGGTGAAGTGACCCATGCTCGGATACGAGGACGTCCTCAACGTGAACCCCGGCACCCTGTCCACCGCCGCGGCCAAGTGGCGGGAGATGGCCCAGAAGTTCCACACCATGGAGGGCAACTTCGACCGGGACGTGCTCTCGGTGACCCGAAACGGGCTGTGGACGGGCGGCACGGCCGGCCTGGCCAACTTCCAGCTCATGTCCACCAAGGACCAGATCGCCGCCGCACAGGTCGAGGCGAACGCGATGGCCTCCCTGCTCGACGACGCGCGCGCGGACTTCGAGGCCGCGCAGAAGCAGGTGCGCGAGGCCGCGGACGGCGCGGTCAAGGCCGGCTTCAAGGTGACCGGGACCGGGGTCGCCGTCCTCGACCCGAGCACGCTCGACAAGGGCACCCTGAACGACCTCCACCACGACGCCGACACCCAGCGGGCCTACCAGGAGGCCGCGGGCAAGTGGACGCAGGCCATCGAGGCCGGCATTCAGCGGGCCACCGACGCCGACCAGCGCGCCGCCCGCGCCCTGCGCAGCGCGTCGAAGGCGGGCAGCATCGACAACACCTTCAACGGCAAGGCCCTGGGCGGCGGCGACGCGGCCGACGCGCAGCGCGCGGCCGACCTCGCCACCCGGATCGACAGCCTGAACGACGACGAGCGGTCGCAGCTGGCGAACCTGATGCGGGCCAACGCCGACAGCCCGCAGTTCTCGCAGACCCTGCTCGACCGGCTCGGCCCCGAGAAGACACTCGACCTCGCCGAGAAGCTCAACAACCCCGGCAAGGACGGCGGGAAGAAGGCCGCCTACCCGGGCCTGCAGACCGACCTGACCCGCGTCATCGCCTCGGCCACCCAGGACCCGAACACCGAGTTCTACCGGAAGTGGCGCGAGGGGCTGAAGGAGAACGGGACCAAGAACTTCGGCTCCAACACGGAGCCGGTCTACGGCTACCAGATCCTCGGCACGCTGATGTCCAAGGGCGATGCGAAGTACTCCACGCCCTTCCTCACCGACCTCGCCGACGACATCATCGCGAGCGAGAAGAAGCACCCGGGGCTGTGGAGCTACAAGGCCTCCCACGACGGCACCTCGCTGGGCGCGGACCCGCTGGACGAGGTGCTCGGCGTGATGGGCCGCCAGCCCGAGGCCGCGACGTCCTATCTGGACCCGGGCGCCGACGGCGGCAACAAGCGGCTGCACTTCCTGTTGAAGGAGCGGGACTGGCCGCAGGGCTACATCACCGGCTACACCGGCATGATCAAGATCGACGACCCGCTCTCGCAGAGCGGCCTGGCCGCCGCGATCGAGGCCGCCTCCACCGGAGAGCGGGCCGGCACCGCCCACGACGGCAAGCACACCGAGGCCCAGGGCCGGATCATGCACGACACCATCGTCACCATGGACGAGGACCACGGCGGCGACAAGATCAAGGCCACCCTGCGCCAGCCACTCGCCAACGCGCTCGCCGACTACGTCGGGGACACCCACGAACTGCTCAACGGCCGCAACGACGTCTACAACGGCCACACCGGGCACGACTCGGTGTGGAAGGACGGCGACACCGTCCGGATGGCGGTCGGCCAGGACAGCCTGGTCCGGTTCATGCGCGGCCTGTCCGACGACCCGGCCGCATACGGCACCCTGCACCGCGCCGAGACGGGCCGGATCGACCAGGAGCTCGCCGCCATCGGGCCCCACCCGACCGAGGCCCAGATGAAGGACCCGATGGGCAAGGGCGCGGCCGCGCTCGGCGTCTTCGACGCCATTCGCGCCGACACCGCGATGGACCTGCGCGACGACAAGAACGCCCAGGCCGACTGGAAGGCCAAGGTGCTCTACCACACCATCGGCGCGCCGATCACGCCGATCGCCCCGCTCGGCGACGCCGCCCAGCGCCTGGTCGACACCTGGACCTACGCCGTCAGTCTGGAGGAGAAGGACCAGAACAACTCCGAGGCCAACGCGAAGGTCTCCGACACCTACCTGGGCGCCAACCGCCAGATGTCGGACATGGTCGGCATCTGGGCCCGGGACCGCGGCATGGACCCCGACAGCCCGGACATCAACTCCCTCCAGGACGACATGCTCAACAGCCGCAACCGCAGCAACGACGTCGCCGGCCGCTACCTCGGCCGGGGCAACGCCTGATGAGCCCCCGGACGCGAAGCCGGATGCTCCCCACCACCCGGCGCTCGCGCGCCGCGGCCGCCGCCACCGCCCTGGTGGCGGTGGCCGCGGCCGGCCTCGGCCTCTGGTGGACGCTCGGGCGCGACGACCCTGACCGCGACTGCGCCGGGCTCCGCACCGACGGGCGGATCCGCACCGTCCTGGACGGGGCGTGGAGGTCCGACCTGCCGTGCCGCGAGCTGGCGGAGGGCCTGCGCCGCGCCACCACCGGCGACCGGCCGGGCGTCCACACCCTCCCCCAGGCCCACGCCATGCGCACCGTCGTCCTCGCCCTCGCCGACCGCCCGGACCACCACGTCCACCCCGAGGTCCGCGGCCCGCTCGCCGAGGCCCTGGCCGACTACGCGGCCGACACGCACGCCGTCCTGACGGGCGTCAACGACGTCTACGCAGCGCACGACGGGCCGAGCGCCGACGCCTGGCAGGACGGGCAGGGCGTTCACTTCGCGGTGTCCCAGAACCAGTTGGTCCGCGCGCTGCGGGGGCTCGCGGAGGACGCGCCGGGCTACGCCGCCCTGCGCGCCGCCGACCTGCGCCAGGGCGCGGCCGGCCTCGCCGCCGTCGGCCCCGGCCCGGAGCAGAGCGCGATCGTCGACCCGCTGGTGCGCGCCGCCGCGCCCGCCGGCGCCTTCGACGGGATCGCGGACGACGTCCTGCGCGACCTCGGGGACGGCGCCCGCCGCAGCTGGCAGGGCGACGTGCTCACCCGGCTGAAGGCCGCCGGGGGCGGGCAAGTACCGAGCTTCGCCGCCGATCCCGCCGGCAACCTGGCCGCCACCTGGCTCGCGCCCCTCGCCCCCGCCGACCCGGGCGGCGCCGACGGCTACCCCCGCCTCCACGACCAGGCGGCCGCGCTGCTCGCCCAGTGGGCCGACGCCGCCCACGCCGGCCTCGCCCCGGAGGCTCTGCGCACCCTCCAGGACCGGGCGCGCACCACCACCGACCGCGAGCAGCGCGAGGCCCGCACCACCCTGGGCGGACAGGTCCTGTCGTCGAACCGCGGCGGGGGGCCGGCCGGCCGGGCGCGCACCGAGCACGTCGTTTCCGCCGGTCGCGTGCCGGTTTTCGGCCCCATAGCTTGAGATTCGGGCCGAACGCGGCGTTCGTCCTGCCGACCGAAGCCCCTCACGCAAAGCGCCTCACGACACGGAGGAAACCGACATGACGCTCAAGCTGGGTGTGCTGGCCCTGCTCACCGCCAAGCCCGGCAAGGAGGCCGAGGTGGCCGCCCTGCTGGACGCCGCCCGCGGCATCGCCGCCGAGGAGGCCCGGACCGAGGTCTGGTACGCCTTCCAGGTCGACGGCTCCACTTTCGGCATCTTCGACGCCTTCGCCGACGACGAGGGCCGCCAGGCCCACCTGACCGGCCGCATCCCCGCCGCCCTCGCCCACGTCGGCCCGGACCTCCTCGCCGCCGACCCCGACATCCGCCTGATCGACATCCTCGCGGTCAAGTAGCGTCCCCGGCTGCGGGCCCACCTGCCCGCCACGGCGCCGTCCTGAACCGCGGGACGGCGCCGCCTCCGGGGCGGGCGTCGACGAACCGGAGCGGGTGTCCACAGAGGGGGAGGCCGACCGTGACCGGTGGGCCGACCATGAAGGGGTGGACCCGGACCCGTACGACCTGCCCGGCCTCCTGGACGTCGCACCGACCCCCCGGACGGCGGTGGCCTGGCTGCCGCCGTCCGGACTGTGGGAGGCCGTCCAGGAGATCCGGCGCGAGCACGATCCGCAGATCCGCCGCTGGCCGCCCCATGTCAACGTGCTGTTCGGGTTCGTCCCGGAGTCCGACTTCGGCCCGGCCGTCCCGCTGCTGGCGGCCGCGGCGGCCGAGCACCACCCGTTCACCGCACGGCTGCGGGGCGTGCGCAGCTTCCGCCACCGCCGCGACTCCACCGTCTGGCTCGACCCGGCGGCCGACGGCCCCGGTTCCTGGGCCGCGCTCCACGGCTCGCTGGTGGAACGCTTCCCCCGCTGCCGCGGCCGGGCGGAGGGCTTCACGCCGCACCTCTCGCTGGGGCGGACGCGCGACCCGCGCGGTCTCGCGGCCGAGGCGGCGGCGCGGCTGGGCAGCACCACGGCGCCGGTCGCCGAGCTCGTCGTCCTCTCCCGCCGGGGCGACGGCCCGATGGAGGTCCGGCTCGCGGTCGCCCTGGGGACGGGCGTGGTGCGGCGACCGGGTGACTCCGGCACCGGTACGAGCCGCTGAGCGGGCCCCCTCCACCCGCCGCAGGACCCGCCCCACGGCTGGGGCCTGTCTTGTGGATCAGCCCCGACCTGATCCACAAGACAGGCCCTGGCCCTCGGCGCGCTGCCAGGGGAAGGGCGAGAGGTCGGGCTCGACCCAGCCGGCCCTGGCCTCGGCGCTCGCCAGCGTCGCGTCCCGGTAGAAGCGGCTCAGCAGCGCCTTGTCGAGCAGCTCGGGGTGCCGGTCCGCGAAGGTGCCGAAGTCGGCGACGGCGTCGAAGTCCGTGAAGGCGTCGAAGCCGGCGCCGCCGTCGAAGCCGCTCCCGGCGCGGCCTGCGTGGTGGCCCACCAGCTCGACCCAGGCCCGGGTCATGGTGACGTGGTACTTCTCCGGGGCACCGGCGGCCCGGGCGGTGCGCCGGATGCCGTCGCCCACCAGCTCGACCGCGGTGGCGGTGCCGTGGCGCCGAACGGCCAGCCAGGTCAGGTGGACGTGCTGGCGGTGCCCGAACCGCTCGGCCGCCGCCATCACCTCACCCATCAACGCCGCGAACTGCTCGGCAGGCCGCCCACCGGGCTGCTCCGCAGGCTGCCGCGCCGCCTCCGCCGCACCGCGGCCGTCCCCGCTCATGCGCCCTCCTCGATCAGCGCGTCCAGCACGGCGTAGTAGCCGGCGACCGCATCCGCGGGCAGGCCGGCCAGTGCGCGGCTCTCGACATCGGCCAGCGTCCGCCTGATCAGGGCCGCGGCCGCGCGCCCGGAGTCGGTGAGCTCGACGAGCACCGACCGGCGGTCGCCGGCACGTACACCGCGGGTGATGTGGCCGCGCCGCTCCAGCCGGTCCAGCACGCTGGTCAGCGTGGTCGGACGGGTGCCGACCGCGACACCCAGCTGGGACACGGTCCGGCCCCGGCCGTCGGCGAGGTTGGCCAGCGCGTTGATCTCGGAGGCGGTCAGGTCGAGGTCGACGAGCTCGGCGGCGATCAGCTGCAGCGTGGCGTGGGTCGCGCGCTGCAGGGTGAGCAGCACCGACCGCTCAGGTGGTACGGATTCGGAGTTCATGATTTCGGATACTACGAAATCGTTCTATCGAGGGCAAGGCGGGTGGCACCCCGCCGGGCTCAGCGGCGCGCCGACGCTCGGGCGACGACCGCGGAGTGCCGCCCGCCCAAGATCACCAGCCCTCCGCTGACAACCGATCAGGTGCGGTTTAGGCTGGGCCGGGTCCGAACCATCTCGACGGGGCGGGCCGGGCCGGCCGCGGGGTGGGAGATTCCGGGGGTCGGGCCTGCCACAGGAGCACACGGGGGAAGAGCATTGTTCGAGGATCGGGAAGACGGCGAGCTCGCCGAACTCACCGCGCACACCGAGTACATCGGGTACGACGGCGACGAGGAGGAGGCCCCGCGTCGCCGGTCGGCCTCGCGCCGGGTCTGGCAGCTGGCACTGGGCGGAGTCGTCGCCGGACTGGTCACGGTCGGCGGGTACGGCGCGTACAACCTGGTCAACGCCGTGTCGGACGGATCCCGGGGCGACGGCGACCATCCGGAGTCCACCGCCGTGGCCGCCATGGCCCAGCAGCCGCCGACCGCCGAGGAGGCCGATGCGGTGGCGCGGCAGTTCCTGGCGGCCTGGGGCCGGGGCGACGTCACGGCTGCGGCCGCCCTCACCAACCGTCAGGAGACGGCGCGCTCGGCGCTGTCGGCGTTCCGCGAGGCGCTGAAGCCGCGCTCGTTCGCCGCGACCGGGACGGGCCCGGCGCCCTCCGGCACGCCGAGCGAGCCGGCCGTCGGCTTCCGGGTGAAGGCCGAGTTCGAGGGCGCGGCCGGCGCCTGGGAGTACGACGGCGCGCTGAGCGTGGTCCGGGCCGCGGACGGCCGGGCGGTCGTCCGGTGGGCGCCGAACGTGATCCACCCGCACCTCGACACCGGCGAAACGATCGGCGTCCGGCTGCTGCCCACTCCCGTGGTGAAGCCGACCGACCGCAACGGCAAGCCGCTCGACGCCTTCCCCTCGCTCAAGTCCGTGCTTCCGCAGATCGCTCCGCCCGCCGGGGCGGACTCCGTCGGCGGCCAGGCCGTGGTGATCAGCGACGGCACCGCGAAGGCGCCGGAGCAGCTGTTCGTCCTCACCCCGTCGAGCGCGCCGGAGGTCAGGCTCACCCTGGACGCCGGCCTCCAGCAGGTCGCGGAGGAGGCGGTGAAGCAGCAGTCGGCGGGCGGGAAGCCTGCCTCGCTGGTCGCCATCCAGCCGAGCACCGGCCACATCCTCGCGATGGCGTTCTCCCCCTCGGGCGAGTACAACCGGGCCGTCGCGGGCGGACAGCCGCCCGGCTCCACGATGAAGGTGGTCACCGCGGCCGCCCTCCTGGAGGCCGGGGTCCGCCCGGACACCGTCGTACCGTGCAAGGACACCACCAACTCCCCGCGCCCCTGGCGCAACGACGAACGCGGGGACTTCCCCGACTACACCCTCACCGACGACTTCACGCACTCCTGCAACACCGGCTTCATCGACAAGGGCCTGGAGAAGCTGCAGCTCGGAACGGTGCCGGCGGTGGCGCGCGAGCAGTTCGGCCTCGGCCTGGAGTGGCACATCGGCATCGAGAGCCGGGACGCCACCGTCCCGGTGCCGAAGACCAAGGACGAGGCGGCGGCCGAGTTCATCGGCCAGGGCACCGTCCAGGTGAACTCGCTGGCGATGGCCTCGGTCGCCGCCACCGTGCAGAGCGGAACGTTCCGCCAGCCCGTCCTGCTACCGGGCGCGAAGCGGGTGACGGCGCCCGGGAAGCTGCCGGAGGGCGTCGCCCGCGACCTGCGGACGATGATGTCCAGGACCGCGACCCAGGGCACCGCACGCGCCCCGATGTCCGGGCTGACCGGCCAGATCGGCGCCAAGACCGGCACCGTCGAGACCGGCACCGGCAAGGACACCAACAGCTGGTTCATCGCCTACCGCGGCGACCTCGCGGTCGCGGCCGAGGTCGAGGGCGGCGGCCACGGCAACAGCGCCGCCGGCGTGGCGGCCGCCCAGGTGCTCAAGGCCGGCGGAAAGGGCTGACCGCCGACCGGCGCGGGCGGGGGTGCGGTGTGCTCACGCCGCACCCCCGCCCGGCGGAGTGACGCTCAGGACGCCCGGGTCAGGACCATCATGCGCTCGGGGTTGGGCAGCGGCGTGAAGCCCGCCTTCGCGTAGACCCCGTGGGCGTCCTGCGTGGCGAGCAGGATGCGCCTCAGCCGGTACGGGGCCAGGTGGTCGCGGATCTCGGCGGCCAGCCAGGTTCCCAGACCCCTGCCGCGGTGCGCCGGGTCGACGTAGACGTCGCAGAGCCACGCGAAGGTGGCCAGGTCACTGACGATCCGCGCGTACGCGACCTGGGCGCCCGCGGCGTCGAAGACACCGAAGTTGAGCGAGGCGCGAACCCCTTGCTCCACCGTCTCCCGACTGACGCCCAGCGCCCAGTACGCGTCGGTGGACAGCCAGTGGTGCACCAGGCCGACATCGATCCGGCTCGCGTCCGTGGACAGCTCGTAGCCGTCTTCCCTGATTGCAGTCATGAACGGACAGCATAGAGAGGACACTTGGAGATTCCAAGCACTAACTTGGTAGAACCAAGCAGCCGTCGGCACCCCGCATCCGGCCCACCGACCCACGCATGACCGACGCACGACCGGCGCACGACCGATCCGTGACCGATTCGGCCGCGCACGGCCTCCCCTACCGTCGGAGACGACAGCGAACGAGCCCCCGACGAAGGAGCACCCCATGACCGCCTACGCGATCGCCAACGTCCACGCCGTCGAGTTCGGGCCCGACATCGTCGAGTACCTCCAGCGGATCGACGCCACCCTGGAGCCCTTCGGCGGCCGGTTCCTCGTCCACGGAGGCCAGGTCGAGGCGGTCGAGGGCAGCTGGGGGAAGGACCTCATCATCATCGAGTTCCCCGACCACGACCGGCTGCGCGCCTGGTACGACTCCCCCGAGTACCAGGAGATCCTGCCCCTGCGCACCCGTCACATGACCGCCGACGTCGTCTTCGCCCACGGCACGCCCGCCGGCTACCGGGGCGCCGACGCCCTGGAGCACTGACGTGCCGAGGCAGCGGCGCCGCCGCCCCCGTCCGGCACCGCTCGGGCGTCGGACGGGAGCGGGGGCCCGGGACGGGGCCGGGGCCTGGGGCCGGGGCGGCGGGCGGTCGCCGTCTCCCCGCAACCGCCACCGCGTTCTCCTCGGGGAACGGCGTTCCTACCGGGACGGGGCGCAGAACGGCCGGTGGGCGGAGTGCCAGAGGGCGGCCTCCTCCTCGGACTCCGTGTGCTGGCCGGTCGCCTCGCAGTCCTGGCAGGTGGTGGTGCCGGTCTCGGGGTCGAACGCGAACGGGTGGCGCGAGGTCACTTGCGGTCCCTTCGGACGGGGTGGGAGCGGTCGGTGGTGCGAGGCGGTGCAGGCCGGCGCGGGGCCGTGCGCGCGGAGGTGGGATCCGACTGCGGAGCGCCCACACCGACCGCACTGCCGTCCCGTCAGGCCTGCGACCCCCGACGATCTTTCCCCGCCCACGCTGTCGAAACGCCCGCCGCCATCGGCCGATACGGGCAAAGTGCAGGACCGCCCAGGGGGCGCCGCCCGGCCACGCCCCCTCCGGCGCGCCGGCCCCTCCCCGATCGGTGAACGGCGGCCCCCGCGAACGGGGTCAGCGGACCTCGGCGTGGAGCTCCGCGACCAGCCGGGCGACGGTCTCCGGCTCGCGCAGCGTCGGGTAGTGGTCGGACCCGGCCAGCCTCACCAACCGGCAGCCGGGGATCCGGGCCGCCATCTCCTCGTTGCAGCGCACGACCTCCGGCTGGTCCAGCTCCCCCAGCGCCAGTACGGTGGGCGCGGAGATCTCCCCGAGCCGGTCGAACGCCGGCGCGTCCGTGGCCTGGTGGCCGACGTTGCCGAACCAGGCCGGCAGCACGGCCGCGAACTGGGCCGCGACGACCGGATCGGTCTCGGGCTCGCCGCCTCCGGCCCGTCCCCAGATCCCCATCCCCAGCCGGACGATGCCGTCCATGTCCTGCTCGGCGACCAGGCGCTCCATCTCCTGGTAGAAGCCGGGCGGCACGAGCCCGTCGTACCCGGTGACCCCGGGGACGATCAGCGCCAGGCCCGCCACCCGCTCCGGGGCGTCCAGGGCCAGACTGATCGAGGTCGCGCCGCCCATGCTGGAGCCGACCAGCACCGCCCGCTCCGGCCCGAAGTGGTCGAGCACCGCGGCCAGGTCCTCCACCTGCGAGTACCCGACCGTGGGCGCGGGCGAGCGTCCGTAGCCGCGGACGTCGTAGCGGATCACCCGGTGCCGCGCGGTCAGCGCCGGCAGGATCGGATCCCAGACCGTGGAATCCCCGACCCCCGGGTGGAGCAGCACCAGCGGCAGCCCCTCACCGCCCGAATCGTCCGCCCAGACCTCACCGCCGCCGACGCGCACCATGGTTTCCATACACCCATTCTGACGTTCCGCCAGCTGCCGCCGTGAGCACCGATCCCGCCGATTGCCCCACCGGCCGGGCCGCGAGGTCGCGGCCTACGACCGGCCGGCCCCGCCGCCGTCCGTGAGCGCCGCCTCCGCGGCGTCGAGGATCCTGCCGAAGACGAGGGCGATGACGGGCCTGGCGAGGCGGGTGACCGCCGCGCCGAACGGGACCCGCGCCTGGAAGGCGGTCGTCCACACGACCTCGGTGCCACCCTCGACCTCGGAGAAGGTCATCCGGCCGAGCTCGTGCCGGGCCGGCGGGAAGCAGCGCTCGACGGTGTAGTCGAAGTCGTACGGCGGGTTGTAGGCGGTGACCCGCTCGCGGAACCACCCGATCGCCCAGGTGTGCAGCCGCACCGCGCCCACCCCGTACGGCGCGCCCGCGCCCTGCCGGGCCAGTCGCGCCCTGAGGACGAGCGGGGAACGGGTGTAGTTGCTGGTCGTGGCGCACCAGTCGAACACGTCCGCGATCGGCGCTGCGATGGTCCGTCGGACGGTCAAGGTCTGCATCGTCGCTGTCCCTTCTCCTGGTCGACTCTGCCGCAGGGCCCATCGGCCGCGCGCGCCAGGTGGACGGCGCAGCGTCCGCGAACGTGACGCCGCCACCCGCGTGACGCGCAGCACCCCCGCCTCCGGGGCGGCCCGGACGTCCGAGTGGCCCGACGCGGCCCGGCCCCCGCCCTGCCCTGGCCTGCCGGAAAACCGGTCGGCGCGCGGGGCGGTCGTGGGTAGGCTGCGCCGCATGTCACAGCCGGTACAGCTAGTCATCCTGATCACCACTCTCCCCGGCCGCGGGTCGGAGCAGGCCGCCGCGTTCGAGCGGCTCGCGCCGGTCGTGCGGGCCGAACCGGGGTGCCTGCAGTACGACCTGCACCAGGTCAGCGGCGATCCCGACCGCTTCGTCCTGATCGAGCGGTGGGAGTCGGAGGCCGCCCTGGCCGCACACGACGCCACTGCGCACATGGTCGAGGCCGACGCGGCGAGCCCGGCGTTCCGCGCCGGGCCGGCCGAGGTCGTCCGGCTCGTCGCCCAACCCGTGGCCTGAGCACCGCCCGACCGAGGCCGGCCGGGGGCATCGGGGCCGCCCGTCCCCGGCTCCGGCCGACCGGGCCCGGCCGGGATCAGCGGCCGCGCGCACCGGTGCGGACCGCGCCCGCGCTCGCCGCCACGACCAGCGCGATCGCCAGGCACTGCACGGGCACGAGCTCCTGACGGAGCACCACGAAGCCGGCCAGGGCCGCGACGGCCGGCGCCAGGCTCATCAGCACCGCGAACGTCGCGGACGGCATCCGGCGCAGCGCCAGCAGTTCGAAGGTGTACGGCAGACCGGAGGACATCACGGCCACGGCCGCGCCGGGGCCCAGCACCGCCGGGTCGAGCAGCCGCGTGCCCGCCGACGCGACGCCCAGTGGCAGGCTCACCAGCGCGGCCACGGCCGCGGGCTCTCACTGCCCGGCGGCCTCGCGGGCGATCCGGTCGAACTGGGCGCCCATCGCCTCGGAGAGCGCCTGGGCCGCGGACAGCGGGCGGACCATCACGGTGAAGTCGTCGATCAGCCCGTCCTCGTCGAAGTGCAGGAAGTCGCAGCCCTGGATCTTCTTGCCCGCCACGGTCGCGGTGAAGACGAAGGCGTGGTCGCGCCCGTCCGGCCCGGCGATCTCGCGGACGTAGGTGAAGTCCTCGAAGACGCGCAGCACGCCGCGCAGGATCGCCGCGGTGATGGCCTTGCCCGGGTAGGGCTTGAACGCCACGGGGCTGGTGAACACCACCTCGTCGGCGAGCAGGGCCTCGATGGCCTTCTCGTCGCGGTCCTCGACGGCCTGGCGGAACGGGTGCATCGAAGCACTCCCCACTACTCAACAATGCGACTAGGTGTCTCTGCGAGTATGAGTCCGCCGCGGCAGGCCTGTCCAGACCCGCCCGTCGTGTCCGGACCCGGCCAGACCCGCCCGACCCGCCAGACCCGCCCGACCCGCCCGACCCGCCAGACCCGCCCCCGGGCACGCTGCGCGCGATCCGCGATTAGTCGCTTTGTTGACCAATGACCCGGGTGCTACGTTGACGCCATGGCTCTGCGGAACGCGTTGATGGCCGCCCTCCTGGACGGCGAGGCCTCCGGGTACGACCTCGCCAAGGGCTTCGACGCCTCGGTGGCCAACTTCTGGATGGCCACCCCCCAGCAGCTCTACCGCGAGCTGGAGCGCATGGAGGCCGACGGGCTGATCGCGGCCCGCGTGGTCGAGCAGGAGCGCCGCCCCAACAAGCGCCTCTTCTCCCTCACCGACGCCGGACTCGCCGCGGTCCACGCGTACACCGCCGAGCTCCCGAGCCGGCCGAGCACCATCCGCGACGAACTCATGGTCAAGGTGCAGAGCGTCGACGCCGGCGACGCCGCGGCCGTGCGGGCCGCCGTCGCCGAGCGGATGGAGTGGGCCCGCGCCAAGCTCGCCCGCTACGAGCGCCTGCGCGCCAGGCTGCTCGACGGCCGCACCGAGGAGCAGCACCTCGCCGAGGCCGAGCGCATCGGCCCGTACCTCACCCTGCAGCGCGGCATGGCCTTCGAGCAGGAGAACATCCGCTGGGGCGAGACCGCCCTCCGCGTCCTGGAACAGCGGTCGGCCGTCCGCCGCTGACCCGCCCGCGCCGGCCGGACGCCCGCGCACGCCCCCGAGGGGATCAGCCCCGCAGCACCGTCGCCTCGCGCTGTGCGGAGAGGAGGTCCTGCTGCCGCTGCAGCCGGGCGATCTGCTCCGCCAGGGAGTCCAGCCGCTCGTCCATGACCGTCCCTGACGGAGTCCCTGTCCCTGACGACCGAGGTGTCCGGCTCCGGACCCGGCATCCTGCTCGCCCACGGCGCCTCCGGCGACATCCCGAACAACTTCGGCGCGCTGATCCCGCTCCTCGGCCGGGACCACACCGTCGTCGCTCCCTCCTACCCGGCCGACGACACTCCCCTGCAGCTGGACCGCCTGGCCGACGCCCTCGTCGAGAGTGCGGTCGGGGCAGGTGTCGAGACCTTCACGGTGGTCGGCTACTCGCTGGGCACGGCGGTGGCGGTCCGGGCCGCCGCCCGCCACCCCGCCCGGGTGCGCGGGCTCGTCCTGGCGGCCGGCTTCGCGAAGGCGGACAACCGGCTCCGGCTGCTGGTGCAGCTGTGGCAGGACGCACTCGACCGCGGCGATCTCGACGGCTTCGCCCGCCTCGCCCTCACCACGGGCTTCGGCACCGACTTCGTCAACGCCCTTCCGCCCGAGGCGTTTCCCGCCCTGGTCTCCCAGGTGGCCGCGGCCGTCCCCGCCGGCACCCGGGCGCAGGCCGGGCTGATCGCCGAGGCCGACACCACGGGCGACCTCGCGTCGATCACCGTGCCCACCCTCGTCGTCAACGCGACCGCCGACCTGCTGGTCTCCCCGGCCGACTCACGGTTCCTGGCCGAGTCGATCCGCGGCTCGGAGTACGCCGAGCTGCCCGTCGGCCATGTGCTGATGGCCGAACAGCCCGAGCAGTGGCACGACGTGGTCACCGGCTTCCTGGCCCGCCACGGCCGCTGAACAGCGCCGCACCACCACCGGTCACCCGGTCGACGGCGGAACCGCACGGCGCTTCCGCTCAGGAACCGCCCGGCCGCCCCGGGCCCGTGCCGGTCCCCGTGGCCGCCGACAGGGCCGCGGTCACGGCGGCCTCCGGGCTGTCGGCCTCGACCGGGCCGGGCGGTACCACCGGCGCCGGGCCGCCCCCGGCGACCCGCCAGCCGCCGAGCGCGACCACCGGCCGGCCGGCACGGAGGGCGAGGGCGACCTCGCTGAGGGTCCCCCAGCTGCCGCCCACCGCGATGACGGCGTCCGCGGCGGCGACCACGAGGCCGTTGCGCAGCTGCCCCATCCCCGTGGGGAGCGCGATGGAGAGGTACGGGTTGGCGGCCGCACGGTCCCGCCCCGGGAGCAGGCCGACCGAGACCCCGCCGCCCGCACGGGCGCCCCGGGCCGCGGCGGCCATCACGCCGCCCAGCCCACCGCAGACCACGACGGCCCCGCGCTCGGCGAGCAGCCGGCCGACCGCCTCGGCGGCCGCGTCCTCCTCCGGCCCGACGTCACCCGGTCCGACGACGGCGACGTAGGGCACGGAGGAGGACGTGGAAGCGCTCACACCGCCAGCCTACGGCCGTGGGCTCAGGACAGGCAGCCGACGTGCGCGAGGGCCCGCTTCAAAAGCACTCCCTGGCCGCCGGGCATCTCCTGCTGCACCAGCGGCGAGGAGGCCTCCTGCGGGCTGAACCAGACCAGGTCGAGTGCGTCCTGGCGCGGCCGGCAGTCGCCCGCCACCGGGATGATGTAGGCGAGGGAGACGGCGTGCTGGCGGGGGTCGTGGAACTCGGTGATGCCCAGGGTCGGGAAGTACTCGGCGACGGTGAACGGCTGCAGCGAGGCCGGGATCCGGGGCAGTGCCACCGGTCCGAGGTCCTTCTCCAGGTGCCGTAGCAGGGCGTCGCGGATCCGCTCGTGGTGCAGCACGCGCCCGGAGACCAGCGTCCGGCTGACCGTCCCGTCCGGCCCGATCCGCAGCAGGAGCCCGATCTGGGTGACCTCGCCGGCGTCATCGACGCGCACCGGCACGGCCTCGACGTACAGGATCGGCATCCGGGCCCGCGTGGTCTCGAGTTCCTCGGGAGCGAGCCAGCCGGGCGTGGTTTCCGTCGTGTCAGACATAGGGTGATCGTACGTTCCCCGGTCTCCCCCGCACTGACGCCCCGCCAGCATACGCCGGCCCGCGCCACCGGAGCCGGACTCGGCCGCGGCGCGCCGCCGGAAAACCGGTTGACCCACCGAACCCGCTCCCCGAGGCTGCCGCCGTGACGAACACCGACAGACCCCGGATCGACGCCGCCCGCTGGCAGCGCATCCGCGAGAACGACTGCACCCTTCCCGACGGAGCCCATCTCCCCGCCCTGGTCGACGAGTTGGCCGAGGCCCTGCGCGACCCCGACCCGGCCGTCCGGGACGGCGCACCGTACACGGTGCTCCGCCTCTGGATCGAGCGGGACGTGATCGACGAACCCCAGCGCGCCCGGCTCGGGGCAGTGATGGCCGAGCGCTTCGCGGACCCGGAGATCCAGGCCAGGACGTTCGCGCCGCTCGTCCTCGACATGATCGCGACCCGTGGCGACTTCGACGAGTCGTGGCTGGCGGCGTTCTGCCGCTGGTACCCCGCCGAGACCGATCTGCGCGGCCACGACGCCGAGTTGGGCTGGCTGCACGCCGTGGCGCACGGAGCCGATCTGCTCGGCACGTTCGGCCGCCACCCCGCCGTGGACCCGGCCGCGATGCTCGCCCTCGCGGCCGAGCGCCTGCTGGCACCGACCGACCAGATCCTCGCGCAGCAGGAGGACGACCGCCTGGGTCATGCCCTCGCCCGCATCCTGGCCCGCCCGGGGCTTACCGCCGAGCAGTCCGTGCAGTGGCTTGACCCCATCGAGGCGCACTTCGCCGCCGGCCGGCCGGCAGGCGCTCCCACCACGCCGGCACACACCTCCAACTGCCTGCGGACGCTGCGCGCACTCTACGTCCTCGCCGATCTGGGCGTCCGGGACGGCAACGCCGCCCCGCTCGAACAGCTCACGCACGCCGCCACCGTGAAGCGCCGCCTGGCGGAGGTCCTCGCCCGGGCCTGACCGGGCCCGGGGCGCAGCGGGGCCCGGGGCGGGTGCGCCCCGTCCGGCTGCGGCGCGGACCCGCCGCCGACCGTGCCGCAGCCGGACGATCACCGATCGCAGAACGCCCATCACCCGCAGTGTCCGGTCGCCCCCTGTACACGAGCCCACACTCTGTGCTGACATGTACGCGTCAACTCCGGGCCGGCTCGGACCGACAACACCGCGCCCGCCCCGGTTCCGTGGACCATGGAAGGGGAAGCCCATGCTGCTCCGCGCACTGGCCGCGACGGGGATCGTCGCCGCATCGCTCACCGCCTCACCGGCCTCCGCCGGCACGCTCCCGACGCCGCCCGACAAGATCGTCATCGATGTCGCGACGGTCAACGGCTCCGGCTGCCCGGCAGGAACGGCCGCCGTGGCCGTCTCCGCGGACAACACCGCCTTCACCGTCACGTACAGCAGCTACCTCGCCCAGGTGGGGGTCGGCTCGAAGCCGACCGACTTCCGCAAGAACTGTCAGCTCAGCCTGGTCGTCCACGTCCCGCAGGGCTTCACGTACGCCATCGCCTCCGCCGACTACCGCGGCTTCGCCCACTTGGAGAAGGGCGCGAGCGGCACCCAGCGGGCCAACTACTACTTCCAGGGCCAGGCCCAGACCGCCTACCAGAACCACCGGTTCAACGGCCCGACCGACGACAACTGGCAGGCGACCGACGTCGTCGACGTCGCCGCCCTCGTCTACGCCCCCTGCGGCGAACAGCGCAACTTCAACATCAACACCGAACTGCGGGTCAGCGCCGGCAATTCGGACACCAGCCACACCACCAGCTTCATGACGATGGACTCGACGGACGGGGACATCAACACGGTCTACCACATGGCCTGGAAGCACTGCCCCTGATTCCACCTCCCCCGGCGCAGCGCCGCAGTGCCCCGGCTGCGGCGCTGCGCCACGCCCGCTCCAGGCCGGCCACCGGATCCACGGCCCCGGATCTGCGGCCCCGATCACGGCCACCCCGCCCCCGCGAGCAGCCCGAGTCGGCTCCGATCAACCCACTGTCAGGACAGGCTCCTTGACCGACCGACAGGCAAATCCGTCCACGCTGTTGACAGATATTCCAACAGTGGTGATCCTCATCACATCGAGTACGCGGGACATGACAGTCGGCCCGGCCGGGTGACCGTGTGCCTCTCGGGTGCCCTGGGCGGGCCGGCTGCGCGCGACCGCGTCGTCCGCTCGTCACAGACCTGAGTGGTGACCATGACGCAACTCCCCCACACCCACCCCCGACCGCACCGACAACCCCGCCCCCTCACCCGCCCCCGCCGGAGCAGGTTCAGGATCGCGACGGTCCTGTCCGCGCTCCTCACCCTGTTCGCCGTGGTGCTCGCCGCTCCGGCGCCGGCCGCCTCGGGCGAGACCGGCTGGTGGGTCCCGACCGCGCGGCCCGCACCCGACTCGCAGATCAACGTCACGGGCGAGCCCTTCAAGGGCACCGACGCGCAGGGGCACGTGCGCGGCTTCGTCGACGCGCACACCCACCTGATGTCCAACGAGGCGTTCGGCGGCCGCCTCATCTGCGGCAAGACCTTCTCCCCGCAGGGCATCGCCGACGCACTCAAGGACTGCCCCGAGCACTACCCCGACGGATCGCTCGCGATCTTCGACTTCATCACCAAGGGCGGCGACGGCAAGCACGACCCGAACGGCTGGCCGACCTTCGTCGACTGGCCCGCCCACGACTCGATGACCCACCAGCAGAGCTACTACGCCTGGGTCGAGCGGGCGTGGCGCGGCGGCCAGCGCGTTCTCGTCAACGACCTGGTCACCAACGGCGTGATCTGCTCGGTCTACTTCTTCAAGGACCGCAGCTGCGACGAGATGACCTCCATCCGCCTGCAGGCCCAGAAGACGTACGAGCTGCAGGCCTACATCGACGCGATGTACGGCGGCCCGGGCAAGGGCTGGTTCCGGATCGTCACCGACAGCGGCCAGGCCCGCGACGTCATCCAGCAGGGCAAGCTGGCGGTCGTCCTGGGCGTGGAGACCTCCGAGCCGTTCGGCTGCAAGCAGATCCTGGACATCGCGCAGTGCAGCCGCGCCGACATCGACCGCGGCCTGGACGAGCTCTACGGGCTCGGCGTGCGCAGCATGTTCCTCTGCCACAAGTTCGACAACGCGCTGTGCGGGGTCCGCTTCGACGAGGGCGGCCTCGGCACGGCGATCAACGTCGGCCAGTTCCTGTCGACCGGCACGTTCTGGCAGACGGAGAAGTGCGCCGGGCCGCAGCACGACAACCCGATCGGCCTGGCCCCGGCCGCGGAGGCCCAGGCCCAACTGCCCCCGGGCGTGGCGGTCCCGTCGTACGCGGGCGATGCCCAGTGCAACACCCGCGGCCTCACCGAGCTGGGCGAGTACGCCGTCCGCGGCATGATGAAACGCAAGATGATGCTCGAAGTGGACCATATGAGCGTCAAGGCGGCCGGCCGCGCCTTCGACATCCTGGAGTCCGAGTCGTACCCGGGCGTGATCTCCTCGCACAGCTGGATGGACCTCGACTGGACCGAGCGGGTGTACAAGATGGGCGGCTTCGTGGCCCAGTACATGCACGGCGCCGAGGGGTTCAGCTCGGAGGCGAAGCGCACCGACGCGCTGCGCGACAAGTACCACGTGGGCTACGGCTACGGCACCGACATGAACGGCGTCGGCGGCTGGCCCGGCCCGCGCGGCACGGACACCCCCAACCCGGTGCAGTACCCGTTCCGCAGCGTCGACGGCGGCTCGGTCATCGACCGCCAGACCACCGGCGAGCGGACCTGGGACATCAACACCGACGGCGCCGCGCACTACGGCCTCGTCCCGGACTGGATCGAGGACATCCGCCAGGTCGGCGGGCAGGACGTGGTGGACGACCTCTTCCGGGGCGCCGAGTCCTACCTCACCACCTGGGGGGCCTCGGAGCACCACCGTGCCGCGGTGAACCTCGCCGCGGGTGAGCCCACCGCGGCGAGCTCGACGGAGTGGTGGAACCCCTTCGTCAGCTACGCGTCCGGCCGCTCCGTGGACAGCGACACGGGCACCCGCTGGGCCAGCGAGTGGAGCGACGACCAGTGGCTGCGGATCGACCTCGGCTCCACCCAGCTCGTCGGGCGCGTCACCCTGGACTGGGAGCGCGCCTACGGCCGGGCGTACCGGATCGAGGTCTCGACCGACGGCAGCACCTGGCAGTCCGTCTGGTCGACGACCACCGGTGACGGTGGCCTCGACACCGCACGCTTCGCCGGCGTCCCCGCCCGCTACCTGCGCATCCAGGGGCAGCAGCGGGGCACCCAGTGGGGCTACTCCCTCCACGAGGTCGGCGTCTACAGCATCTGACGCCCGCCCCGTTCCCCCGCAGGCCCCCGGCAGTGCGCGCTGCGCCGCCGGGGGCCTGTCACCGTCCGCACCGGCGCCCGCCGGCAGGCCGTCAGCAGATCCGGGGCAGTTGCTCCCCGAGCGGGAGGTCGACCACCCGGGTGCCACCGAGCGGCGTCCGGGCGACGACCATGCCGGGGTGATCGGTGACGCACTCGCCGATCACCGCGGCCCGTGCGCCCAGCGGGTGGGCCCGCATGGCGGCGAGGACGGCCTCCGCGTGCTCACGCGGCACGAAGGCGACCAGCTTGCCCTCGTTGGCGACGTACATCGGGTCGAGGCCGAGGACGGCACAGGCGTTGGCCACCTGCGGGGGCACGGGGACCGCCCGCTCGCTCAGGGTGACGCCGACGCCCGCGGCCGCCGCGATCTCGTTGAGCGCCGCGGCCAGGCCGCCCCGGGTGGGGTCACGCAGGACGTGCACGTCGGGGGTGACGGCCAGCATGGCCTCGACCAGATCGCCGAGGGCGGCGCAGTCGCTCTCGATCTCCACCCCGAACTCCAGGCCCTCGCGAACGCTCATGATCGCGACCCCGTGCAGGCCGATCTCCCCGCTGACGATCACCACGTCCCCCGGGACGGCGCGCTGCGGCCTGATGTCCACCCCCGCCGGGACGAGGCCGATGCCGGCGGTGTTGAGGTAGATGCCGTCACCGTGGCCGGCCTCGACCACCTTGGTGTCACCGGTGGCGACCTCAACACCGGCCGCCCGGGCGGCCGCGCCGAGCGCCCGGGCGACGCGGTCCACGACGGCCGTCTCCACGCCCTCCTCCAGGATGAACCCGCAGGACAGGTAGGCGGCGCGGGCGCCGCTCATGGCGAGGTCGTTGACGGTTCCGTTGACCGCGAGGTCGCCGATGCTGCCGCCGGGGAAGAAGAGCGGCCGGACGACGTACGAGTCGGTGGAGAAGGCCAGCCGGGCGCCGCCGAGCTCCAGGACGGCGGAGTCGCCGAGCCCGGCGAGCACCGGGCCGCCGAAGGCCGGGGCAAAGACGTTCTCCACCAGCTCGGCCGACATGGCCCCGCCTCCGCCGTGCCCCATCACCACCCGCGGGTGGTCCCGCAGTGGCACCGGGCAGCTCCACCCGGAGAAGTCCGGGGCCTCGGACGGCACTTCGGACGGCGCCGCCACAGGCGCCGCGGACGCCGCCACTGCGCGCGCAGCGGTCGACGCGGCGGTCAGGGTCTCGGTCTCAGCCAACGGGGCTCGCCTCCCGGGGAACACCCGGCGTGCTCAGCCGCCGGTAGAGGTAGTACGCGGCGCAGGCCCCCTCGCTGGACACCATGGTGGCGCCGAGCGGGGTCCGCGGGGTGCAGGTGGTGCCGAAGGCTTCGCACTGGTCCGGCTTCAGCAGGCCCTGCAGGACTTCGCCGGCCCGGCACTGCTCGGGCTCGCAGGTTCTGATCCCGGCCACGTCGAAGCGCTGCTCGGCGTCGAACTCGCGGTAGCGCGGCGAGAGTTGCCAGCCGCTGCGCGGGATGACGCCGATCCCGCGCCAGGCCCGGTCGGTCACCTCGAAGACGTCCTCCAGCACGGCCAGGGCCGCCGGGTTGCCCTCGGGCCGGACGGCCCGCGCGTAGGCGTTCTCGACGGTGTGCTCGCCGCGCTCCAACTGCCGTACGGTGCGCCGGATCCCCTCCAGGATGTCCAGCGGCTCGAAGCCGGTGACCACGATCGGCACCCGGTGGCGCTCGGCCAGCACGGGGTACTCGGCGGTGCCCATCACGCTGCACACGTGCCCGGCGGCGAGGAAGCCCTGGACCCGGCAGTCCGGCGAGTTCATGATCGCCTCGATGGCCGGGGGCACCCGGACGTGCGAGACGAGCATGCTGAAGTTGCGGACGCCCTGCTTCTTCGCCTGGACGACGGCCATCGCGTTGGGCGGGGCGGTGGTCTCGAAGCCGATGCCGAAGAACACGACCTCGCGGTCCGGGTTCTCCCGGGCGATCCGGAGGGCGTCGAGCGGCGAGTACACCACCCGGACGTCGCCGCCCTCACCGCGGACCCGGAAGAGGTCGCGGTCGGTGCCGGGCACCCGCAGCATGTCACCGAACGAGCAGAAGACCACCCCCGGCCGGGCGGCGATCGCCAGCGCGCGGTCGATCACCTCCAGCGGGGTGACGCAGACCGGGCAGCCCGGCCCGTGGATCAACTCGACTTCCTTCGGCAGCAGTTGGTCGATCCCGTGCCGAATGATGGTGTGGGTCTGCCCGCCGCACACCTCCATCAGCGCCCACGGCCGGGTGACCGTCGCCCTGATGTCGGCGAGCAGCCCGCCGGCCAACTCCGGGTTCTGGAAGTCCTCCAGGTACTTCACCGCAGCTCCTCCTTCATCGGGCCGCCGGCCGCCGCCTCCCACGGGTCACCGAACTCCTCCTGCAGCAGGCCGAGTTCGGCGAAGAGGTCGAGCGTCCGGCGCGCCGACTCCTCGTCCAGGCGTTGCAGCGCGAAGCCGACGTGCACGATCGCGTACTCACCCACCTGCAGGTCGGGCAGGTACTCCAGGCAGACGTCCTTGACGACTCCGCCGAAGTCCACCACCGCCATCCGGGCCCCGTCGCGCTCCATGATCTCCATCACCCTTCCGGGCACCGCCAGGCACATGCGGCTCTCTCCTCTCAGGTGGCGGCCGAGCCGGCGGCGGCCCGGGCGGCCACCATCAGCTGGCCGAGCGCCAGTCCTCCGTCGTTGGGCGGCACCCGGCGGTGCCGCAGCACGGTGAATCCGTCCGCCGTCAGGCCGCGCGAACAGGCCGAGGACAGCAGCGCATTGGCGAAGACGCCGCCGGTCAGCGCGACCGTCCCGATGCCGTGCCGCTCCCGGGCGGTCCGGCAGACCGTGCGGACCAGATCGGCCACCGCGCCGTGGAAGCGCGCCGCGACCAGGCCCGCCGGGGCCCCGGCGGCGAGGTCGGCCAGCGCGCCGGCGAACACCGGTGCCGGGTCGGCGGCCAACGCCCCGTCCACCGGCCGCAGGCCGAACGCGTAGCCCTCGGCGGGGCCGTGCGCCAGCGCCGCGGCCTCCAGCTCGATCGCCGCCTGCGCCTCGTACTCGGCCCGCTGGCAGACGCCGGCCAGGGAGGACACCGCGTCGAAGAGCCGCCCCATGCTGGAGGTCGGGACGCAGTTCAGCGACCGCTCCAATTGACGCTCCAACACGCGGAGTTCATCCTCCGGGCAGGCCTGCACCGGCGCCAGCTCGGCCTCCCACGGAAGGCCCGCGGCGCGCAGGTGGGCGAGCGCCATCCGGTACGGGCGGACCACGGCCGCGTCCCCGCCCGGCAGCGGGACGTAGGCGAGGTGGGCGAGTCGGCGGTAGCCGTCGTAGTCGGCCAGCAGGACCTCGCCGCCCCAGACGGCGCCGTCGTCACCGTAGCCGGTGCCGTCGAAGGCGACCCCGATGACCGGGTGGCCGCCGTCGAGGCCGTGCTCGGCCATGACCGAGGCGATGTGCGCGTGGTGGTGCTGCACCACCCGGACCTCCCGCCGCCCGGCCGACGCCCGGGCGTGCCGGACGGACCGGTAGCCGGGGTGCCGGTCCACGGCCAGCAGCTCGGGCCGGACGCCGGTGACCTCGCCGAGGTGCGCCACCGCCCGGTCGAAGGCGTCGAGGGTGGCGAGGTCGTCCATGTCCCCGATGTGGCCGGACAGCCATGCGTAGCCGTCCTGCGCGAGCGCGAAGACGTTCTTGAGGTCGCCGCCGACGGCCAGCACCGGCCGTACCGGCACCGGGAGCGGCAGGGGCAGCGGTGCGTGCCCGCGGGAGCGGCGCACCGGCAGCTGCTCGCCGTCCACGACCCGCACCACCGAGTCCTCGCAGGGCACGTGGATGGGCCGGTCGTGCGTCAGCCAGGCGTCGACCAGCGGCGAGAGCCGGGCGAAGGCGTCCCGGTCGTCGGTGACGATCGGCTCGCCGGAAAGGTTGGCACTGGTCATCACCAGCAGACCGGGGCCGGGCGGGGCGAGCAGCAGGTGGTGCAGCGGCGTGTACGGCAGCATCACCCCTAGGTCGGGGCTGCCCGGTGCCACCCCCTCCAGCGCGGCGTCGAAGGGCGCCGACGCCGAACCGGGCTGCGCCGACGGCGACCCGGCGCACCGGCGCAGCAGGACGATCGGCCGCGCGGGACCGGTCAGCAGCTCCGTCTCCGCCGGCCCCGGACGGACCAGCCCGGCGAGCTCACCGAGGTCCCGGGCCATCAGGGCGAAGGGCTTGGCCCCGCGCCGCTTGCGCCGGCGGAGCCGGGCGACGGTCCCGCCGTTGCGCGCGTCGCAGGCCAGGTGGTAGCCGCCGAGTCCCTTCACGGCCAGGATCGCCCCGGCCTGCAGCAGCCGCCGGGCCTCGGTGAGCGCCCCCTCGCCGTCCAGCGTGGGCAGTCCCGGCATCACGAGCGCCAGTCCGGGTCCACACGCGTGGCAGGCAACCGGCTGGGCGTGGAAGCGCCGGTCGGCGGGGTCGCGGTACTCCCTGGCGCAGTCCCGGCACATCGGGAATTCGGCCATGGTGGTGTTGGCCCGGTCGTACGGCAGGCCGGTGACGATGGTGTGGCGGGGCCCGCAGTTGGTGCAGCTGATGAACGGGTGGCGGTAGCGGCGGTCGGCGGGGTCGGCCAGTTCGGCCAGGCAGTCCGCACAGGTGGCGGTGTCCGGCGGGATCAGCGTCAGCTGCGGACCGTCGGCGCGGGACGGGGCGATGGCGAAGCCCGCCACCCCGGTCGGGGCGAGCGGCTCGTGTTCCACCGAGGCGACCTGCGCCAGCGGTGGCGCGTCGGTGGCGACCCGGCGGCAGAACGCGTCCACCGCCTCCGGCCGCCCCTCCACGTCGGCCAGCACCCCCTGGCCGGTGTTGGTGACGGTGCCGGCCAGGCCGAGTTCGGTGGCGAGGGTGAAGACGAACGGCCGGAAGCCGACGCCCTGGACGAGTCCGCGGACGGCGACCCGGCGCCGCTCCACGACGGCCTGCGGCTGACCGGCCGTCACGACGGTTCCGCCACCCGGGCGTGCGGGTGCGCGTGCCCGTCGGCGGGACCGTGGGCGTGCGCGTGGTCGTCCCCGTGGGCATGATCGCCCCCGTGCAGATGCCCGTCCCCGTGCCCATGCCCGTGCGAGTGCCCGTCCGTGGACGAGTGCCCGTCCGCGGACAAGTGCCCGTCCGTGGACGGGTGGCCGTGCGCGGACGAGGACGCGTGCGCCGACGAGAGGTGGAGCGACGGCGAGGGGGCGGCGTGCGCGTGCCCGTGCGAGGCCGCGGCCGTGCCCGCCATGACCGGCCGGTGCACCGCTGCGCCGTCCAGCACCGCGAGCGCCCGCTCCAGCAGCACTCCCACCCCCTGCCCGGTCCGGGCCGAGGTGAACAGCACCTCCACCCCCGGGTTGACCCGCGCGACGCTCGCCAGGAACGCGGCCTCGTCGAACTCCACCGCCTCCGCGAGGTCCGCCTTGGTCACCAGCACCAGGTTGGCCAGCCCGAACGCGGTCGGGTACTTGAGCGGCTTGTCCTCCCCCTCCGTGGTCGAGGCGAGCACCACCCGCAGCGACTCCCCGAGGTCGTACGAGGCCGGGCAGACCAGGTTGCCGACGTTCTCCACGAACAGCAGCCGGGTGTCCGGCGGCAGCCAGCCCGCCAGGTGCTCCCGGAGCATCGCGGTCTCCAGGTGGCAGAGCCCGTCGGTGAGCACCTGCTTGACCGGGGCGCCGGACCGGGCCAGCCGCACCGCGTCGTTCTCGGTCGCGAGGTCCGCGGTGAGGGCCGCGACCGGCACGCCGCGCCGGCGGGCCAGCCCGAGCTCGGCCTCCAGCAGCGCCGTCTTCCCGCTGCCGGGGCTGGAGAGCAGGTTCACCGCGACCGTTCCGCGGGCCGCGAGTTCGGCGCGCAGTTCCCGTGCACCGTCGTCGTTGCGGGCCAGGACCGCCTGCCGGAGTTCCACCGTGCGACACATCGTTCTCAGCCTTTCCGATCGGCCCGGACGCCGGTGGGGTCCTCCGCCCACTCGACGCCGAGGATCTGCAGCTCCCGGCCGGCCAGCAGTTCGACATCGCCGCCGGCGCAGTGCGGGCAGCCCAGGTCGGGCGGCATGCCCACCGCCCACTCGACGCCGCACGGGGAGCACTTCGCGCGGGCCGGCACCGCCTCGGTCTCCAGTACCGCGCCCTCCACCAGCGTTCCGGTGCAGGCGAGTTCGAAGCAGAAGTCCAGGGCCGAGGGCACCACCCCGGCGAGTTCGCCCACCTGCAGGCGGACCTTGGCCACGCCGTCCGCTCCGTGCTGACGGGCGGCCGCGTCCACCTGCTCGACCACCGCCGTCGCGATCGACATCTCGTGCACCGGCCCCGCTCCCGCCGTTGGAGGCAACAGGGTTCATTACAGGGCGCGGTGGCGGGCATCGGCCGGGAGCCGCGCCGCCACCGCGCCCGGAGTACGCCGTTCGCCGCAATGCGGCGTCCGGACCGTCCCGGCCGGGGCCTCACATCCGCATGATCCGCAGATAGCGCTTCAGGTCGGGCAGGCTCTGCCAGACCAGGGCCGCGACCGCGGCCACCACGGCCACACAGAACACGTTCTTCAGCATGGTGACGCCTCTCTCTTCGCTTGGGTGTCCGCGCCGACCACCCTCAGGATCACGCCGACCGCCTCCTCGACGGCGGCGGCCACCGGGGCACTCAGCCCGATGCCCTCCTCCAGTGACGCCGGCTCGCACCCCACCACGAGGACCCGCTCGGGCGGGGTGCCGCCCGTTCCGGCGGCCAGCGTGGCGAGGAGTGCGAGCACCGCGTCCGGGCCCATGCGGTGCCCGTCCAGCACCGGCGCCCGGGCCTCGCCCGGGGCCTCACCGCCGGACCGCTCGACCGGCCCGGCGTCCGGCTCGATCAGGTAGACCGTGCCCGGCTCGCCGCCGCGCGCGGTGGCGTCGACGAGCACCAGCATCCGGTAGCCGTCCAGGAGCTGGTAGGCCAGGTGCACGCCGCGCACCCCGACGTCGAGGACCTCGACGTCGCCCGGCAGCGGCCGGCCGGCCAGCCGCCGCACCGCCTCCACGCCGAACCCGTCGTCGCCCAGGAAGATGTTGCCCACCCCGGCGACCAGCACCCGGCCGGTCCCGACCGGCGCCCGGTCCTCCACCTGGTCCGTCCGTTCGGTCCGTTCCATCGACTCCGTCACGGCTCCTCCAGCGGGGTGACCTCGTCCGGCTGGAAGTAGCGGAACCGGCCCTGGGCCCGCCACAGGTCGGCGCCGGGGTCGTCCTCCACCGTCACGGCGAGGTGCACCGAGCCGTCGACGTCGTGCAGCACGGCCTCGACGACGGCGGTGCGCCCGTGCAGGAAGAGGTCCTGGGCGTCGGTGCGGCGCTGCCCGGGCCGGAGCAGCACCCGGCTGCCGGCGCCGACCTCGCGGCCGTCGACCACCACCCGGTCCCGGTCGGGGTCGGCCTCCGCTTCGGCGGCCGGGTCCCACCAGGGCTGCTCGGGCGCGTTCCCGGTGATCTCTCGCAGGCCCCGCACCGCGCCGTGCAGCCGCTCCAGCACCTCCGGGGGCATCGAGTCGGCGAGGTCGATCACGGCGCCCGCCCGCTCGTCCGTGCCCCGGGCCTCGCGCTTCTCGCGGTCGGTCAGGGCGGCGGTCCGCAGGGCGAGGATCTCGTCGATCTCGGTCGCGTCGTAGAGCGCACCGGGGCTCTCGGGTGCGACGTTCGGGTGGTCCTCCAGGATGATCGGCGAGGAGAGCACGACCTGGGCGCGGCCGGGCGGGCCGGCCAGGACGGGCCAGGTGTGCTCGTTGCGGCACTGTCCGGCGGCCGACCGGGCCCACTCGGGCGGGTCCGTGACCGACAGGAAGGCGCCGCGGTCGAGTCCGAGCAGCAGGTGCGCCGAGACCAGCGCGCGCGGCAGCGCCGCGTCCCGCCGGGCCTCGGCCGGCGGCGTCCAGTCGGCGGTGTTCTCCACCACGACGGTCAGCCTCCGCACCGCGTACGGGCCCGGCACCTCCTGCGCCGAGAGCCGCAGCAGCCCGGCGACGCGTTCGCGTCGGCGCAGGACCCGGCCGACCGGCGTACCGTCCTCGCGGAGCGCCTCCATCTCCTCGCAGGCCGGCAGGTCGAACCGCCGGACGATCCCGTCGCCGGCCAACTCCTCAACGGGTACGAGGAGTTCGATCCGCTCCTCGACGCCCTCGTCCCAGGGGACGAGGACCCGGTCGGCGAGCTCCAGCTCGTCGACGGATTCGAACCCGCCGGTGGCGGTGGCGCGTTGGACGGTCCGGCGCTGGGCCCGCAGGAACCGCAGCTCCACGGCGAGCCGGTCGCCGGGCCGCGGCTCCATCAGGCACTCGGTGCGCTGGTGGGAGTGCTCCCCGCTGTCCTCGCCGTAGCCGGGCGGGACCAGGACGCCGAACTGCCAGCGCAGCCGGTTCTTGGCCGCCGAGGCGCGGTAGGGGTAGAGCACGTAGCCCTCGAAGAGGACGGCGTCGGCGATCTGCCGGGCCTGGGCGAACCGTCGGTCGACCTCCTCCGGGAAGACCCTGCCCGGCGCGCCGGGACGCGGAGCGCCGCTACCCGCGACACCCGTGCCCACGACACCCTCGCCGGGGAGACCCGTGCCCGCGGTGGTCATCGGACGGCCCCCGCGGTCTCGGCCGCGCCCAGCAGCTCGCGGACGGTGGCCTCCCAGGACGGCAGGGCCCGGCGGGACCGGTAGGCGAGCAGCTCCGCCATCAGGTCGCCCGGCAGCCGCAGCCACCCGCAGCCCGGGAAGTGCTGGTCGATCATCTCCCGCCAGACCTTCACGGGCATCCGCACCGTGGCCTCGCGGTCCCAGGGCACCGGGGCGACCTGGAACCCGCCGGGGCCGGTGAACGCCGTGCCGGAGAACAGCAGCAGCAGCGGCACGTCGCCGCCGTCCAGTGCCGCGAGGTAGCGGGCGCAGGCCACGTCCATGTCGTAGGTGCACGGGACGACCAGGTCCGCCTCGGTCTCGCCGGTGAAGCCCGGCACCATCAGGGGGACTTGGGCGAACTGGACCGGGTTCAGGGTGCTGCCCCAGCGCGAGCGCTCGCCGAACAGGTCGGCCAGCCGCTCGCCCTCGGCCTCGCCGTAGGAGCGCCGGGCGGGTTCGATCCGCAGCTGGCAGCGGAGCGCCAGGGCGTGGACCGCCGTCCCGGCGGGGGCGGTGATGCGCAGCCGGAAGAGCAGGGTCGGCCCGGCGGCGTGGGGGTCGGCCCGCACACCGGTGCAGGCGAAGGAGAGGGCGGTCACGAGGCCGCCTCCGCCCGCAGCGGCCGCGCCCGGTCGGCGACCCGGGCGAAGAAGGCGTCGAGCTCGGCCCGGGCCTCCTGGCCGCCGTCGAAGCCCTTCCAGCACCGCCGGAGCCGGCCGACCAGTTCGTAGCAGGCGTCGATCGGGACGAGGAAGCACCGGACCTCGTCCGCCGCCGTCCGGCGCAGCAGCAGCGCCTCGACGTCGGGCCGGAGTTCGGCGGCGAGCCGTCCGCCGCCGAGCGCGGCCTGCCAGGCCTCCTCGTCCGGCTCGCTCTCGGTCGCCCCGCCGGGGCCCGGGTAGAGCAGCACCAGCCGGTCGTGCCGGGAGTTGCGGAAGACGAAGGCGGTGCCGACCGGGACGCCGAGTGCCGTCCACTCCCGGTCGCCGAGCCGGTGATCCGGGTCGGCCAGGTAGCGGTCGGGCACGGTCCGGTAGCGGCCGCCGGCCGCGCCGGGCTGCTGGAAGAGCAGCGAGCACGCCGTGCAGACGCAGGTGAGGGCCTGCTCCTCGGTGTCCACCAGGTGGCGGTGGTCGACGGGGACGGCGCTGCCGCAGAACGCGCAGCGCTCCGGCTGCGGGGGTGCGGGCTCGCGCAGCCGGCGCAGCAGGGCGGTGCCGGGGCGGGTGAGTTGACGGGTGCTCATCGCACCTCCGCCGGGGCCGCGGGGCGGGTGCCGATCTGCAGCAGCTGCGGGGCGTGCTCCAGCTCCACCGCCGTCACCTCGGGGGCGTGGCAGGCGAGGGCGCCCTCGATGTCCTGCTCGGTGCAGCCGCAGCCGCTCCGGGACCGGCGCACCCGCAGGCTGCCGGTCGCGGTGTCGAAGCCGAGCACCTCGACGGGTTCGGGCAGCTGGGCGAGCGCGCGGGCGATCCGCGCGGCGGTGTCCTCGGGGTGGAGGTCGTGCAGCACCAGCAGCCCGGCCACCGCCGGGTCGTCCAGCAGCCGGGCCAGGGTCGCGGGCGGGAGCGCGCCGACGAGCCGGGCGAGGCCGTCCCCGTAGAAGGCCATCAGCTCGCGGACGAGCTGTTCGCCCGCCGCCTGCGCGCCTTCGCCGGCGAGCTCGTCGAGGGCCTCCTGGATGCGCAGTCCGGTCTGCTCCGCCGTCATGCGGTGAGCCCGCTCAGACCCGTGGGCACGTGCATCTTCTGCACGGTCCGGCCGCCGCCGACGTACATGTGGACGCCGCAGGGCAGGCAGGGGTCGAAGCTGCGGACGGCGCGCATGATGTCGATGCCCTTGAAGGTGTCCGGCGGGTTCTCCTCGAAGATCGGCGTGTTCTGCACCGCGTCCTCGTAGGGGCCGGGCGTGCCGTAGCTGTCGCGGACGCTGGCGTTCCACGGGGTCGGCGGGTACGGGTGGTAGTTGGCGATCTTGCCGTCCCGGATCACCATGTGGTGCGACAGGACGCCGCGGACGGCTTCGGTGAAGCCGCAGCCGATGGACTCGTCCGGGACCTCGAAGCGCTCCCAGGTCTGGCTGCGGCCGGCCCGGACCTCGTCGAGGGCCTTCTCGGCGAAGTGCAGGGCCGCGGCGGCCGCGTAGGCCTGGAAGTAGGTGCGGGCGCGGTTGCGCTCGATGGCGTTGCTCCACTGCGGGATCTTCCACTCGAAGGTGACCTCGGGCTTGGTCATCGAGCGGGGCAGGTTGATCTGGACGCTGTGGCCGGTGGCCTTGATGTAGCCGATGTCGACGAGGCCGGAGAGCGCGGTGGACCAGAGGCGGGCGATCGGGCCGCCGCCGGTGTCGAGGGCGAGGTGGTCGGTACCGTCGAACCAGCGCGGGGACATCACCCAGCTGTACTTGTCGTCGAAGTTGCGCTTCTGCGGGGCGGGGACGGTGTGCTGGTTCCACGGGTGCCGCGGGTCGACCGGGTTGCCCAGCGGGTCGTGGGTGACGAAGAGCTCCTTGCCCTGCCAGTCCTCGTAGTAGGAGCTGCCGAGCAGGATGCGGATGCCGAGGTTGATCTGCGTGAGGTCGTTGGTGACCAGCTTGCCGTCCACGACGATGCCCGGGGTGACGAACATCTTCCGTCCCCAGTCCGTCATGTTGCGGTAGGTGAAGTCGCAGTGGTCCGGGTCGTTGAGGCTGCCCCAGCAGCCGAGCAGGACGCGGCGGCGGCCGACCTCCTCGTAGCCGGGCAGCGCCTGGTAGAAGAAGTCGAAGAGGTCGTCGTGGAGCGGGACCACCTTCTTCATGAACTCGACGTAGCGCATCAGCCGGGTCAGGTAGTCGGTGAAGAGCTGGACCGTCGCCACCGTGCCGACGCCGCCCGGGTAGAGCGTGGAGGGGTGCACGTGGCGGCCCTCCATCAGGCAGAACATCTCCCGGGTGTAGCGGCTGACCTGGAGGGCCTCGCGGTAGAACTCGCCCTCGATCGGGTTGAGCGAGCGCATGATGTCGGCGATGGTCTTGTAGCCGTGGTCGCCGGCGTGCGGGGCCTCGGTGCGCTCGGCCAGTTCCAGGACACCGGGGTTGGTCTCGCGGACCATCTTCTCGCAGTAGTCGACCCCGACCAGGTTCTCCTGGAAGATGTTGTGGTCGAACATGTACTCGGCGGCCTCGCCGAGGTTGATGATCCACTCACCGAGGTGCGGGGGCTTCACCCCGTACGCCATGTTCTGGGTGTAGACCGAACAGGTGGCGTGGTTGTCCCCGCAGATGCCGCAGATGCGGCTGGTGATGAAGTGCGCGTCGCGCGGGTCCTTGCCCCGCATGAAGACGCTGTAGCCGCGGAAGACCGAGGAGGTGCTGTAGCACTCCGCGACCCTCTTCTGCTTGAAGTCGATCTTCGTGTGGATGCCCAGGCTGCCCACGATCCGGGTGATCGGGTCCCAGGACATCTCCACCAGGCCGCTGCCGTCGCCGGTCGCCTTGGTCGTCGGTGCCATCGTGTCTGTCGTGCCCTTCTGGAAGCGGGAGGGTCGGCGGCGCACGGGCCGCGGACGGGGTGGGCGGCGGAGCGGCCGCGGACCATGGTGGGGTCAGCGGCTGAGCGGGCCGCGCGCACGGGGTGCGGCGGCCCGCCGGGTCACCACGGGGGCCGGTAGCCGGTCGTCAGCTTGCGCCCGGTGTGGCGCCACTTCGGTTCCTTGTCGACGGTGGCCATGGTGATCGAACGAAGCCTCCGGATCACCGCGCCGTACGCCGAGGAGGCGCCGGAGGAGATCCGGGAGCCGGGCGGCGGGTCCATGAACGGCATGAACTTGTCCGGGAAGCCGGGCATGGTGCAGGCGATGCAGATGCCGCCGACGTTGGGGCAGCCGCCGATGCCGTTGGTCCAGCCGCGCTTCGCGACGTTGCACTTGACGACCGGGCCCCAGCAGCCGAGCCGCACCAGGCACTCCGGTGTGCCGTAGTCGGTGGCGAACTGCCCCTGCTCGTAGTAGCCGCCGCGGTCGCAGCCCTCGTGCACGGTGGCGCCGAACAGCCAGGTCGGGCGGAGCTTGTCGTCCAGCGGGATCATCGGCGCGGAGCCGGCCAACTGGTAGAGCAGGTAGGTGAGCGTCTCGGCGAAGTTGTCCGGCTGGATGGGACAGCCGGGCACGCAGACGATGGGCAGACCCGCCTTGGACTTCCAGCCCCACCCGAGGTAGTCGGGGACGCCCATGGCGCCGGTCGGGTTGCCGGCCATGGCGTGGATGCCGCCGTAGGTGGCACAGGTGCCGATCGCGACGACGGCGGTGGCCTTGGGCGCGAGCCGGTCGAGCCACTCACTGGTGGTGATCGGCTGGCCGGTCTCCGGGTCGTCGCCGAAGCCGCACCAGTAGCCCTCCTTCTTGATGCTCTCGTTCGGGATGGAGCCCTCGACGACCAGGACGAACGGCTCGATCTCGCCGCGGTCGGCCTTGAAGAACCACTCCACGAAGTTGTCCGCGCCCTGCACCGGGCCGCACTCGAAGTCGATCAGCGGCCAGTGGACGGCGATCTTCGGCAGGCCGGGCAGCGCGCCGGTGACGATCTCCTCGATGCTCGGCTGCATGGCGGCGGTCAGGGAGACCGAGTCGCCGTCGCAGCTCAGGCCCGCGTTGATCCAGAGAATGTGCACCACGTCGGTATCGGTGGCGCTCGTTTCCGCAGCACCCATGAGGATGCCTCCTCAGAACTGGAGCCGGACAAAATGGCTCGAACCAGTCATAGCAGCGGTTGCTCCCGTCCGCCGGTCCACGGAGCCGGGCGAGCACCCCTAAGGGACGCAAGCCGTGGCGGCCGTTCGGGCTACGGCACCGCCGGCGCGGGCTGCCCGACTGCCGCGGCGGCGTGCGCGGGTGACGGCTGCTTGCGGACGAAGGCGGCGCGCAGCGCGTGGTAGGGGGAATCGGGCGAGAAGAACTGGCGGTGCATCACGGCCAGCTCCTCGTACCGGTGGTCGGCGAGCGGCTTGGCGGACTCGTCGGCCTCCCGGGCGGCCTTCTTGGCGGCGATCCGGCCCTGCACGGCCGGCGAGGCGGCGAGCAGTCCGGCCAGTCGGCGTGCCTCTCCCCCGAACTCCTGCGGGGTGCACGGCAGTACCCGGTCGATCAGCCCGCTCCGCTCGGCGGCCGCGGCGCTCACCGGGAGCGCCTGCCCGGTGAGCCGGCGGGCCTCGGCGTCACCGACCCGGCGCGGCAGGGTGTACGTCCAGTACTCCGAGCCGTGCAGGCCCATCAGGCGGTAGTGCGGGTTGAGCACCACGCCCTGCCGGCACCAGACCTCGTCGGCCGCCAGCGCCAGCATCACCCCGCCCGCGGCGGCGTTGCCGCCGAGGGCCGCGACCACCAGGCGGTCGGTGGTGGTGAGGACCTGCTCGACCAGGTCGTCGATGGCGTTGATGTTCGCCCAGGACTCGGCCGCCTGGTCGGCCGCGGCCTCGATCACGTTGAGGTGGATGCCGTTGGAGAAGAAGTCGCGGCCGCCGCCCAGGACCAGCACGGAGGTTGGGCGGGTCAGCGCGAAGCGGTAGGCCTCCAGCAGGCGGCGGCAGTGCGCGGTGCTCATCGCGCCGCCGGGGCAGGAGAACCGGAGCAGGCCGACCGGGCCGTCCTCCCGGTACCGGATGTCCGACCAGACCGGGTCGTCCGGCGCCGGCATCAGCGGCGCGGCGGCCTCGGGCAGGCTCGGCAGCGCGTCGCCCAGCGCGGTGACGGCCGGCAGCTTGATGCCGGCCGCGCCGCCCGGTCGGCGGCGCCGGCGCAGTTCGGGGATCCAGACCGCACCGTCGGCCGTCGCCCGGCAGACCGCCCCGGCCCGGGTCGCCAGCAGCTCGCCGGGCCGGCCGCGGAGCCGGTGCTCCGGGTGGCCGCCGTGCAGGAACCACTCGTCCCCGAGCAGTTCGTCGAGCACGCCGGGCCGGGAGTCCGCAGCGCGGAGCTTGCGCACGGCGGTGTCGGTGGTGTCGCGGGCCCAGTCGATCCGCCGCGCCTCCTGCCGCAGGTAGGGCCGGGTGTGGTCGGGCACCCGCCAGTCGGGCCCGCTCTGCGGGCGCGGGGTGTACGTGCCGGAGTCGAACCGCTCCACGGACAGAAGCACGGCCGCCACCGCGGCGTCCGAGACCTCGTTGCGGTAGAGGTCGCTCTTGCCGGCCGGCGGCAGCAGGCAGGCGGCCTCGGCCCAGATGTCGCCGGCGTCCATCACCTCGTCGGCCTGGAGCACCGTCACGCCCCAGTCGGCCGCTCCCTCGTGGATCGCCCAGTCGAGGGACGACGGCCCCCGGTCCCCCGGCGGGCCGGGGTGCACGATCAGGCACGTCACGGCCGACCAGACGTCGCGCGGGAGCGCCGTGCGCAGCATCGGTGCGACCACCAGCTCCGGGGCCGACCGCCGTACGGCGGCCCGGAGCCCGTCGTCGTCCCGGGCGAGGTGGACGTCCACGGTGTGCCGCCGGTCCCGCAGCTCGGTGTGGACGCGCTGGGTGAGGCTGTTGTACGCACTCGCGACGAGCAGGATCCGCATGTCCGACTCCGGCTGTGAGGCACCTGGGAACCCGGCGATCATCCGTCCCGGCCCGCCTCCGCCCGGCCGCACCGCGCCGCCCGTTCACCCGGCCGGCGGGTACCGGCCGGGCGGGGGTTCGGTCCGACGGAGCGTCGGGGCGGGCCCGTGGCCGGGCCCCTGTCGGGGCGCCGGGCCGGTGCCCGGCCTGTCCTCCGACCGGGTGCGAGGGCGTGTCCGGGAGACGGGCGCCGGGCCGGGGGCCGGTGTGCCCGGGTCATCTGCCGTCCCACCGGGCGCGGTCCGGTGGCCGTCCGGCGTGCGGAGAGGTTGCATGGGGTGACCGAGTCCCAGAGATCGGGAGGCTGCCGTGTACGAGATGTGGGCCGAGCAGGACCCCGCGGTCACCCCACCGACCGTGGTGTGGCACGTGGTGGCGAAGGACGACGCCTCGACGTCGCTCTGCGGGCGTTTCCTCGAACCCGCCCAGCGGGTGGTACCGGCCGTGGACGGTTCGCAGACCGCGCCGCCCGACCGGTACTGCGACCCCTGTCTGGTGACCGTCCGGGAGGCCATGACGGCGGCCGCCCGGTAGCCCGGGTGGCCGAGCGGCGTTCGGGCCACCGGGCTACCGGGTGTCCGGGCGCCGGGTGAACGCCGCGCGGTACGCGCTGGGGGTGAGCCCGGTCCGCCGCGTCAGGTGTTGCCGCAGGGAGTCGGTGGTGGCGAGCCCGCTGAGCCGGGCCACCCGGTCCACCGGCAGGTCCGTCGTCTCCAACAGCTCCTGCGCCCGGATCACCCGCTGGTGGAGCAGCCACTGGAGCGGACTGAGGCCGGTCTCCTCCTGGAACCGGCGGGCCAGCGTGCGGACGCTGGCCCGCGCGTGGGCGGCGAGGTCGGCCCGGGTGAGCGGTTCGTACAGGCGCTCCAGTGCCCAGACGCGGGTCGCGGCGCACTCGCCGTTCACCCTCACGGTGGGGGCCCAGGTGCTGAGCGGCGAACCGGTCCACTACCCGGGAGACCTCGATGCGCCGCACAGCTGGACCTACACCGGCGACGCCGCCCGGACCCTGGTCGCCGCCGCCCGGAACGACAAGCGAGGAGCGAGCTGGTGGAGATCGGGCGCACCGACTCGGTGATGGCCGAGTTCCCGGAGATGCTGTACCTCTACGACCGCCCCGCCCTCCTCGACGCATCGGCCACCGTCGCCGCTCTCGGCGTCCAGCCGACTCCGATCGGCGCCGTGCTGGCCGAGATGGCCACTGCGTTTACGGAGTCGATTGTTTGACGACTCGTCAAATGGGTTGCCGCCCTGCGGGGAGGTGTCGATTCCCGGCCTCCCCGCAGGGCGGTGCCGGTCACGCCGTCGCCGCCACCCGGGCCTCGGTGGCGGCTGCCAGCTCGGCCACCAGCCGGGCGGCGAGCGGAACGGCGACGCCGTGCCGCGCCGCGGAGCGCAGGAGCGCCCCGCCGACGGCGTCGAGCTCCAGCGGCCGGCCGGCCTCGGCGTCGCGCTGCATCGAGGACTTGGCGCCGGCCGGGAACGCGTCGTACAGCGCCAGGGTCCGCCCGGGGTCCGCGGGCGCGCCGCAGGCCCGGCCGACGGCGGCGGCCTCCTCCACCAGCGCCGTCAACTCGGCCCGGCGGTCGGTCCGGACGCTGCCGATGGTGAGCCCGTACCGGGTGGTGAGGAGTGCGAAGGGCGCGAGGAAGGCGAGCTTGGCCCAGAGCGCCGACGACTCGTCCGCGATCACCCGGGTCTGCACGCCGGCGGCCCGGAGCATCCCGGCCGGCCCGGAGAGCAGCCCCGAAGGCCCGGCCAGGTCGATCTCGGTGAACGGGCTGCCGTGCTCGACGACGCCGGCCGCGACCTGGGTCGACTCGACCCGGACCACACCCGCGGCGACCCGCTGCGCGCCGAACCGGCGGCGCAGTTCGGCCACGTGCTCGATGCCGTTGAGCAGCGGGACGACCAGGCCGTCGGCGACCAGGCCGGGCGGCACCCGTTCCAGGGCGGCCGCCAGGTCGGTCTGCTTGACCGTCACCAGGCAGAGGTCGACCGGTTCGCGGAGTTCGGTGTCGGCCTCCACCGGGGCGGTGAAGTCGCCGAACTGCGCACTGTGCACCCGGATGCCGCACTGGCGCAGGGTGTGTGCCGTCGTCTTGCCGGCGAGGCAGACGACGCGGTGGCCGGCGCGGGAGAGCAGCGCGGCGAGCAGGCCGCCGACGCCGCCGGGGCCGAGCACCGCCACCGTCCGGCGGCGGCCGGGCTCGGCGGGCGCTCCGGACGCATCCTCGGCATCGGGGAGGCCGTGGGCATCGGGGACGTCGTGCAGCAGTGCGGTGGCGCGGGCGACGCGGGCGTCCTGGTCGGCGGCTTCGTGTCCGTCGTCGGCGGTTGGTGAGGTGGACAAGTGAGGCTTCCTCTCGGCGTGTTGCGGGTCGGCACCCGCCTGCCTCCGCCTCGCGTCCGGATCGCGCGGAGGTCCGGCGGGTTGCCGCCCTTGGCCATGCAGCGATGATCGATCCGGAGCCAGCCCCAAGTCAATCCACCGGTTTACTGGGGAACACCCAAGCGTTACCTTGGATTCCCGTGACTCTTGACGACCTCCGCGTCTTCGCCGCGGTCTGCCGGGCCGGCTCCCTGAGCGCCGTCGCCCGCGACCTCTCCTGTACGCAGTCCGCCGTCAGCCAGCATGTGAAGCGGTTGGAGCGGGAGTTGGGCGTCAGCCTGATCGAGCGCCACCCGCGCGGGGTCGTGCCGACCCAGGCCGGGCGCCTGCTGCGGACGGCGGTCGCCGACGGCCTCGGCGGAATCGACCAGGCGATGCGCCGGATCGGCGAACTCGCCTGCGGGGCAGGGGGGTCCGTCCGGATCACCACCGGGTCCACCAGCATCCGGCACTTCATGTCCGCGGCCGTCGTCGACTTCCGCCGGAGCTTCCCGCAGGTCAGCCTGGAGTTCCAGACCGAGACCTCGAACCGCAGCTGCTTCGACGCACTCGCCGCCGGCCGGGTCGACCTGGCCTGGATCACCCTCGGCTCCCCGGTCCGCGGCATCGAGCAGCGCGCGGTGGTCGAACTGCCGTGGGTGCTCGCCGTCGCCGACGGCGATCCGCTCGCGGCCAGGGACGCCATCGAGCCCGCCGACCTCCAGGACGCCCGCCTGATCGGGCTGCCCCAGAACTCGGCCTCACGGTCCCAACTCGACTCCTGGCTCGCGGAGTACGGGATCCGGCCGGTCTTCGACGCCAGCGTCGCGGACTGGGACACCGCCATCCTGCTGGCGCAGCTGGGGCTCGGCCATGCCGTCGTCCCCGCGCTGCCCGACTGGCAGGCCCCGGGCCACCGGGGGCTGCGACTGATCCCGGTGCCGGCGCTGCCCGTCCTCACCGCCGGCTGGGCGGTACGCCACTGGGACACCCTCGCCCCGCCGGCACGTGCCTTCGCCGACACCGTCGCCCGCCACTGCGCCCGGGAGCCCGCCGGCGCCTGAGCCGCGACGGGGCGGTGGGGGCAGCCGGACGGGGCGGGCCGCATCGGTCACGGCCCGCCAAGCAGCGCCCGCCCCGGATGGCCCCCACCCCGTCACCGGCTCCCGTCAGAGCTGCGGCGTGCGGTGGAGCGAGATGAGCAGCCGCCAGACCTGGTGGGCGACCAGCTCCGGGTCGGCCTCGATCCGGCCGTGCAGCCAGTCCGCGAGCACGCCGGTGAAGGTGCCGGCCACCGCCGACGCAACGAGGTCCGGCGCCGGGGCTCCCGCCAGCGCCCGCTCGGTGCGGCTGCGCTCGCGCAGTTCCCGGCGGAGCACCAGGCCGAGCGGCCCGCCGCCACCCGGGGCGAGCAAGGCCCGGTAGAGGGCGGCGTGCGGCACCAGTTCGGTGAAGAACCCGGTGAGCGCGGCCGGCGGGGCGGCCGGGTCCGGGATGCCCCGCCAGGCGTGCAGCGCGTCCACCGCCTCGCGGACGATGTCGGCGCACGCGTCCACCGCCAGCGCCTCCAGGTCGGCGTAGTGAACGTAGAAGGTGGCTCGGCCGACGCCCGCCCGGCGGACCAGCGCGGCGACGCTCACCTCCGCCAGCGGGCGTTCGGCGCACTCCTCCAGCAGCGCCCGACGCAGGGCGGCCCGGGTGCGCTCGGCCCGGGGGTCCTGGGCCGCGTTCATCGGGCCAGCAGGACGGCGCCGAGGGCGAGCGCCCCGGGCAGGGTCTGGGCGATCAGGATGCGGCGGTTGGCGGTGGCCGCACCGTAGAGGCCCGCCACGATCACGCAGGAGAGGAAGAAGACCTGCGCCTGGAACCCGGTCGGCTCCCCCGCGATCAGGCCCCAGACCAGTCCGGCGGCCAGGAAGCCGTTGTAGAGGCCCTGGTTGGCGGCCAGCGGCGCGGTGGCGCGGGCGAGTTCGGCGTCGAAGCCGGAGAGCTTCCGGCCCGGTGCGCGCTCCCAGAGGAACATCTCCAGCACCAGGAAGTACGCGTGCAGGGCGGCCACAAGGCCGACCAGGACATCCGCGGTGATCCGCATCATCGCCTCCGATTTCATGGACAGATGTCCATCATAACTGGACAGGTGTCCATGAAGTCCACTCCGACCGCGTTGCCGGCACGGCGAAGGCCCTCGGCGCAGTGCGCCGAGGGCCTTCGGGTGCCGGTTCGCTACGCGCCCGGCGGGTCGACGATCCCGTCGAGCAGGGCCCGGACCGTCGCCGTCGCGAACTCCTCCGTGGAGACCGGCCGGAGGGCACCTTCGGGAGCCTCGTCGGCGTAGAAGAGCTCCAGGAACGCCCGGTGGAAGCAGGCGCCGATCAGCAGCATCGCGGCGGCGTCCGGGTCGGTGCCGGCGGACACCCGGCCGAGCCGCTGCTCGGCGCGCAGGTAGTCGGCGAGGTGGGAGCTGACGTGGTCCGGGCCGGCGTCGCCGAGCTTGCGACGGTGGGCGGCGAGCAGCTCCGGGCTGGCGAAGAGCGATCCGGCCATCGGGAAGGACTGGCGGTAGAACGGCACCGCGACCCGGACCACGGCCGTCAGGTGCTCCTCGACCGAGCCGTGGCCCGCGCGGCCGGGCAGCTCGGCCACCGCATCGGCCAGCCGCGGGGCGCGTTCGCGCAGCACCCGGACGAAGATCTCCTCCTTGTCCCGGAAGTGCTTGTACAGCGCCGCCTCCGAACAGCCGGCCGCCCGCGCGATCTCCTTCGTGGTGGTGCGGGTGAGCCCCACGGTGGCGATCAGGTGGGCCGCGGCGTCGAGCACCCGGGCCCGGGTGCGCGCCGCGCCGGTCAGCGGCTCGGCGGCCGCGGGTTCGTTCACGCCGTCTCGATTCACGGCGGCCAGCTTAGCTTGACAGGTGGGTGAGCGCTCACCCACCATCGAAAGTGAGCATTCACTCACCCCCGAGGAGGGGTCATGAGACTCACTGTTCTCGGCGCCACGGGCGGCGTCGGACGCCGGCTGGTCGAGCACGCGCTGGCCGACGGCCACCAGGTCACCGCGGCGGTCCGTGACCCGGCGCGGCTGCCGGTCCACCACGAGCGGCTGACCGTCGCGACGGCGGACGCCCTCGACGGCACCTCCCTCCGACCGCTCGTCGACGGCGCCGACGCCGTGCTCTCCGGCATCGGCGCGTCCGGCCGGACCGATCCGCTCAAACCCGCCTCGACCTCCGCCCGCGCCGCGGTCGCCGCGATGGCCGCCACCGGCGTGCGGCGGCTCCTCGTGGTGAGCGCCGCGCCGCTCAACCGCACGGGCGCCGGGCAGACACTGCTGACCGGGAAGGTCTTCTCGCCGCTGCTGTGGGCGGTCCTCAGGGACGTCTACACCGATCTCGAAGCGATGGAGCGCGTCCTGCGGGAGAGCGGCCTGGAGTGGACGGCGGTGCGGCCGCCGCGACTCACGGACAATCCGGGCCGGGGCCGCTACCGGCACACCGTCGAGTCCGGGCCGCCCGGGGCCTCGATCGCGCGCACGGACGTCGCCCGGGCCATGCTCGACTTCGTCACCGCCGAGGAGACCTACCGCCACGCCGTCGGGGTGAGCACCTGACCGGCCCGCCGGGGGGCGGGCCGGTCAGGGAGCCGGGCCGGAGGGGGAGCGGCCCGATCGTGGAGGCCGACCCGCCGGCCTGCCGGGGAGCCGGCGGTGGCGCAGCGGGTTCGGCCGGCGGGAGCGCAGCGGTTTCGGCCGGGCGTGGCCCAGCGGTTCGGCCGGCGGTGGCGCACCGGTTTCGGCCGGCGGGAGCGCAGCGGTTTCGGCCGGGCGTGGCCCAGCGGTTCGGCCGGCGGTGGCGCACCGGTTTCGGCCGGCGGGACGTCAGGCCTTCGACTGCCAGTAGCGGAACTCCTCGACCGGCTCGCCGTCGAGCGTCCACGGCCAGGCGGTGACCGTGTCGCCGATCAGGGCGAAGGTGTCGGCGCTCTCGCGCACGCGGCCGGCCTGGGCCAGGGCGTAGGCGAGCAGGTTGAGGTCGGCCAGGGCGGCCGCGTGGCGGAGGTGGCCCGGACGGGGCCAGTCCCGCAGCGCCGTGTCCAGCACCCGGACGGCCCGGTGGTTCCCCCACTGGCGGCGGACCAGCAGCGCCTCCACACCACCCTGGGCGGCGGTCCGGGAGCACTCGTCGACCAGCGCGGCCAGCTCGATGCCGACGGCCGGCGCGGCGGACGGCACCGAGGCCCGGACCGTCTCCACGAAGTCCATCTGGCTGCTGCGCGAGCCGCACTCCTCCGGCGACAGGTAGCGCAGCATCTGCAGATGGGCCTCCCGGTTCCAGGGGTCGCGCGAGGTGATCTCGCCCCAGACCGCGAAGAGGTCGCGCGAGTCGGCGCGCATGACCCGCAGGATCCCGAGCAGCACCACCCAGGGGGCAGGGTCGCCCGGGGCGGCCTCGGCCGCGCTGTAGCAGAGCTCACCGGCGGCGCGGGCGTCGTCCATCCGCCCGGCGTGCCGGCCGCGGACCATCTCGACCCACGCGTCGAACACGAGCGCGTCGGCGCTCTGCGGCCGGCGTATGCGCCAGGAGCGCCCGAGCCCCGACCGCGCGGCGGCCTCGGCGAGCACGGCGAAGCGGTGGGTACGGCGGTCCCAGTCCGAACCGGGCTCCTGGAGAATCCGCTCGACCTGGTCGATCTGAATGGCATCCTGCCCCGGCATCCCGGGGGAATTCAGCATTCGCCGCACACGACCGAGCTTGACATCGTCGAGTTCCGGGCGCAGGCGCGGGCCGGAAGCCCTAAGTCTTCCAAAGATCGACACGCGCCGCAGCCTAGGGCCCTGTGCCGAATTTCGGATACCCCCCGGACAGGAATCGTTATTCCGCCGTTTCCGGTGACCCTGCGGGCCCGCACAGTGACCGGGATCGGGCGGGCCACCGGCGGAAACGTCACCGGGTGCGGCAAACGCGGGCGCCCTCGGCCTCCGTCCTGAGCCACCCCGAATCCGGGGAGCCGCGACGGTTGCAGTGCGCACCAATGGGGGAAGCGGTTGCATTTCCCACCAAATGGTCTGCGCGGGCGAAATCGGAGCCATCCACCGCGAAAGGGCGCACCGGACGTGCCTGCATTCCGCCGGCGGCGGCACCGCGAGAGATCTGACCGAATATCAGCACGGAACTCACCGCAGGACGATCACGGGGCGTCCGCTACGGCGTCGAAGCGTCAGAAGTCGGTCGCCGTGTCGGTCCGCGCCACCGCGCGGATCTGCTCCGGGGTGAGGCCCACCACCTGGGTGAGGTCGGCCCCTTCGAGGTGCGCGTCGGTGAGGTTCGCACCGGTCAGGTCGGCGCCGCTCAGGAAAGCACCGGTCAGGTTCGCGCCGGTGAGGTCCGCGCCGCGCAGCGAGACGCCGAGGGCGTACGTACGGCTGAGGTCTGCGCCGTTCAGTTGGGCCGAGTTCAGCTTCGCGCCGGTCAGCGTCGTGCGGCTCAGGTTCGCCAGGCCGAGGTTCGCCTTGCTCAGGTCGGCGAGGAGCAGGTTCGCGCCGGACAGGTCCGTGCTGCGCAGCGCCGCCCCGGGGACCCTGACGCCGTGCAGGTCGGTGCGGGTCGGGGCGGGCAGTCGTCCGAGGGCGGTCAGGGCGGCCAGCACATCGGTGTCGGGTTCCTGGGGCAGGCTCGCCTCGGGCACGTCCGGGGCGGGGTCGTGTTCGCGGACGAAGGCCGCCAGGACGGCGGTGATGGTCGAGCGGTCCCGCGACGAGTCGTCGGCGAGGCGTTCCAAGGCGTAGACGGCGCTGGTGCGGACGTCGCGGGTGGCGGAGCCCAACTGCTCGGTGGCCCGGATGTAGCGGTCGGTGAGCTGGCCCTGGCGAGCCGTCTCCAGCTGGTCCTGTCCCGTCTTCCAGGTCAGCGCGGTGGCCACCAGCCCGGCCGCGGCGAACAGCACGCCGAACAGGATGCCGGCGCTGTTGAACCACTGGTGCCGGCTCTGCCGCCGCCGGTCCCGCTCCTCGGCGGAGAACTGTCTCTGCTGCTGGAGGAGTTCGAAGCGGCGGTCGGCCGGGAGTGCGGCCAGCTCGGCCGGGGTCGGCTCGGCGATCTCGGCGCGTGCCCGACCCGATCGCGCCGGACGCACCGGCGGGGCCGGTGCTTCCGCGGGCGTCGCCGCGCTGTCGGGTCCGCTGCTCGGTCCACTGCCGGAAGTCCCGGCGGGCTCGGGGCTGTTGGTCACGCCCGGCACGATAGGGCCTGCGGCACCCGGCGTACACGGGAACGGCGGAACCGACCGGGCCCGGGCGCCGGGCACTTGGCCCCGACCCGCACCCGGTGGCCGGCACCGCCCGCGCACCGCCGCTGCGACACCGTCGAAGTCTCGCGGGGGTAGCGGCCGGTCGTCACGCCCGGCGGGCCAGGAAGAGGTCGCTGAGGTGCAGCATGTCGATGCCGCCGCCACGGGCGTCGAGCAGGCGGGCGGTCTCGGCCAGGGCCTGTTCGCGCCGCTCGGCCGGCAGGACGCGGTACGACGAGATGGAGGCGAGGAAGTCGAGGTAGCGGTCGGTCCCGTAGCGGACGTCCTGGCGGAAGCGGAAGGCCCGCAGATCGGTGAAGCGGCCGTCGCGGCGGCACTCGGCCTCCGGCCAGAAGTCCGCCTCACCGCTGCCGGCGTCGGCGCCGTAGGACGAGGCCGGCACGTTGTGCGGTGAGGTGGCGACGCCGTGGCGACGGTCGATCTCGGCCAGTTCGGCGTACAGACCGGCGTCCACGACTCCGTGCGGGTTCCAGAAGAGAGCCACGGCGCCGCCCGGTCGAACGGCGGCGTGAACCGCGTCCCAGCGCCGCTGCGGGTCCACCCAGTGCCAGGACGTGGCGGCGAACAGCAGCCCGAACCGGCGGCCGGCCGGCTCCCACTCCTCGAACCCGCCCACCTCCACCTGCACCCCTGGGAAGCGCGCGGTGTTGCGGCGCAGCACCTCGGCCATCCGCGGATCCGGCTCGACGCAGGTCAGCGGCACCCCGTGGGCGGCGAAGAGCACGGTGGCCTTGCCGGTACCGGCGCCGATCTCCAGCGCCGCGCCCCCGCCCAGGTCCGCGTAGGCCAGCACCTCGGTCACCAGGGCGTCCGCGTAAGCCGGGCGCCCCGCGTCGTACAGCCCGGCGGCCTCGCCGAACACCCTGCCGAAGGCCCGGTTGGGCGGCGTACCGGTGTGTTCCGCTGCGCTCATCAGCAACCCCCGACTTCCTCGACCGACGGGCGGTCACCCTACCGAGGACGGCGACGCGCGGGCCACCGACCCCGACAAGCTCGCCCGTGTCGGCCCCGTCGCCGACACCTGGGCCCTGCTCCGCGAGGCCCGGCGGACCCGCCACCCCACGGACTGAGCAACCGCAGCACCGGGGCGTGGAAGGACTGGAGCGGGCATCGGGAATCACGGAATCACCCGCGCGGCGGAGCGCGGTGGCGGAGAATGGGATCTTGATCCCCCCGCCCGCGCTCCGCCCACGGAGGACCTTTGCCCCGGCTGACGTTCCACTCGCTGACGATGCGTTCGGACACTGTGGCCGACCTCGCCCTGACCGATCCCGAGGCCGGCGGGATCGTCCACCGGTTCGGCATCGACCGGTCGGGGCCCACGCCGGTGCTGGACTGCCCGGAGGAGTTCGTCCGGGACTACCTCGCGGTGCCGGGCCCTGATCTGCCGGACTGGCCGACCAAGCTCGTCCGGGCGGCACTGAGCGCCCGCGCCCGGCCGCTGCCCACCGGCCCCACGATGGCGTGGCTGGTCTTCGACTGCCGCAGCAGGCTCAGCGCCGCGTGGGAGCTCAAGGAGCGGACGGCCGGACGCGATCCGGCGCACGCCCGCCCCGAGCCCCCGAGCGGCGACCGGCCGGTCCGCCCGCACCTGTTGACCTTCGAGTCGGTGCTGGCACTGTCCCGAAGCGAAGCCGTCGTGGTGGTGGTCGACGACGCGGGCGAGCGGGTGCGCTGGCGGTTCACCGCCGACCGCTCCGGCACGATCCATGTCATCCACTCCCCCGAGGAGTACTCCGCCGTCTACCAGCGCGTGCCCGGGCCCGTCACGCCGGAGTGGCCGGGCCGGCTGGCCTCGGAGGCGATGGCCGCCTTCGACTGCCCGCTGCCGGCCGGGGCGGAGCTGGAGAGCCGACGCGAGGGGCACCGCTCCTGGCAGCGTGGGCGCTGGGACGCGGGCGACGGCACGGGGTGATGACGCCGCCGAGCGGGCGGCCGCTCGTCGGGCGACGACCGTCGCGTTCGTGAGAGGCTTGCCGGCCATGGGTGAGAACACCGGGGGAGGGACCGCGACGGGTGCACCGCTGCTCGTGGTGGACGCGGCCAACGTCGTGGGCTCGGTTCCCGACGGCTGGTGGCGGGACCGGCGGGGGGCCACGGAGCGGCTGCGCGACGCGCTGGCCGGCATCGCCGGCGACGGGCTGACGGGCCACCACCCGGGGGCACCGGAGTGGTCGCGCACCGGCCGCCTCGACGTCGTTCTCGTCGTCGAGGGGGCGGCCCGCGGGGTCGCGCCGGTGCCGGGGGTCCGGGTGGTCGCCGCCTCCGGCAGCGGCGACGACCGGATCGTCGAGCTGGTGCGGGCCTCGCTGTCCGCCGACCCGCACCGCGGCTGCCTCGTCGTCACCGCCGACCGGGAGCTGCGCGGCCGGGTCACTGCCCTCGGCGCGGAGGTGACCGGTCCGCGCGCCGTCCGGCCGGGCGCGTGACCGCCGGGGCCCCGTCGATCAGCTGCCGAAGTAGCCGAGCGCGCCCAGCGCGCAGACCCCGCCGGCGCCCATGAAGACCGGCGTGAGCACCTTGAGCTCCACCCAGCTGCCGGCCCGGAAGCGCATGCCCTTCGGCGGGCCGACGGGGTACCAGCGCTTGCGCCCGATCGGGATCGGCCAGAACACCGGGCAGCCGGAGACGGTCAGCGCGTCCCCCAGGCAGTGCACCAGGGCGCCGAGCGCGACCGGCAGTCCGATCCACAGGTACTGCTGCCCCGGCTGGTCGAACAGCCACTGCGAGCCGTTGCCCGGCCGGTCGAGCACGTCGGCGATCACCCAGGCGCTGGTCGCCCCGAGCAGCCAGACCAGGACGTCGCTGGACATCCGGGCGGCGCGCCAGAGCAGCCCCTCGATCGCGAGCACCATGTGGACGAAGAGGACCGCCAGCACTCCCCACCGTCCGCCGTACACCGCGGCCGCGGCCGCCCCGGCGCCGCAGAGCACCGCCCACACCCAGGTGTGGGTCAGCGTCCGGTGCCCGCCCGAACGGCGCGGGTCGCCCTTCATCCGGGTCGCCTTGTACGTCGCGTACGAGAGCTTGTCGATGACCTCGCACAGCGTGCGTGAGATCGGCCCGAAGGCCCGGGATATCGTCGCCGCCTTGTGGTCGAGGTCCGGCGCCAGCGCCGCCCCCGCACAGATCAGCGCGCCCGCCAGGAGCACGGGCCACGGCATCGGTTCGCCGAGCCCCGCCGCCACCGCGCCGACGCCCAGCCACGCCGCCGCTCCCGACAGCGAATGTGCCGGTCCCATCATGATTCAGACTCCCGTCCTCGTTCCCATGCCCCCTGCGAGGACCTGACGGAGCCGCAGCATATCGGCACATGATCGGCCCACCGACCGCCCTCCCCCTCGGCCGCGGCCCCTGCCCGGCGACCCCCGCCCGGCGGCCTCTGCCCGGCGGGCCGGGCGCCGTCCGACCGGGCCGGGGACCCGGCCGCACGACCGCGTCCCGGCGTGCGGCCGGGGCCCCGCGGGCGGAGCATGTAGCCGTCGAGCGGAGTACGGAGTACACAGTGAGCGCGGAGATCCCCACCCCGGCCACCGGCGACCTGGTCGTGCTGAGCAAGGTCAACAAGCACTTCGGCGAGCTCCACGTCCTCCAGGACATCGACCTGACCATCGCGCGCGGCGAGGTCGTCGTGGTGATCGGTCCCTCCGGCGGCGGCAAGTCCACGCTGTGCCGCGCCATCAACCGCCTGGAGACCATCGACTCCGGCGAGATCTCCATCGACGGCCGGCCGCTGCCCGCCGAGGGCCGGGAGCTGGCCGCGCTCCGGGCCGACGTGGGGATGGTCTTCCAGTCCTTCAACCTGTTCGCGCACAAGACCGTGCTGCAGAACGTGACGCTCGGCCAGATCAAGGTCCGCGGGAAGGACCGCAGGGCCGCCGACGAGCGGGCCCGCCGGCTGCTCGACCAGGTGGGCGTCGTGACCCAGGCGGACAAGTACCCCGCACAGCTCTCCGGCGGCCAGCAGCAGCGGGTCGCGATCGCCCGGGCGCTGGCCATGGACCCGAAGATCATGCTCTTCGACGAGCCGACCTCCGCCCTCGACCCCGAGATGATCAACGAGGTGCTGGAGGTCATGCGCCGGCTCGCCCGGGACGGCATGACCATGGTGGTGGTCACCCACGAGATGGGATTCGCCCGTTCGGCGGCCAACCGCGTGGTGTTCATGGCGGAGGGCCGGATCGTGGAGGAGACGACACCCGATCGGTTCTTCAGCAACCCGCGCAGCGAGCGCGCGAAGGACTTCCTCTCGAAGATCCTCCACCACTGACCGCGCCCGCCCCATGAACACTGGAAATGATCAAGGGATGATCAGATGAAGCTTCGCAAGGCCACCGCGGCGGCCGCCGCCGCGCTCGCACTCACCCTTGCCGCGGCCGGCTGCAGCTCCGACGGCGGCGGCACGAGCAGCGGTACGGGCACCGGCGCAGCGACCGGCGCGGGCGCCAGCCCGAGCGGCGGCGGCAAGATCACCGTCGGCATCAAGTTCGACCAGCCGGGCATCGGTCTGAAGACCCCGGACGGCACCTACACCGGCTTCGACGTCGACGTGGCGACGTACATCGCCAAGCAGCTCGGGTACCAGCCCGACGACATCGTCTGGAAGGAGGCCAAGAGCGCCGACCGCGAGACGCTGCTCCAGCGCGGCGACGTCGACTTCATCGCCGCCTCGTACTCGATCACGCCCGCCCGCGAGGAGAAGGTCGACTTCGCCGGCCCCTACCTGCTGGCGCACCAGGACGTCCTGATCCGGGCGGACGACGACTCCATCCAGAAGCCCGAGGACCTCAACGACAAGAAGCTCTGCTCGGTCACCGGCTCCACCTCGGCGCAGAACGTCAAGACGCGGATCGCGCCCAACGCGCAGCTGCAGGAGTACGGCGGCTACTCGGAGTGCCTGACCGGCCTGGAGAACAAGGTCATCGACGCGCTGACCACCGACGACTCGATCCTCGCCGGCTACGCCGCACAGCCCCAGTTCAAGGGCAAGTTCAAGCTCGGCGGCTTCAAGATGAGCAATGAGAACTACGGGATCGGCGTCCAGGAGGGCAGCGAGCTCAAGGCGAAGATCAACACCGCGCTGGAGCAGATGGTCCAGGACGGCTCCTGGGACGCGGCCGTCAAGAAGAACTTCGGGCCGGCCAACTACCAGAACGAGCCCGCTCCGAAGATCGGTGTCATCGTCACCTGACGCGGACGCCTTCGGGGCCGTGCCCCACCGCCACCCGGCGCGCCGCCCGCGACAGGCCGCCCGCGACGACGGCGCGCCCGCCGCCGGCGGCGCGCCCCACCCTCCACCGACGCCGGAGCGTCCTCCATGCGGAAGGCCGGGAGACCGTGTTCGACTTTCTCAAGGGCTACGACCTACTGGGCGCCTTCTGGGTGACGGTGCAGCTGACCGTATACGCGGCCCTCGGCTCCCTGGTCTGGGGCACCCTGCTCGCCGCCATGCGCGTCAGCCCGGTGCCCCTGATGCGGGGCTTCGGCACCGTCTACGTCAACGTGGTCCGGAACATCCCGCTCACCGTGATCATCGTCTTCACCTCGCTGGGCCTGTTCCAGACCCTCGGCGTCACGCTCGGCGCCGACAGCTTCAAGACGATCGACTTCCGGCTGGCCGTGCTCGGCCTGACCGCCTACACCTCGGCGTTCGTCTGCGAGGCGCTGCGCGCCGGCATCAACACCGTGCCGGTCGGCCAGACCGAGGCCGCCCGGGCCATCGGCCTGCGGTTCACCCAGGTACTGACCCTCATCGTGCTCCCGCAGGCCTTCCGCTCGGTGGTCGGTCCGCTGGCGAACGTGCTGATCGCCCTGACCAAGAACACCACCGTGGCGGCCGCGATCGGCGTCGCCGAGGCCGCGGCCCTGATGCGGGTGATGATCGAGAACGAGGCCCAGCTCATCCTCATCTCCGCCATCTTCGCCTTCGGGTTCATCTGCCTGACCCTCCCGACCGGGCTCTTCCTCGGCTGGGTGGGCAAGAAGGTCGCGGTGCGCCGGTGACCTCCTCCCGGTCCACCCTCTACGACGTCCCGGGGCCGCGGGCAAAACGGCAGAACCTGCTGTTCACGGCGGTGTTCCTGGTCGCCCTCGCGGCGCTGCTCCGGTGGGTGGTGGGGAGCCTCGCCGACAAGGGCCAGCTCGCCTGGGCGAAGTGGCAGCCCTTCTTCACGGACCCCCGGGTCTGGGAGACGTACCTCCTGCCGGCGCTGAAGAACACGCTCATCGCCGCCGCGCTCGCCATGGTGATCGCGCTGCCGCTAGGCGCGCTGTTCGGCATCGCCCGCCTCTCCGACCACCGGTCGGTGCGCTGGACGGCCGGCACCGTCGTGGAGTTCTTCCGCGCGATTCCGGTCCTGATCCTGATGCTCTTCGCGAACGCGGCCTACGCCGAGTTCACCGAGGTCGGCCCCGACAGCCGGCCGCTGTACGCCGTGGTCACCGGCCTCGTCCTCTACAACGCCTCGGTGCTGGCCGAGATCGTCCGGGCCGGGATCCTCGCCCTCCCCCAGGGCCAGAGCGACGCGGCCAAGGCGATCGGCATGCGCCGGAACCAGGTCATGCGCTACGTGCTGCTGCCGCAGTCGGTCACCGCGATGCTGCCGGCGATCGTCAGCCAGCTGGTGGTCATCGTGAAGGACACCGCACTCGGCGGCGCGCTGCTCGGCTTCTCCGAGCTGCTGGCGTCGGTGCGCCCGATGAGCGCCAACTACGGGGCGAACACCATCGCCTGCTTCACCGTGGTGGCGGTGCTCTTCGTGCTGCTGAACATCGCGCTGACCACCTTCGCAGGCTGGCTGGAGGGCAGGCTGCGGCGCGGCAAGCGGTCCACCGGCGCGGTGGTCACAGCCGGCGCCGTCGAGGAGCTGGCGACCCCGGGCGAGCACGTGGGCCACGACGACCTCGACGAGGGCCGGCCCCCTCCCGGGCGGTGACGCCCGGCCGCCCTGCCGCCCTGCCGCGCTGCTGCGCTGCCGCGGGGGTCGCGGGGGTCGCCCCGGCCGGGTGTGGGCCGGCCGGTGACCCGACGCCAAGGACCGCGCCTCCGCCGTCGCGACCGCATACAACCCGGGGCTGCTCACCCCGACCGGGCCCCGCCAGACCTCGGGCCTGGCCACCGCCTTCCTTGCCGCGGGAAGAGAACCACCGGCCGGCTGCCCGGCTCCGGGTCTGCGGGTGGCGCGGCGGTGCGCGTCCCCTGCCGTTCGGACCGTGCCGACCGGCAGATCCCCGGCTTCCACGGGCCACGTAGAGTCCGGGTACTGACTACCGATCACCCGGAGGGGGAGCTTGATGAAGGTTCGTGGTCTGGCGGGGGTGGCGGCCCTGGTGCTGGGCGCCGCGCTGCTCGGAGTGCCGGCGGCGCAGGCGGCGACGACACCTGCGACGACACCTGCGACGGCGACAGGTACAACTGCCGCCGTGGACGAACCGGTGGCACTGGCCGCCACCTTCAACGACCCCGCGGGGTCGGGCGCCGCTCAGGACGCCATCCGCAACCAGCTGATCTCGCTGGTCAACCGCACCCCCGCCGGTGCCGAGATCAACGGCTCGATCTACCTGTTCACCGACGGCGGCGTCAGCAGCGCGCTGATCGCGGCGAAGCAGCGCGGGGTGAAGGTCAAGGTCATCGTGGACGGGGACGCCGTTCCCGACTTCGAGCCCGGCAGCAACCCTCCGAAGGCGACCGGGTCCGAGTACTCCGCGCTGGCTGCGCCGGCCGCGCTGGGCACCGACCTGGCCGCCGACTCGTGGGTGCTGGCCTGTCCGAGCACCCGCGGCTGCATCGGCAACCGGGTGCTGAGCGCCTCCGACGACGGTGCGATCAACCACAACAAGTTCTTCCTGTTCTCCAGGGTGGGTGTCACCGACAACGTGGTGTTCCAGACCTCGGCGAACCTGACCACCAGCCAGCGGAAGAACCTCTTCAACAACGCCGTGACCGTCCCCGACGGCGGCTCCGGCCTCTACTCCGCCTACCGGGCGTACTGGCAGGACCTCGCCACCAACGGCGCCTCGGGCGCGGGCCTGGCCACCTATTACCGGACCCAGCAGTCCGGCCCGTACAAGACGTACTTCTTCCCGCGCAAGGAGAGTGCAGGGAGCACGTACGACAACGACGCGTCGACCGACACCGTCGTCTCGCTGCTGGACAACGTGGACTGCGCAGGCGGCGCCACCCGGATACGGATCGGGATGTACGCGTTCACCCGCGTCCAGGTCGCCGACAAGCTGGTGGCCCTGAAGCAGGCCGGCTGCGGTGTGGAGCTGCTGCACAACGGAGAGAGCGGCAACCTCGGCAGCGCTGTGCAGGACGCGCTCACCGGCCGGCTCGACCTGGCCGCCCGCTGCCAGGGCAGTGCCGCGAACGGCGACGGCACCGCCCGCACGATCGGGATCCACTCCAAGTACCTGCTGATCGAGGGCACCTACCTGGGCTCGGCCAATCGCAAGGTCGTCTTCACCGGAAGCCACAACTACACCTTCCCGAACCTGCGCTCCCACGACGAGACCCTGCTGAAGATCGACGACGCGGGGGTCTACGACGCGTTCCGGGCGAACTTCGAGAAGATCAAGGCCTCCGGCCACTGCACCGCCTGGTGAGGAGACGCCGCGGCGGGCGGGACAATGGATCGGTGACCAGCACCCAGCCGCGCGGCCTGTACGCCCTGATCCCCACCAGCCAGACCGGGGCCACCCCGGGCGAGCGGGCCGCCTCGCAACTGCTCCACCTGCGGGAGGCATCGGTACCGGTCCCGGTGCTGGCGGCGGCAGCCGAGCTGATCGCCCCTCACCTGGAGGACGCCGATCCGGTCACCCGCCAGGCAGCGGTGGCCGTCCACGCCCGGCTGCTCGCCGCCATGGAGGACGCCGCCCGGGGCGCGTGAGCCGCCCGCCGCCGGGGCCGGGGCGGTGCCCGGGTCGCGTCGGGTCGGGTCGGCGGCCATCGGCAGTCGGCCGGCCCGCGCGGAAACCCGTGCGGGCCCGCCGTCCTCGAAGGACGACGGGCCCGCACGGATTCGGAAGACGGCGTCAGACCGTCGAGGCCGAGCCCTCCGTGGCCCGCACGGCGCGGGTCACCGGGTGGATCAGACGCTCGGCAAGGTAGCCGAACACCAGGCCGAAGGAGACCCAGAGGGTGGCCTGGATCGCCAGGGCCGCGACCCGGAACTCCCACAGCACGGTGGCCGGGAAGTCCTCCGGGGTCTCGCTGACGGACGGAAGGAGTGCGTACGCCACGCCGACCGCGAGGACGAAGGCGACGCCGGCCGCCACCGTGGCGTTCCAGTTGCCCAGCGCGGGTGCCAGTCGCCTGCCGAGAATGACGGCTGCGACCGCCAGCAGCACGCTGAGCGCGATCATCAGGAAGAACAGCGCGGTCCGGGAGTTGAGCGTTTCCGGATCGCTGCTGGCCGGGGGGTTGGCCGGGTACTTCAGGAACGGCACCAGGCCGACCGCGGTGAAGGCCGCACCGGACAGCAGCAGCGCGGTGGCCCGCGGGCCGAACCGGCCGATTCGCCCGAGCGCGAAGGCGAACACGAGTGCGGCGATGCCGCCCAGCGCGATGCTGGTGACCACGATGCCGGTGGCCAGCCCGGCGGTGGACTGGAGCGTACGGCTGACCAGCTCCTCCTCCATGCCGTGGCCGGCCATGTGGCCGTCCTCGTAGGCGATGGCGGAGTCGATGGGGCCCTCACCGAGCAGGTAGGCGACGGCCAGGGTGGGCAGACCTGCCAGCAGACCGGCGAGCATGCCGCGGCCGAGCAGGGATCCGACGGAGATGTTCACGATGTGCGACTCCCTGCGCGATCAGTGGCAGGGGAAGCCGAGCAGGTGCCGGCCGTCGTGAACCCACTCGTGCACGTCCTCGCCGGCGATGACCGAGAAGGCACCCTGCTCGGCGCCGACGAAGTAGAGGAGCACGAGCGCCAGGATGCCGATGAAGAGCGCCCACGGGGCGATCGCCTTCAGCGAGATGGGAGTGATGGCCGGAGTGACGGCGGCGGGGGCGATGGGGTGAGCCATGACCAGACCTCCTTGGGGGAACTACGCGTCCCGTTCGATGGAGCAGGAGACGACAGCGGCGGGTCTGACTCACCGGCACCCGATCCCCTGACAGGGCATCGGACACCGGATTCACAGTGGCGCGACCGTGCCGGAGTTGCACCGGACTTCCGTCACGCCGTCGTCATAACGGCCAGACGGTAGCGTGTGCCGCCGGGCCCGGCCAAGGGCCTGGGAGAAACCGTGATGCCGGCGTATTCCATCCGCAATACGCGCCGCGAGGGCTACGCATACGGACCGCCCCGGCCACCGGGCGGGACTGGGGACCAGGGAGGACAACGGGAATGACGGTACGGGTGATGCTTCTCTCACCGGCCTTGACCGACGACGGCCGCCAGGCGCGATTCGGAGGGAACGCGCCCCTTGACAGCGCTGCCGTACGCCGTGTGCAGGCAGCGGCCACCGCCGTCCCGACGGCCGCCCGCGTCCTCACCGGGCCATCGGTGCGCTGCACGGGGACCGCCGCCGCCCTGGGTCTGGACGCCGCCACCACCCCCGAACTCGCCGACTGCGACTGGGGGCGCTGGGAGGGCCGCCGCCTCGCCGACCTCGGCGCTGCCGAACCCGAGGCGATCTCGGCGTGGCTGTCCGATCCGGACGCGGCCCCCCACGGCGGTGAGTCCGTCGCGGCCCTCGGCGCGCGGATCCGAGGCTGGCTGGACGGGCTGGGCGAGCCGGAGGCCGGCGGCCCGGTGCTGGCCGTGGTGGAGGCGGCCGTGGTGCGGGCCGCCGTGGTCCACGGCCTGGGCCTGCCCGCCCACGCGTTCTGGCGGATCGACGTCGCACCGCTGACGCTCACCGAGCTCTCCGGGCGCGCCGGGCGCTGGAACCTGCGCTGCGGGCAACCCCTCTGATCCGGCGCGGGCGCGCGACCGGCGCCCGACGGCCGCGCGCGCCCGCACCACCCCTGCCGCGCCCGCCCGGCACCCACCCCGGAGGTCCGCCGAACATGTGCATTATTGCGCACATGTTGCCTATGATGAGCCGGTCAGCAATCGACCGAGCCCGGGCGGCCCAGATGGTCTCGATACTGCGCAATCGCACCTACGCCCACCTGTTCGCCGCGCAGGTCATCGCCCTGGTCGGCACCGGGCTGGCGACGGTGGCCCTCGGTCTGCTCGCCTACGACCTGGCCGGTGCGGACGCCGGCTCGGTGCTCGGCACCGCGCTGGCCATCAAGATGGCGGCCTACGTCGGGATAGCCCCGGTCGTCAGCGCCCTGGCCCACCGGATACCCCGGCGCTCCCTGCTGATCGGCGCCGACCTCACCCGGGCGGCGGTGGCGCTCTCGCTGCCGTTCGTGGGCGAGGTCTGGCAGGTCTACCTCCTGGTCTTCCTGCTCCAGTCCGCCTCCGCCGCGTTCACCCCGACGTTCCAGTCGGTGATCCCCGAGGTGCTCCCGGACGAGCACGAGTACACCCGGGCGCTCTCGCTGTCACGCCTGGCGTACGACCTGGAGAGCCTGTTCAGCCCCGCGCTCGCCGCAGCCCTGCTCACGGCGATCGGCTACCACCTGCTGTTCCTGGGCACGGTCGCGGGCTTCCTCGCCTCCGCCGCCCTGGTCGTGTCGAGCGTCCTGCCGAAGCCGGTGCCGCCCGCCCGCACCGAGGGCGTCTACGCACGGGCGACCGCGGGCACCCGGCTGTTCCTCGCCACCCCGCGGCTCCGGGCACTGCTCGCGCTCAACCTCGCCGTGGCCGCGGCCAGCGCGATGGTCACCGTCAACACGATCGTCTACGTCCGCGACCACCTGCACCGGGCCGCCACCGACGTCCCGCTCGCGCTGGGCGCCTACGGTGCCGGATCGATGGCGTCCGCCCTACTGCTGCCCCGCGTCCTGGACCACCGCAGCGACCGCTCCCTCATGCTGCCGGGCGCATTCGCCGTCTCCACGCTGCTCGGCCTCCTGGCCGCAGCCGGGGCCGCAGGCTCCGGCGACTGGCGCTGGCCGGCGCTGCTGGCGACATGGGCCGCCGTCGGCGCCGCCTGCTCGGCGATCCTGACGCCGACCGGCCGGCTCATCCGCCGCTCGGCGACGCCCGCCGACCTCCCGGCGGCCTTCGCGGCCCAGTTCTCACTCTCCCACGGCTGCTGGCTGATCACCTACCCGCTGGCCGGGGTGCTCGGCGCGGCCGCCGGACTACCCGTCACCGCGCTCACCCTGGGCGCACTCGCCCTCACCGCGGCCCTGGTGGCCGTCCGGCTCTGGCCCGCCCTCGACGCCACCCGGCTCCCGCACGTCCACACCGCCCTGGACCACTCCCACCCCCACCTCGCCGGCGCCCACAGCACCGGCGCCGGCTGGCAGCACACCCACGACTACGTCATCGACGACCTGCACCACCACTGGCCCTCCGCACCCGCCCCCGTCCACTGAGCGCCGCGTCGCCGAGCCCCCCCCCGGCACGGGAGGTCAGGACGATCCGGCAGCACCACCAAGGGCCGCGGCAAACCCGGCCAGAGCGGCGAAGTCCTCACCCAGCAGCCCGACCCGCGGGTTGACGTGATGAAGCAACGACCGCCCGGAGTGGACGGCCGTGATGTGCGTGTGGTCCGCGGACCTGCGCCGGCATTCCCCGTCACGCGCCGGTGGTGGCGGTGTGTCGTGGCGGCGCGTTCATGCGGTTGGGGACGGGGGGCGTTCGAAGAAGGTTTCCAGGGCGACGGTGGCCTGGGTGCCGCTCACGCCGTCGATGGCGTAGAGGCGGCGGAGGACGTCCTGGAGCTGTTCGGTGGTGGCCGTGCGGACCTTGACCAGGACCGATGCGCTGCCGGCGATGATGTGGGCCTCCTCGATCTCGGGGATCGCCGCGAAGGCCTCCCCCGAGTCGCCCATCCAGGCGGAGGACTCGACCATCACGAAGGCGAGCACGCCGAGCCCGAGGCTCCTCGGGTCCACCTCGACGGTCGTCCGGCGGACGACGCCGCGCTCGCGGAGCTTGCGGACCCGCTCGTGGGCAGCGGCGGTGGAGAGGCCGACGGCCTTGCCGAGGGCCGCATACGCCTGTCCGGCGTCATCCTGAAGCAGCGTCAGCAGGGCGCGGTCGGTGTCGTCCAGGTTCTCGGTCGCCATGGTGGAACCATACCGTGTTCTGGCATACTCCAGCTCAACGGAATGACATCCGGCAAATAGCGATTGGATGTGGATGATGTCTGGTTTGATCGAGTTCGGGCTGTACGAGATTCTGGACGACCGCTTCCGGCCCTGTGCCAATGGGGACACCAAGCTGGAGCGGCTGCACGGGGACTGCCGCTGGGCCGAGGGACCGCTCTACCTGCCCGCCTGGCGCCAGCTCGTCTGGAGCGACATCCCCAACGACCGGATGCTGCGCTGGGACGAGGTCACGGGCACGGTCGCGCTCTTCCGTTCCCCGGCCGGGCACAGCAACGGCAACACCGTCGACCACCAGGGCCGCCTGATCACCTGCGAGCAGGGCAACCGCCGCGTCACCCGCACCGAGCACGACGGCACGATCACCGTCCTCGCCGACCGCTACCGGGGCAAGCGGCTCAACTCGCCCAACGACGCGGTCGTCCGCTCCGACGGCACGATCTGGTTCTCCGACCCCGACTTCGGCATCACCAGCGACTACGAGGGGCACCGCGCCGACAGCGAGATCGGGGCCTGCCACGTCTACCGGATCGATCCGCTGGACGGCGAGGTCCACCTCGCCGCCGACGGCTTCGCCGGTCCCAACGGGCTGGTCCTCTCCCCCGACGAGCAGCGGCTGTACGTGTCGGACACCCGCGCCGGGCACATCCGCGTCTTCGACGTCCGCGCGGACGGCACCCTCGCCGACGGCCAGGTCTTCGCCAAGGCCGCAGCCATCCCCGGCGCCGACGCCCACTCCGACGCCCAGTCCGACACCCACTCCGACGCCCACTCCAATGCCGGCCCCGCCCGCTTCGACAACATCCGCTTCGACGACGACGGCCGGCTCTGGGCCGCGGCCATGGGCGACGGCGTCCACTGCTACGCCCCGGACGGCACCCTGATCGGCCGCCTGCTGGTCCCCGAGCACGTCTCGAACATCGCGTTCGGCGGCCCGAAGAACAACCGGCTCTTCATCACCGCCACGACGTCCCTGTACTCGCTGGTGCTGTCGGTGACGGGCGCCCCCCGCGTCCACCGCCACCGCTGACAGCGCCCGGCCGCCGCCACCGGGACGTGGCGCAGCAGCGGCAACGCGCTACCCGTTGCCGGGTCCGCCGATGACGATTCCGGCGACGAGATTGATCGTGGTGGCCAGAATGCTGGCGCCGAAGACATAGGAGAGGAGGCAGTGCCGGAGGACGATCGCGCGAATCGTCCGGCTGGAGACCCCGGTGTCGGAGACCTGGTAGGTCATGCCGAGGTTGTAGCTGAAGTACAGGAAGTCGGTGTAGGCCGGCGGCTGGTCCGAGTTGAAGTCGATCCCGGGCCGGGACTCCGTGTAGTACAGGTACGCGTAGCGCGTCGCGTACATCAGGTGGAGTGCCGCCCAGGCCATGAACACGCCGGCGAGCGCGGCCACGGCCGCGGCATGGCCGGTGCCGGTGTCGCCGAGCAGGAGCATCACCACGATGCCGACCATGCCGCACAGGGCCGCCGCGACGACGGCGAGTTCCTCGACGAGGGGCCTGAAGTCCTCGCGCCGGACGTTGTGGCGGGTGGTGGCCGCGTCCATCGGCCACAGGACGATCCAGCCGGCCGCGACGAAGACCGTCTCGGTCGCCGCCACGCCCAGGATGATGCCCAGCGGAGCGTTGGTCAGCACCCCGGCGACCGCGCCGACCACCGCTCCGGCCACCACGGCACCGGCCAGTCGGGGAACCGCCGAGAGTGGCAGCCAACGGTGCATGAAGCCCGACGCTAGCAGTCCGCCGGTGAGGAACCGGGGTATGACGGGCGGGACGCAGATGCCGGGGCCCAGGAGTCCCGCCCCCGGGGATTCCTGACGCCCCGGGATTCCGCCGCGCCTCGGGGGCTCGGCGGAATCCCGGGCTCGGCGGAATCCCGGGCTCGGCGCTATCCCGGGGGCTCCGCCGGATGTCAGGGCAGCAGGACGGCCTTGCCCTGGTTGCGATGGGCCTCCAGGTCGGCGTGGGCGCGGGCGGCCTCCGCCAGGGGGTAGGTGCGCCAGATCGGCACCGCGAGCCGCCCGGCGGCCGCCAGCCGCACCAGCTCCGGCAGCGCGTCCTCGCCCTGCTCGGTGGTGCCGGCGCTGAAGCGGACGCCGTGCTGCGCGGCGGACATGTCGGCGATGGTGATGACCTTCCCGGGATCGCCGACGAGAGCGACGGAGTCGGGGAGCACGCCGGCGCCGGAGGCGTCGAAGACGTAGTCCACCCCACCGGGGGCGGCCGCCTCGACCCGCTCCACCCAGCCGTCGCCGTAGCGGACCGCGGTGGCCCCGAGCACGCTGACGCGCTCCAGGTCGCGCTCGGAAGCGGTGCCGACGACGGAGATGCCGCGGGCGGCGGCCAGCTGGACCGCGACGACGCCCACGCTCCCGGCGGCGCCGTGAACGAGCAGCGTCCGGCCGCCCTGGACACCCAGCTGCCCGAGGACGCGGAACGCCGTCCGGCCGACCGTGACCAGCGAGGCGGCGGCCTCCCAGGACAGTGCGTCGGGCTTGGCCACCGGCCGTTCCACCAGGGCGTACTCGGCGTAGCCGCCGCCCACGGTGGCACCGAGGACCGCGTCGCCCACGGCCGCGTCGGCTCCCTCGCCGACGGCGTCGACGACACCGGCCGCGTCGAGGCCCGGGACCACCGGGAAGTCGGCCGGGCCCCGGCCGGCCATCAGGCCGGACCGGATCTTCATGTCGAGCGGGTTCACGGACGCGGCGCGCACCCGGATCCGGACCTGGCCCGGTCCGGGCTCCGGCGGGGTGACCTCCGACAACTGCAGCACCTCGGGGGCGCCGTACTCGGAGAAGGTGATCGCTTGGGACATCGGGGACTCCCGGGGAGGAACGGGCAGGAAGGGGTGGAGGAGAAGGGCGGGGCACGCATCCCGACTCACTGTGCGGCCGCCGTGGCGGGCTCGCCGCTCGGGAGCCGCGGGCGGGGGCACTCGGCGAAGCCGCAGCCGGGCGCTGCCGCGGTCGGCGCAGCCGCCGCCGTCGGTGTGACCCTCAGGGTCGGAGTCGCCGCTCAGGACGCCAGGGCGGGGTAGTCGGTGTAGCCGCGGTGGTCGCCGCCGTAGAAGGTGGCCTGGTCCGGGGTGTTGAACGGGCCTCCGGCGGCCAGCCGGGCCGGCAGGTCCGGGTTGGCCAGGAACAGCGCCCCGAAGCTGATCATGTCCGCGGTGCCGTCCTCGACCAGCCGCAGCGCGTCGGGGCCGGTGACGTCCGGGTAGGTGAACGGGTTGAGGACGAACGTGCCGGGCCACGCCTTGCGCAGGCGCGCGGTCAGGTCGCGGTCCGGGCCCTCCAGCAGGTGCAGGTAGGCCAGGTCGAGACCTGCGATCCGCTCCAGCAGCGCCTCGTAGTCCTCCCCCGGGTTCTCCTCGGCGATGTCGTTGTAGGGGTTCCCGGGCGAGATCCGCAGGCCCACCCGGTGACCGCCGATCGCCTCGGCCACGGCGGTGGTGACCTCGGCGGCGAGGCGGATCCGGCCCTCGGTGCCGCCACCCCAGGCGTCGGTGCGCCGATTGGCGTTCGGGGCGAGGAACTGGTGGATCAGGTAGCCGTTGGCGCCGTGGATCTCCACGCCGTCGAACCCGGCCTCGACGGCGTTGCGCGCCGCGGCGGCGTAGTCGGCGATCGTCTGCTCGATCTCCGCCTCGTCCAGCTCCTTCGGGGTCACGAAGTCCTTCGGGCCCTCATGGGTGAAGACCTGGCCCTTGGCGGCCACCGGCGACGGCCCGACCGGCACCAGACCGTCGGCCAGCAGGCTGGGGTGGCCGATCCGGCCCGTGTGCATCAGCTGCGCGAAGATCACGCCGCCCTCGCGGTGCACGGCGTCGGTCACCTTCCGCCAGGCCGCCACCTGTCCGGCCGAGTGCAGCCCGGGGGTGTCGGGGTAGCCCTGGCCGACCGGCGAGGGCTGGATGCCCTCGGTGACGACCAGGCCGGCGCCGGCGCGCTGCGCGTAGTAGGTGGCCATCAGGTCGGTGGGCTCCGCGCCGGGGCCGTACGCGCGGCTCCGGGTCATCGGCGCCATGACGACGCGGCTGGCCAGGCGCTTGCCGCCCAGGACGATCGGATCGAATGCGGTGGTCATGGTCTTTCCCTCGTTCGGAGTGGTGCTCCGGGCCGCGGACGGGGCCATCAGAGCCATTGCCTGTTCGAACAAGTAAATCCCGTGAACCCATTCCGGGGCAAAATGTGACCTGCGTCACGCGCATTCACCAGCGCATCTCTTCGCGGATGCCCGAATCAGCACCTCCCCCATGTACCAGTGGGTAGGATTGGATGAGCAGACAGGAAGTGAGGACGAGGAGCCGATGGCACCGAGCACACCGGAGACCGGGACGGACCCCGCACAGGCCGGGCAGGACGCCAGCGTCCCGGTGCCCGCCGCGGCCGCCGGCGGGCCCATCAGCCACGCGATCTTCCGCGTCGCCCGCCTGCACCGCATGTTCGCCGGGCAACTGCTGCGCCGCATCGGCCTGCACCCGGGCCAGGAGCTCGTCATGATGCACCTGTGGGAGCTCGGCCCCCAGCGTCAGACCGACCTGGTGCGACTGCTGGACTCCGACGCCGCCACCATGACCCGCACCGTGCAGCGCCTGGAGCAGGCCGGCTTCGTCCGCCGCCGTCCCTGCCCCACCGACAAGCGCGCCTCGCTCATCGAACCCACCGCGGCCAGCCTCGCCCTCCGCCGCGAGGTCGAGCAGAGCTGGAGCCGGCTGGAGCACCTCGTGACGGCGGGCATGTCCGCCGACGAGTGCACCGCGGCCCTGGAGACCCTGGAGCTCCTGGAGCGGAACCTCGTCCGGGCCGCAGCCGACCCCGCCGCCTGCGCGGACGCGGACGCGTAGAACCGACGTCGGCCGAACCCGCTATCCGGCGGGCGCGGCCGGCTGCGGTTGTACCTCGGGCGGCGGGCCCTGAGGGAGCCGGGCGAGCCGGAGCGTGCCGACGTAGGCGACCACGACCGCCACGATCACCAGCGGCATCACGGTGAGGCCGTCCCCCGCGAGCAGCAGGGTGGCCAGCATCACCGAGGTCATGGGCAGTTTCAGCATCGCCACCGTCATCGCACCCATGCCCACGGCGAATCCGGCGGTGGTCCCCAGGCCGGGCAGGTGGGAGAGGGCGAGCCCGCCGGCGGCGCCCGTGAACACGGCGGGGAAGACCGGACCGCCGCGGAAGGCGCTCATCGAGGCGCAGTAGGCCAGTGACTTGCACACCACCAGGACGACGAGGGTGGCCGCCGTGTAGCCGGCACTGTCCGCCAGCAGCGGGCCGAGTGCGTCCTGGCCGGAGAAGAGCACCCCGGTGATCGGCCGGTCGGTGATCACCGCGTACAGCAGGGCGATCACGCCGACGGCGAGGCCCATCAGGACGGTGAGCGGCAGCCGGTGCCGGTCGACCAGATCCTGCAGGGCGAGCGAGGAACGGCGGATCGCCTCGCCGAGCAGCGCGGCGGCGACACCCGCGACGACCGCCCAGGCGAACTCACTGAGGGTGGGCCGGCCGGCGGCCGGCGGCTGGCTCAGCGCCAGCGAGTAGGTGCCGAGGCCCGTCCAGCTGCCGAGACCGGTGAAGATCAGTGATCCGATGCCCGCGGAGAGCAGGCCGGGCACCAGCACCACGCCCATCATCGGGCCGCCCAGCCCGGAGGCCTCCATCAGCAGGAAGGCGCCGACCAGCGGGTTGCCCAGCAGCTCGCTGATGGCCGCGAAGCTGCCGGCCGCGCCGATCACGCCGACGGCGCTGGGCGGGGAGTCGCGCTTCAACAGTTTGATCGCGCCGACCGCGAGTCCGCCGCCCAGGGCGATCAGCGGGGCCTCCGGACCGAGGACGACGCCCAGGCTGAGCGAGGCGATCGCGGCGAGCGCCACACCGGGCACCGCGGCGGCCGAGGGTGTGCCGCCGGTCTTGAGCCCTTCGGCCGGCTTGTGGCCGCCGCCCCCGGGCAGGTACTGGATCGTCAGGGCGACCAGTACGCCGGCCACCGCGAGCAGCGGGATCGCCCACCAGTCGGGGGTGCCGTGGAAGCCGAGGCCCTGCGGAAGATCCTTGTAGAGCAGCGACTGGAGCTCGGAGACCAGAGCCAGGAAGCCGAACGCGGCGGCCGAGATCGGGACGCCGAGCAGCGCCGAGATCACCAGGATCGACACGTAGCCGCGGGAGCGGACGATCGCCAACGGGTTCTGCGGCGCTGCGGCCCCGGTGGGCTCGGCGGGCGGTCCGGCCGGCATACGTATCGTCTCCTCGGCGTCCGGCCCGACCGGAACACGCGGTGGTCCGGGCCTGGGTCTGGTGGTGACAGTGGTCGGCGGTGGCAGGGCTGGCAGTGGCAGGGCCGGCGGTGACCGTGGTCGGCGGCGCCACCGCCGCGGCGGCCGCTGCACATCCGCCCCTGGCATCATCGCGGGCGCGGGCGCCTCCCCCGGCTGCGGCACGCCCGGACCCCGCGAACTGCGACCCGTGCACCAGTGGCCGACCGGACCCGGCCGGGCCCATCAGACCCGGCCGGGCCCACCGGTGGACCGCTCACCCTTCCTCGGACCCGCCCGGGGAGGACTCCGCGCTGTTCCTGCGCTGCCGGCCGCGGCGGACCGCACCCACCACGACCTTCAGAGCCAGGCCGAAGACGACCAGGTCGGCCAGCATCTGCCCGGTCACCACCAGCCGGGCCCCCGCGGACTTGGGCGTGATGTCGCCGAACCCCACCGTGGAGAACACGGTGACGGTGAAGTAGAGCGCGTCGGTGTGGGACAGGTGCCGTTCGAAGCTGCCGGGCGACTGCGCGGCCATGGTGACGTAGGTGCCCGCGAACATCAGCAGGAAGAACGGGATGCTGGTGGCCAGCGCCTCGACGGCCCGCAGCCCCGGGTACCGGGAGCGCAGGATCGAGCGGACCTGGAGGGCGACCAGGCCGACGAACGCCGCCAGTCCGGCGAGCAGCATGGTGAGCGCGGTGGCCGTCGAGGAGTTGTCGAGGGGCAGCACGTAGTACAGCGTCCCCAGGGCGGCGACCGAGCCCGCCACGCGCAGCGCGGTCCAGACGAGCCGCCCGGGCGAGGGCCGCCCGGTCCCGGGCCGGTCCCGGGGAGCGGCGTCCGTGTCGGCGCTCATGACGTCCGCCGCAGCCTGGCCACGGCGGCCCGGACCGACATGCCGCGGTCCTGCCAGGTCATGCCGGTGGCCGCGCCCAGGATGATCACCACCCCGATCGCGATGAAGAGCGACATGAGGGCGAACACCGCGCCGATCGGTCCGTACTCCCGGTTGGAGTTGACGACCATCTGGGAGAGGACGAGGTTGAAGAAGGCCACCATGCCGATCCAGAACGTGCCGGTGGCGAAGGCGCACGGGAGCAGGGTGCGCCAGCCGATCCGGCCGGCCAGCAGGAACCACATCGTGAACCAGAAGAACCCGATGAACACCGGGATGTTGAGGAACCACCAGAGGACCGGCACGCTCGTGTGGATCTCGTAGCCCAGGGTGCTGCCCCCGGCGAGCCAGGCCACGCAGAGGACGAGCCAGATCAGCGCCCGCAGCCGGTCCCGCGGCCCGCGCGTCGGCAGTCGGAACACCTGCTGGTACAGCTGCTGGAGCGAGCTGGCCACGACGACGCCGGCCAGGACGAAGAAGACCCACGAGACGCCGCTGATCGCCGCGGAGGTGGCCGCCGAGGAGGCGAACAGGTGGCTGAGGTCGGCGGCCGCCTCCTGGCTCAGCCCCAGCCGCAGCGACAGCGTCGGCACCGCCGAGCGCCCGCCCAGGGCCGAGGCGACGAGCATGAACGGGACGGCGAACAGCAGCAGCGTGGCAGCCAGCAGCAGGGCCTGGTTGACGAAGTCCACCGCGTTCAGCCGGCGCCACAGGCATTCCGCCCAGGACCCCGTGTACTTCCCCCGCCCCCACGCGGCCGCTCGCCGGGCCCGTCGGGCGCTCGCCCGGTCGGAGACCACCCTGCCCGGCCACGCCCTCCCCGCCGGGTGCTCGCCCTGTGGCTGGTCTGGGGCGTTGTGCGTCGTCCGCATGGCGCGTCCTCCCGGCGGTGATCACCTGGATCGCGATCGGCTGGAGCCCTGTCCGCGGCAACGACTCGGGCGGAGGCGGCACGCACGTCAGGGGCTGCGGTCCTTCATCAACCATCGCAGTGCACCGCAGACTCGAACAAGGCGAGGGGCCCGCCGCGGGAACCGTCCGGCTCCGGGCGGTACCGCTCCGGGCCGTCGCCGGCGAGGCGGTGGCGACGGCGCCGCCTCGCCGCCGCGAAGGTCCCGCTGCTAGGCTGCACATGTCCGTTTTATAGATGTTTGTCCAACTGTTCCGTCGACCTCACGGGAGCAGGTATGGCCGCCGAACCCGGGCCGATCAGTCTCCAAGCCCGCCGGGCGCTCGAAGAGGAGCTCGTCGAGCTCCGCACCGAGCGGGCCAAGGTCGCCGCAACCCTGAAGGTCACCGACGCGGTGGGCGACCGGGCCGACCAGGCGGACGGACTGCAGCGCGCCGACCTGCTCGTCCGGCTGGACGACCGGATCACCGAGATCACCGACCGCTTCCGCGTGGCGGACGCGGCCGGCCCGCCGCGCACCGACGCGGTCGGCATGGGCAGCACCGCCACCCTGCGCTTCGCCGACGGCACCCTGGAGACCGTCCAGATCGGCGAGGTGGCCGACCGGCTGGACGAGACGCTGGTGACCGCCGACAGCCCGCTCGGGCGTGCGCTGCTCGGCCACCGCGCCGGGGAGACCGTCGGCTACGACTCGCCCGAGGGCCGGGCGACCGCCGAGATCGTGTCCATCGGCGGCAGCGCGTAGAGGCGCAGGCAGGGGCTCCGCACGACCTCGACCAGGACGGCGCCCCAGACCTGCGGCGGGCGCGCCGGACGGGACCTACCCGGCGACCGCCCCGGCGAGGACCGTCGCGACCACCTTGTGGACGGCAGCCGGCTCCGGCGGGGTGCCGGTGCGGTCGGCGAAGAGCAGGTGGGCGGCGCCGATCAGGGTGGGCGCCAGCACGTCGACGTCCGCGTCGATGGCGAGCCGACCGAGGGAGCGCTCGGCCGCGAGGTAGGCGGCGATCGCGTTCGCGGCGTCGGTCAGGACGGGGACGCCGGCCGGCCGGGCCTCGCGCAGCCGGGCACGCAGCTCGTCGCGGGAGGTGACGAGGCCGATGACGGCGACCGCGACCGAGCCGAAGAGCTCGATCAGTGCGTCGGCGAGGTGGTCCGCGACGGCACCGGTGCCGACCCGGGCACACAGGGCGTCGGCCTGCACCTCGATCCGGGCCACGCGGTCCAGGACGAGCCCGGCGAGGAAGGCGTCGAAGTCGGCGAAGTGCCGATGCAGGACGCCCTTCGCGCAGCCGGCCTCCGTGGTGACGGCCCGGCTGGTGAGCGCGCTGGGGCCGTCGCGGAGCAGGACGCGCTCCGCGGCCTCGAACAGCTGCTCCCGTACGTCGCGGATGGCCACTCCTGTGGGCACCGTGCACCGCCTCCGTGTCGCGTCTCTCGACTCTCGCCGACCGCCCCCTTGCTACCCGACCGCTGCGCGCGCACGCCGGCCGGGCACACGTCGTTGACGAGTGGGCATACGCCCACTCATAGTGGGCACATGCCCACTTTACCGTTTCCGCAGCACGAGCCCCATCGGCACCGCCTGGCAGCGGAGTCGTTCGGCAGCGACGCCGAACGCTACGACCGGGCCCGGCCCCGCTACCCCGACGCACTCGTGGAGGCGGTCGTCGCCTCCTCCCCCGGGCCCGACGTCCTGGACGTCGGCATCGGCACCGGCATCTCGGCCCGGCCGTTCCGCGCGGCCGGCGGCAGGGTGCTCGGCGTCGACCCCGACCCCCGGATGGCCGCGTACGCCCGCCGCGACGGCTTCGACGTCGAGGTCGCGGCCTTCGAGGCCTGGGAGCCTGCGGGCCGGACCTTCGACGCGGTGGTGGCCGGACAAACCTGGCACTGGATCGACCCGGTCGCGGGGGCGGCCAAGGCAGCCGCGGTGCTGCGCCCCAGCGGGCGGCTGGCCGTGTTCTGGAACGCCTTCCGCCCCTCCCCCGAGGTGGCCGGGGCCCTCGCCGCCGTCCACCGCCGCGTCCTGCCCGACTCACCGCTCAACCCCTGGACCGCGCCCGCCCTGGACGGCTACGCGGCGCTGTACGCGAAGGCCGCCGACGGCATCCGGCGGTCCGGCTCCTTCGACGAGCCCGAGCAGTGGTCCTTCGACTGGGAGCGGCCGTACACCCGGGAAGAGTGGCTGGACCAGCTGCGCACCGGCGGCGACGCCGCCCGGATCCCGCCGGCCCGGATGGCGGAGCTGCTGGCCGGCACCGGGGACGCGGTCGACGCCTTCGGCGGGCGCTTCACCATGCGGTTCACGGCCGTGGTGGTGACGGCGGTCCGTGGTGGCGCCGGCTGAGCCGGCCACCCGGCCGGGCCGCGCCGAGCCGCTCCCGAGGACTCAGGCCGCGAGATCCCGCCGCTCCAGCAGCCGGAAGGCGGCGGCCAGGCCGGCCACGCCCACCGCGCAGAGGACGGCGAGTGACGTCCACGGAACGGTGCCGTGGGCCAGCGCGTCGCCGGGGGTGTAGTAGTGGAACGGGCTGAGGTAGCGCAGGGGCGCGGCCGGGGACCAGGCCAGGGCCACGAAGTTGAGCGCGAAGCCGACCGCGCCGAAGGCGACCGTCGCACCGATGACGTAGGCCCGGCGCCGGCTCACCGCCGAGACGGCCAGCACCGGACCGGCCAGGCAGAGCGCGAAGGCACAGCCCAGCAGTCCGGCGGCGAACACCCCGCCGAGCGGGACGGCGTCCCGCAGGTCCGGCGAGAGCGCCACGCCGACGGCGATGGTGGCGGTGGCGGCGGCGTTGAGCAGGAAGGAGGCGGCGAGCAGGGCGGCCGCCCGCTCGGCCAGCAGCCGGCGACGGGAGACCGGCCGGGTCATCAGCAGCTCGATGGTGCCGGACTCGGCGTCGGCGGCGACGGCCGCCGCGCCCAGCGCGCCGATGGCGGTGAGCTGGAGGGCGATCCAGAACGGGTGAGTCAGGCCGGCACCGAGCAGGCCGGGGTAGCTGGCGATCGAGACGTCCCCGTTGGAGCCGCTGAACGCCTTGAAGGCGCTCGGCGGGGTCCGGCCGGCGCCGAACAGGTCGGTGGGCGGCACGGTGCTGGTGATCACGACGATCAGTGCCTCGAAGACGACCATGCCGATCAGCAGCGCCAGCAGCATCCGGCGGCGGCGGTGCAGGGCGAGCCAGACCAGCGGCAGGCGACGGTTGACCGTGCCCCGGCTCATGACGCCCGCCCCCCGTCCGGGGCCCGGTAGAGGTCGAGGAAGGCCTCGTCCAGGCCCGCCTCCTCGACCGTGAGGTCGGCGACGGGCTGCTCGGCGAGCAGCCCCCGCACCGCCGCCACCACCTCGTCCGGCGGCACCAGCAGCTCCACCCGTTGGCCCTCCCACCGCGGCGACCAGCGCTCGGCCGCGCCCAGCGGCCGGGCGCCCCGCCCGTCCCCGAGGACGAGCCGGATCCGCCGGGCACGGGCCCGGCGCAGCCCGGCCACCGACTCGACCGTCACCAGCCGGCCCGCGCGGACGATCGCCACCCGGCCGCAGGCACGCTGCACCTCGGGCAGGACGTGGCTGGAGAGCAGGACGGTGCGGCCGGCGGCCGTCTCCTCGGCGAGGAGTTCGAAGAAGGTCTCCTGGACCAGCGGGTCCAGCCCCTCGGTCGGCTCGTCCAGCACCGTGAGCGCCGGCCGGTGCTGGAGTGCCTGGACGATGCCGAGCTTCTGCTTCATCCCGCGCGAGTACTCCCCGACCGCACGGTTCAGGTCGTGCCCGGAGAGGCTCAGGCGGGCGCAGAGTTCGGCCTGCCGCGGGACGGCGGCGCCCTGGAGGGCGGCGAGCAGGTCGAGCGTCTGCCGCCCGGTGAGCTCCGGGTAGAGGCGCAGCTCACCGGGCAGGTAGCCGATGGATGGCGCCAGCCGGCGGTGGTCGGCCACCGGGTCCAGCCCCAGGACGCGCACCACCCCGTCGCTCGGCCGCAGGAGGCCGACCAGGCAGCGCAGCGTGGTGGTCTTGCCCGCCCCGTTCGGGCCGAGCAGGCCGAACACCTCGCCGGCGCCCACCTCGATGTCCAGACCCTCGATGCCGACGGTCCGGCCGTACCGCTTGGTGAGTGACCGGAGCTCGATCGCGGGTGTCCCGCTGTCGGACATCGCCCCACCTCCCGTGCTGACCGCGGGCCTCCCGTGGGGACCGCGGGTTGATGGTGCCCCCGGCCGGGCGCCGCGAACCGCCGCCCATCCTGGCGTGCCGGCCGACGGCCCTCCCAGGGGCTGGAGACCCCCCTGTCCCCCGTCCGTCGGCCCTGGACGCGGGGTGCCCGGGCGGGGGCGCGGCGGGCACTTGCCCCCGGTCACCCGCCGACCGTCACGGTGTGGCGACGGGGATGCCGTCCGGGCGGCCGGCGAGCAGGGCGGCGATGTGGTCGGCGCAGCGCAGCGCCGCCTCGGCCATGGCGCTGCGGGTCATCCCGGCGACGTGCGGGGTGAGCAGGGCGTTCGGGAGGCCGAACAGCGGCGAGGCGAAGGCGGCGTGCTCGTGCGCGAAGGTGTCCACGGCGGCGGCCGCCAGCGGGTGCCCCGGGTCGCGCAGCGCGTCGGCCAGGGCCTGCTCGTCGACGATCCCGCCCCGGGCGGTGTTCAGCAGGACCGCGCCCGGCCGCAGCGCCGCGAGTTCCGGCCGGCCGATGATCCCCCGGGTCTCCGGGGTGAGCGGCAGGTGCACCGAGAGGACGTCGCTGGTGGACAGCAGCTCGCCGAGGGAGGCCACCGGGCGGATTGCCGGCTGACGGGCCGCCACCGCGCCCGCACGGCGGGAGAAGCCCTGCACGTCCATGCCGAGCGCCCCGGCCCGCTCGGCCAGGGCCAGGCCGATCCGGCCCAACCCGAGGATTCCGAGGGTGAGTTCGGAGAGCCCGCGGGCGGGGGTGGTGGGGCCGGCCCAGCGGCCCTGGTGGGCGGCCCGGTCGAGGTCCGGGAGGTGCCTGGTCAGGGCGAGCAGCTGGGCGAGGGCGAACTCCGCGACCGCATCAGCGTTGGAGCCGGGCGTGTGGGTGACGGCGACGCCGTGGCGGGCGGCGGCGGCGAGGTCGACGTGGTCGGTGCCCGCCCCGGCCCGGCCGATCACCCGCAGCCGGTCGGCCGGCGCGCGGTCGGCCGCCGCTGCCAGGAAGCCGGCCCGCAGCGGCACGCCCGCACGGGACTTGACGGCGTGGTAGCCGGGCCCCCGCCGGACCTCGGCGATCAGGGCCGCCTCGTCGAAGAGGTCGATGTCGACGAAGTCGATCCGGTCCGCCCAGGCCGCCCGCACGGCGGCCGGGTCGGCGACCCGGCGGAGGTTGAGCGTGACCGCCAGTCCGTGCCCGAGCAGCCGCTCCAACTCCCGCCCCAGCAGCGCCCCCGGCGCCGCGTCGAGCAGCAGCGTCCGCACACCTGTCATGAATCCCCCTGTCGTCCCGCTCCGCCGACCCTACGTGCACGGAGGGCGCGATGCTTCGGCGGGCCGGGAGGTGCGGGGGCGGGGGCGGTACCCAGGATTAGGGGTGGGAGTTGGGTAGCGGTACGCATTGATCCCCGGTCGGCCGGGCCGGTTTGCTGGAGTCCCACCCCCGCGAAGCCGCCGACCACCAACCCACCGGAGGCCGACATGACCCGCCGTGAGCGTTTCCGGCTCTACGCCCAGGAGCACTTCACCGCCCTCGACGACCCCGGGCTGGTCCACCCGGCCCGCCGCAACAGCGGCGTGCGACGGACCCGCCTCGCGCGGCTGGCCCGCCTCTCCCGGCTGGCCGAGCGCGCCACGTACCACCACCGCTGACCGGACCGCGTCCGGCGGAGGACGCGGGCAGCCCGCAGCCCCCTCAGGCGTCCGGGCCGGTGCGGGCCGCGGTGGTGTCGCCGTCGGCGGCGGCCAGCGCCTCGCGCAGCTCGGAGCGGCCTACGCCGAGCTTGCGCAGCACGCTCGCCACGTGGTGCTCGACCGTGCGGGGCGAGAGGAACAACGCCCGGGCGATGTCCTGGTTGGCCGCGCCCTGGGCGGCCAGGGCGGCGACCTGGCGCTCCCGCGGGGAGAGCTTCTCGCCGTAGCCGCGCCGCCCCGGGGAGGCCGCCCGGCCGAGGCCCAGATCGCGGCGCAGGCGCTGGCAGCGGGCCGCGTCGGAGGCCGCACCGAGGGCCAGGTAGGCCTGCTCGGCGGCGGCAATCCGCTCCCCGGCCGCGGTGCGGTCGTGCTCCGCCAGGGCCGTGCCGGCCCGCTCCTCGGCCCGGGCCGCCTCGTAGGGCCGGCCGATCTCCCGCCACAGGTCGCGGGAGCGGGTGAACTCCTCGGCCGCGCCGGCCTCTCCGGCCCGTTCACCGTCTCCGGCCCCGTCGCCGTCTCCGGCCCCGTCGCGGTCTCCGGCGCGGGCGCCGTCCGCCAGGAGCAGGCCGCGCGCGAAGGCGAGCGCCGCGACCGCGGCCGGGGCCTCACGGCCCTCCAGGCCGGCCTCGGCCTGCCCGACCAGCTCGACGGCCGCCGGGCGGTCGCCCTCGGCGAGGAGCACCTCGACCGCGACCGGCAGCAGCTCGGCGGCCCGCGGCCAGGCCCCGGCCCGGCGCAGCGCCGAGAGCGCCGGGGCCAGCGTGGCCGCCGCCTGCGCGCTGTCGCCCTCGGCGAGCTGCAGCGCGGCCGGCCCGGCCGCCGCCCGCATCGCCGCGGTGACCTGGGACTCCCGCTCGCCGTACGGCCTCGCCTCGGCGAACCGCTGCCGCGCCACCGCGAGCCGGCCCCGGGCGACTGCCAGCCGGCCCAGCAGCAGGGCCTGCTCGGCACTGGCCATCGCGAGGTCCGGGAACTCGGCACCCAGCGCGGCGACCCGCTCCTCCAGGCCCTCCCAGCGCCCGGCCAGTCCGTCCAGCCGGGCCAGGGCGATCCGGCTGTAGCACTCCAGGTACGGGATGGCCGCCTGGCGGGCCAGCCGCCGGCTCTCCTCCAGCAGCCGGGCGGCCCGGCGGTCGTGGCCCAGTTCGACGGCGATCTCGCCGACGTTGAACAGCGCCCGGGTGGTCTGGCGGACGATCTCGGCCTGCTCCGAGCGGCGCGGCAGCTCGTCCAGCAGCGCCCACACCGCCGGGTCGCCCTCCCGGGCGAGGAAGGTCAACCGGGTGGCGCGCAGCGCTGCCGCCACCTCCTCGTCGGGGTCCGCGGCCAGCGTCCGCTCGGCCCGCTCCAGCCACTCCCGGGCGCGCTCGCTCGCGCCCTCCCGCTCGTTCATGGCGAGGGCGACCATCGCCCGCGCCGCGCGTGCCGGACGCTCCTCCAGGTCGTCCAGCGACTCCTCGATCCCGGCGAAACCGGCCCGGTCGCCGCCGTGGATGGCCGTCAGGATGCCTAGGGTGAGCCGGATCTCGCCGCGGTCGGCGACCGGCAGCCGCGGGTCGGCGATGATCGCCGTCAGCGTCGCGGCGCTCGCCGCGGAGTCCACGCCGTTGGCGGCGATCCGGGCCAGCGCGAGCGCGGCGCGGCCGCGGCGGCTGGGGTCGAGGTCGGGCTCGTCCAGCAGCCGGTGCAGCAGCACTCCGGCGCTGCCGCTGTCCCCGAGCGCGACCGCCTGGTCGGCGGCGGCCTCGGCCACCTCCTGCCAGGCCGCCCGGTCGCCGAGCGCCAGGGTGTGGTGGGCGATCTGCACCAGCGGCCGGGGCTCGCGCGCGCCCAGCGCCTCGACGGCCCGCCGGTGCAGGGCGGTGCGCTGCGGCCCGGGCAGCCGGCGGTAGGCCACCTGCTGCGCCAGGACGTGCCGGAAGCCGTAGCGGGCCATCGGGTTCTCGTGGAGCACGGCCGCCCGCAGGGCCTCGGTGAGCCCGTCGGCGGTGGCCTGCAGGTCGAGTCCGGAGACGGCGGCGAGCAGTTCCTCCCCGGCCGGCACGCCGAGCACGGCCGCGGCGGCGGCGACCGCCGAGGCGTCGGCGGACAGGCCCGCCAGGCGCTCGGTGACCGCGTCACGCAGACCGCGCGGGACCTCGGAGTGCTCCAGGTCGGCGGCGAGGTCCGCGGCGTCGGTCAGGCCGCTGCCGCCGCGCTGCTCGCAGAGGGTGATCAGGTCCTCCTCGGCGACCAGCGGCAGGCCCTCGCTGCGGTCGAAGAGCACCCGGGTGAGCGCCGGAGTGGCGCGCGGGCCGAGCGCGGCGCGGGCCAGGTCGTGGACCTCGGCCTCGGCCAGCGGGTTGAGCCGGATCAGCGCGCCGCCCACGCCGGCCGGGCGCCGGTAGGCGGCGCCGAGGGCGGGGGTGTCCGGTGGCAGGTCCTCGGCCCGGTAGGTGAGCACCAGCGCCAGGCCCGGTGGCATGTCGCGGGCGAGCAGCAGGAGCAGCTCGCGGGTGGCGTCGTCCACCCAGTGCAGGTCCTCGATGACGAGCACCACCTCGCCGAGCGCGCCCAGCAGGGCGCGGACCGCCTGGACGAGCAGGTGCCGGCCGGGCGGCCCGTCCCCGGCGCTCGCCGGGTGGGGCGGGAGCCGGTCGGCGAGGTCGGGCAGCAGTGGCCGCAGTGCGCCGGCGCTCGCCGGGATGCGGTCGGACGGCGGCAGGAGCGGGCCGACGGCCCGCAGCGCGTCCACCACCGGGCCGAAGGCCAGCGGCTCGCGCAGGGGGTGGCAGAAGCCGGTCAGCACCCGTCGGCCCGCGGCGGCGGCGCCGGCCGCGGCCTCGGCGACCAGGCGGGACTTGCCGAGTCCGGCCTCGCCCTCGACCAGGACCACGGCGGGCGGGCGGAGCATGGCCTCGGTCAGGCGGGCCAGCTCCGGCTGCCGCCCGACGAAGTCGAATCCCGCGCCGGGCGCCCCCGGCTCGGCCGGCCGGTTCACGGGCGCCCCTCCCGTCCGTGCGAACGGCGCTCGCCGGGAAGGGGTGCGGAGGGCATGGGGCCATCATGCCGTGGGGGCGTTCGGTCGTGCCCGCCGGGGTGCCCGGTTCCCGCTGCGGGGAGCGGAGTCGGGCGGTGTGCAGGGCGGGCGGCCCGGTGGACGGCGGGGTGATGGCAGTGCCCGGACGGGTGGTGCGGGATCGGGTGGTGCCGGACCGGCGCCGGGTGGCGACCGCTTGCAGCATCCGCGGCGCGAGGCGTACCGGGTTCGGTCACGCGGTGCGGGCGTCGACCGGCAGCGGGCCGGGCGCAGGGCGCCCGAGCGGGCGGGGCGCGGCCGCGGCCGCCGGGGCGCCCGGGAGCCGCCAGTGCCCGCCGCGCGGGGCCGGCGGGCGGGCGCGGCCGGCCCGGTCGGGGAGTTCGAGCACCGTGCAGCCCAGCCTCTCCAGCCGCCGGACGGCGGCGCGGGCGGCCCGGTCGTCGAGCGAGAACACGAACGGCCCGGGCACCAGGACCACGTCCACCCAGCCGTGCTCGGCCTGGCCCAGCAGCCGTTCCAGGGCGGGCAGCCGGGTGCCGGAGCGCATCCCGTTGTCCACGTAGGAGCCGGGCACGGGCAGCCCGTGTTGGAGGGCGAGCCGCTCCAGGGCCGCGCGCTGGCACTCCAGCCCCGCGGTGTCACTGGGGTAGCAGCGGAGGTACAGCGCGGTCCGGGACGGCCGACCCTGCCGGGAGGGGTGGTCGATCATGCCGTTCACCTGCTTTTCCGAACGGAGAGTGGGGGCGGGCGGGAAACCCGTCCACTCCAGCAGGCCCTGCGGAACACTGGGGGATCAATAGGGGTGATCACCCAATCCTCGTACGGGCGCCCCGGCCGCTTGGTGCGGCCGGGGCGCCCGGTGGCGGTGGCGGTCAGCCGTCAGCCGTTGGAGCGGGAGAACGCCTCCAGCCAGCTGATCTTCGGGCCGAAGAGGCCCACCGACGCCGCGCCGGTCGACAGACCGGACGCCGACGACGGCTGGGGAGCCCCGCCGCCGTACGCCATGGCCGCCGTCGGGACGGCGATCGTGGCCACCGCCGCCAGGACCGCGGTCGCGGCGAACTTGCAGAGCGTTCCGCGAACGGACATCTCATGACCTCCAGGTCATCGCTGCTCGTCGAAATCTGCCCGGGTGGGCAGGCCGGGCCCGGAGCGGGCCGCGGAGGCGCCCCGGCGAGGGGCGCGCGAGCCACGTTTGCACACGAACACAGCTGGTTCGAGCTCCCTGCAACCGGAGCGGTGCGAACGGGTGACAGAGATCCCCCGCCCGGACGAGTGGGGCGGGCCGACCGGAGTACGCGCAGCCGGGGACACCGTCGGCCGTGCGCGGCGAAGGGGGCGCGCCGCCCGGCCTGCGGCGAGCGGAAGCCCTGCCGGACAGGGCCCAGAAGACCCGGACGCCCGCTCAGGGACCGGAACCCGCCGTGGGGCTGACGGCGGGTTGCTCGGCGTCGCCGAAGCGGGCCAGCGCCAGAGCCCCGGCGATCGCCGCCGCGAAGCCGAGGACGGCCAGCGGCACTGCGCCGTGCCGGGTGTGGTCGCCGAGCACCGCGACACCGACCACCGCCGGCCCCAGCGTCTCGCCCAGCACCATCGCCGCCGTCGCGGCCGTCACCGAGCCGCACTGCATCGCCCAGGTGAGCGCTGCGAAGCCGCCGAGCCCGGCGACGGCCACCGCGTACGCGGAGGGTTCGGTCCACAGCTCGGCCGGGCTCAGGGCCGGCAGCACCCGCACGGCCACCCCGACGACACCGAACTGCAGGCCGGCCACCAGCCCCAGCAGCGGCGCGGCCCGGCGGCCGCCGAACCGGCCCGCGGCCCAGCCGGCCGCCAGCAGCAGCACCGCGACGACCAGGGTGCCCAGCCGGAGCCCCTCGCTCCCGTGGCCCTCGCCGTCGCGCCCGGCGGTCACGGCCAGCAGGCAGAGCCCGGCGGAGACCGCGGCGACGCCCGCCCACTCCGTGCGGCGGAGCCGGATGTGCAGCACCCGCGAGGCGCCGACGGCCGTCACCGCGAGGGCGGACGCCAGCGCGGCCTCGACCACGTAGAGCGGCAGCCGCTCCAGCGCGTACAGCTCGGCGCCAAAACCGGCCATGTCCATCCCGACACCGACCGCGAAGGGCCACTGGCGCAGCGTTCCGGCGAGGGCCGCCGCCTCGCCCGGGCGGTGGCCGACGGCGGCCCGGCGCGCGCCGAGCGCCTGTAGCACGGTGGCCGATCCGGTCAGGAGGGCGGCGAGCAGCGCCGCGAGCAGGCCGGTGGACATGGCCCCGACCGTACGTCCCGGGGCGGCTCGACCGGAACCGGACACGCGGACGGAACGGGCGGGTGCCACCCCCGGGCCGTGGCACCCCCACCCGGTGCTCTCCGGTCCTCAACCTCTCGGAGGGCATCCGATGCGATCGGACTGCCCCTGCTACCCCACTGGCCCCCTCGCCAAACGCCCCCGGCCGGCCAGGGGCGGACGCCCGGCCGCGGGCCGGGCTCAGGACGCCGTGCCGTCCAGCAGTGCGCGGGCCGCGGTGAGCTCCACGGCCGCCGCCTCCGCCGCCGCCTCGACGTACGCGTGGCTGCCGGGCCCGACCGGGATGCGCACCGGCAACGGGCCCGGGGTCGCGACGATCCGCAGCACCGCCCGGGCGAAGTCCTCGGCGCTGCCGACCGTCGGCCCCTCCGCCATGGCGCCGAGGAGGCCGCGCATGGGGTCGGTGAACGCGGCGTAGAGCGGCGAGCGGCCGGCGGCGTCGGTGAGCGAGGTGCCGTAGCGGGTGGCGTAGCCGCCGGGTTCGAGGGCCGCGACCCTTATCCCGAACGGGGCCGCCTCGGCGGCCAGCGCCTGGGTCATGCCCTCCAGGGCGTACTTGCCGGTGACGTAGGCGGCAAGGCCGGGGAAGGCCATCCGGCCGGCCAGGGAGGAGATGTTGAGGATGTCGCCGGCGCCCTGCGCGCGCATCAGCGGCAGCGCCAGCCGGGCCAGCCGCCACGGGCCGACCACCAGGGTCTCCAGCTGGTCCCGCAGTTCGTCGTCGGCCACCTCCTCCACCGTGCCGAACACTCCGTTGCCCGCGTTGTTGACCAGGACGTCGAGCCCGCCGACCCGGTCGGCCGCCGCGGTGACGGCGGCCTCGCACTGCGCGGGGTCGCGGACGTCCAGGGCGAGCGGCAGGACGCGGCCGGGGTGGGTGCGGGTGAGCCGGTCCAGGGTCTCGGTGCGGCGCGCCGTGGCCACCACGACGTCCCCCGCGGCGGCCGCCGCGGCCGCCAGTGCGTGCCCGAGCCCGGACGAGCAGCCCGTCACCAGCCAACGCCGTGCCATCCGGTGTCCCCCACTCCGTATCGAACCGTCGGCGGCCACCGTCCCAGAGCCGGCGCCCGCCGCCCAGGGTCCTGACAGGCCATCACCCGGCGCATAGGTGCGCACATGGGGCGCGCCCGTGCTTCGCGCGCCCGCCGATGAGGTGACCTCCGGTGGGGCGAATCACGCCACGTCCCGCGGCGAACGGGAGTTCGAGGTTCCTCCACCCGTCCGGTCCGGGGGTGTCCGGCCCAACCCGCCGGACCTGGGACGCGGCCCGCCGAGGCGTTCGACCGCCCCGCCGACCCGGCGTGCGCGGGGGCGCACCGAGAGTGCGCCCTACCACCAACTGCCGCTCACCGGAAGTGCTTTTCGGCACTTACCCCTCGCATGGGCGAACTGGTCGCAGGCACGGGCACGGCGAGCCCGGGGCGCGGTAGGACTGGTGCCGGCACCATCCCGGCAGACCGGGCGGGCGCCCCGAACCGGAGTCCCGGGACATGGCCGAAAGCCGCCCGCCGACCCACCGCGGGGTGCCGCCCCCGGGCCCGGACCACCCGACCCTTGTCCTTCTCAACCCCCTTTCCCTACGAGTCGCTTGAGGATGCTGATGCTTGGTGCTGGATCGTCACCCAGAGGCCGGCGCGCCACTCCCGTCCTGGTGTGGCTCCTGCCCACGGTCGTGACGGCGGCGGTCGCCGTCGCCGCCGCATCGGTGGCCTCCGCCGGCGCCCGCGCCGGAGTCGCCTGGTGCGGAGCGGTCGGGACCACGGCGGTGGCCGTGGTCGCCGCCGAGACGGCCCGCCGGGGGCGCGCCCTGGCGACGCTGCGCGAACAGAGCGCCCGGCAGGAGATAGAGCTGCGCCGCCGGCTGGCCGAGCAGGAGGCCGAGACGGTGCGGCTGGCCACGAGCGCCCTGCCCGAGGCGGTGGCCCGGCTCCAGCGCGGCGAGTTCAGCACGGACGTGCTGAAGGCCCACGAGTCCCACAACCCCGTCGTCGGCGCCGACTTCCAGGCCGCCCTGCACGCCGTGCTGCGCACCGTCCTGGAGGCGGTCGACAACGAGGAGGGCATGCGCGAGGCCGCCCAGCGGGCCTTCGTCAACATCGCCCGCCGGGTGCAGGCGATCGTCCACCGCCAGGCCCACGAGCTGCGCGAGATGGAGCACCTGCACGGCAACGACCCGGCCGTCTTCGGCGACCTGCTGCGCCTGGACCACGGCAACGCGCTGATCGGCCGCCTCGCGGACAGCATCGCCGTCCTCGGCGGCGCCCGCCCCGGCCGCCAGTGGAGCCGCTCGGTGCCGCTCTACAGCGTGCTGCGCGGCGGCATGTCCCGGATCCTGGACTACCAGCGGGTGGAGCTGCACCCGGTCTCCGACGTCGCCGTGGTGGGCCCGGCCGTCGAGCCGCTGATCCACGCCGTCGCCGAGCTGCTGGACAACGCCACCCGCTACTCGCCGCCGCACACCAGCGTGCACCTGACGGCGGCCGAGGTGCAGACCGGGATCGCGATCGAGATCGAGGACGGCGGCCTCAGCCTGAGCGAGGAGGGCCGGGCCCGGGCGGAGCGGATGCTCCGCGAGGCGCAGGCCGGCATCGACCTCAACGACCTCGGCGAGACGCCCCGGCTCGGCCTGGCCGTGGTCGGCCGGCTCGCCCAGGCGTACGGGTTCCAGGTGTCGCTGCGGCACTCCGCCTACGGCGGGGTCCGGGCGGTGCTGATCGTGCCGCAGGAGCTGATCACCACGGCCCCGGCGACCGGTCGCGCCCACGGCATCGGCGTCACCTCGACCTCGCGGCCGGACCCGTCCACCGCCCCGTCCGCGGCCGGCTTCGACCGGTCCCCGTGGGGCGCGCGCAAGGTCTCGCCGCCCGGGACCGGTTCGTCCGCGGGGCGGTCCGCGGCCGGCCCGTTCCGGTCCTCCGCCGCGGCGCCGTCCGCGGCCGGTGACGACCTCCCGGTGGTGACCGAGCGCGCCGCGAACGGCCTGCCGCAGCGCCGCCGGCACGGGGCCCCCGTCCGGAGACCCGTTCCCGGGACGGGCCGCCCCGGGGCCCGGGCCGTACCCGAGCCGGCCCCGGAACCCGTCCAGCCCGGACTGTGGCTGGCGGCGTTCCACGAGGGGGTGAACGGCACCGGACCGGCGGCCACGGCGGACGGCCCGACCGTGAACGGCCACGGCTCCGGGGCCACCGGTGCGCAGGGCACCACCACTCAGGGCACCGGCGCACAGGGGCACGACGCCGGCGGCCACGGTACTGGCGCCCACAGCAGCGAAGAGTCGGCGGGGAAGGGCGAGCAGTGATTCAGCAGCGGACCAACATGGACTGGATGCTCAAGGACCTGGCGGAGGGCGTCCCGAACGTCCGGAACGTCATCGTCCTGTCCGCCGACGGCCTGCGGATGGCCCAGTACGGCACCGAGCCCGACACGGCGGACCGCCTCGCCGCCGCCTGCGCCGGCCTGCAGAGCCTGGCCGCCGCCGTGGGGCACGAGTTCCCGCACGGCGACGGCCGGATGCGGCTGGTCGTGATCGAGATGGGCGGCGGCTTCTTCTACCTGATGGCCGCCGGAGCCCGGGCGTTCCTCGCGGTGCTCGCCGACGAGGGCGTCGACGCCGGTCTGATGGGCCAGCGGATGCGCGACCTGGTCGCCCGGATCGGCGAGCATCTCAGCACGCCTCCGCGCAGCAGCGGGCAGGTGGCATGAGCGAGGCCGACCGGGACTGGGACGACGGCGATCCCGAACGTCTCTACGTCATCACCCGCGGGCGCAGCGGCCCGGCCGAACAGACCTCGTTCGACCTGGTCACCCTGATCGTCGCGCGCGCCGAACCGACGCCGGCGATGCAGCCCGAGCAGGCCGCGATCCTGCGGATCTGCGGTGCCCCGCTCTCGGTCGCCGAGATCTCCGCGTACCTGCGGCTGCCGGTGAGCGCGGTCACCGTGCTGCTGACCGATCTCCTCGCCGAGGAACGGATCGAGGCCCGTACCTCCGTCCCCGCGGCGATCCTCCCCGACCGTGCCCTGTTGGAGGCGGTGATGCATGGACTTCAGAGACTCTGACACGCTGGTCGGCCCGGCGAGCGAGGACCTCCTCCCGGACACGGCCACGATGGCGGTCAAGATCGTGGTCGTGGGCGGCTTCGGCGTCGGCAAGACGACCCTGGTCGGCTCGGTGAGCGAGATCCGCCCGCTGACCACCGAGGAGACGATGACCCAGGAGGGCGCCGGGGTCGACGACCTCGCCGGCGTCGAGCGCAAGACCTCCACCACGGTCGCGATGGACTTCGGCCGGATCAGCATCAGCGAGGAGCTGGTCCTGTACGTGTTCGGCACGCCCGGGCAGGAGCGGTTCTGGTTCCTCTGGAACGGTCTGTTCGAGGGCGCGCTCGGCGCGGTCGTGCTGGTCGACACCCGGCGGCTGGAGGTCAGCTTCGAGGTGATCGGGCGGCTGGAGGACCGCGGCGTGCCGTTCGTCGTCGCCGTCAACGCCTTCCCCGAGTCGCCGGCCCACCCGGTCGACGAGCTGCGGGCCGCCCTGGACCTGACGCCCGAGGTGCCGATCATCACCTGCGACGCCCGCAGGCGCGAATCCAGCCGGGACGTCCTGCTCACGCTGATGCGCTACCTGTACGACCTCGCGGCCCCGGCGGGGTGACCGGGCGCCCGTCGGGGCGCGCTCCCCCGGGCGCGCTCCGACCCGGCCCGGTACACCACCGCTTTCGCCCTCACCCCGGAGAGACAGTGACCACCCCCTTCGCAGACGACGACGCCACGCCCGCCTCACCGCCGCCCGGCTGCCCCGCCCACGGGCTGGACACCGCCGGGCTGGACACCGCCGGGCTGGGCACGGCCGGCCCGGACCCGGTCGGGTCCTCCGGCCTCGGGCTCGACGCCCCGGGCCTGCGGCGGATCTACGGACCGGAGGCCGAGGCCGACCCGGCGGGCCTGTACGAGAAGCTGCGTGCCGAGCACGGCGAGGTGGCCCCGGTGCTGCTGCACGGCGACCTGCCGGCCTGGCTGGTCCTCGGCCACTCCGCCAACCTCACCGCCCTGCGCACCCCCTCCCGCTTCTCCCGGGACTCGCGCCGCTGGACGGCCTTCCAGGAGGGGCGCGTCACCCCGGACTCCCCGCTGATGCCGGTGATCGCCTGGCAGCCTCTCTGCGTCTTCGCCGACGGCGAGGAGCACCGGCGGCTGCGCGGCGCCGTCACGGAGAGCCTCAACCGCTTCGACCGGCGCGGGATCCGCCGCTACGTCACCCGCTTCACCGACCAGCTGGTCCGGGACTTCGGGCCGAGCGGCCGGGCCGACCTGGTCAGCCAGTTCGCCGAGCACCTGCCGATGCTGGTGATGACCCAGCTGGTCGGCATGCCGGAGGAGTACGGGCCCCGGCTGGTGGACGCCGCCCGGGACCTCATGAAGGGCACCGAGACGGCGATCGCCAGCAACGACTACGTCGTCGCCTCGCTGCGCCGGATGATGGAGCGCAAGCGGACCTCGCCGGGCACCGACCTCGTCTCCTGGCTGATGGAGCACCAGGCCGGGCTCACCGACGACGAGGTGCTGGAGCACCTGCGGGTGGTGCTGCTGGCCGCGAACGAGACCACCGTGAACCTGATCGCGGACACCCTCAAGATGATCCTCACCGACGAGCGGTTCCGCGCCCACCTGTCCGGCGGCCACATGACCGTGCCGGACGCCCTGGACCAGGTCCTCTGGGACTCCGCGCCGATGTCGCTGGTCGCCGGCCGCTGGGCCACCGGCGACACCGAGCTCGGCGGCCAGCAGATCAGGGCCGGCGACATGCTCCTCATCGGCATCGCGGCCGGCAACGTCGACCCGGTCGTCCGGCCGGACCTCTCCAAGCCGCTCTACGGCAACCGCTCCCACCTGGCCTTCGGCAGCGGGCCGCACGAGTGCCCCGGGCAGGACATCGGCCGGGCCATCGCCGAGGCCGGCATCGACATCCTGCTCACCCGCCTCCCGGATCTCCAACTGGCCGTCCCGGAATCCGAGTTGACCTGGACATCGGCCTGGATCTCCAAGCACCTGGTGGAGCTGCCGGTGAGCTTCGGCCCGCGGTTCCCCGGCGAGGACGACACCCTGCCGCAGCAGGCCACGGGGGCCGCTCCCGGCGGCGCGGACGGTGCACCGGCCGCAGTGCCGGCTCCACCGCCCGGCGCCACCGCGTCGGCGCCGGAACCGGCGGGCCGGGTGGCGCTCCCGCGCCGGCGGCGCAGCTGGTGGAGCCGGCTGACCGCCCCGTTCCGGCGCTGACGGGCCCTGGGCGGGGGCATCCTGGGCCGGACGCCCCCGCCCGGGACGGGCCGGGCCCGGCACCGGGTCACCAGCGGTCGTGGACCTGGGGGCGGATCCTGCGGTCGTAGAGGTCGCGGACGGCGGCCAGGGTGGCCTCGGGCAGGGCCGGCAGCGCCGCGGTGCCCGCGTTGGCGCGGGCCTGCTCGGGGTTGCGCGCGCCGGGGATGACGGTGGTCACGCCGGGCTGCTGGACGATCCAGCGCAGCGCGGTCTGCGCCGGGGTCGCGCCCCCCGGGGTGAGGGCGGCGAACTCCGCCGCGGCCTCGACGCCGGTGGCGAAGTCCACACCGGAGAACGTCTCGCCCTGGTCGAAGGCCTCGCCCTGCCGGTTGTAGGTGCGGTGGTCGTCGGCGGCGAACGTCGTCTGCGCGGTGTACCGTCCGGACAGCAGCCCGGAGGCGAGCGGGACCCGGGCCAGGATCCCCACCCCGGCCGCCGCGGCGGCGGGCAGCACCTGCTCCAGCGGCTTGAGCCGGAACGCGTTGAGGATGATCTGGACACTCGCCACGCCGGGCCGGGCGATCGCGGTGAGCGCCTCGGCACAGGTCTCGACGCTGACGCCGTACGCGGCGATCCGCTCCTCGGCGACCAGGGTGTCCAGCGCGTCGAACACCTCGTCCGAGGAGTAGACAGGCGTCGGCGGACAGTGCAGCTGCACCAGGTCCAGCCGCTCCACGCCCAGGTTGGCCCGGGAACGGTCGGCCCAGGCCCGGAAGTTGGCCAGGTGGTAGTGCTCGGGGCGCTGCTCGACGCGGCGGCCGAACTTGGTGGCGACGAAGACCTCCGCGTCCGGCCTGCCCTTCAGGTAGCGGCCGATCAACTGCTCGCTGCGCCCGTCGCCGTAGACGTCGGCGGTGTCGAAGAGGGTGACGCCGGCCTCGACCGAGGCGTCCAGGACGGCGAGGGCGTCCTCCTCCCGCACGTCGCCCCAGTCGGCGCCGAGCTGCCAGGTGCCGAGTCCCACGACCGAGACGGGCCGGCCGGTACGGCCGAGTACGCGCTGTTCCATGGGGCGACCCTCTCACGGCGGCCGCGCGGGAGCGCCGGACGGCGCGCCCGCGCGGCAACGGCCGGGCGGTGGGTGGGTGTGGGTGTGCGGGCGCGTCAGGCGCCGGCGGCGTGCAGGCGCCGCAGGATCGCCATCAGCTCCTCGGGCGGGGCGACCGAGAACGAGCGGGTGGCGTCGTCGATCACGGTCAGCGAGGTCACCACGCCCTGGCGCCACCAGTAGAGGCGGGGCGAGAGCGGGCCGGGGTTGTCCTGGTAGGCGCCGAGGCCGAAGGCCGCGAGGTCGTTGACCGCGTCCACGGCCCGGGCGTCCACCAGCGGGTGGAAGACCAGGTAGTGACGGCTCGGAACGGTGAACAGAGCACCCTCGGGCGGGAGTTCGCGTCCGGTCAGGGTACGGGCGAGCTCGTCGAGGACGAGCGCCTTGCTGGCCACGAACATCGACTCGCCGGACACGATGTGCATCGCCGCTCCGGCCTGGCCCTGGGCGGTGTCGTACTCGACCGGTTCCCGGAGCAGGTTGGCGCGGCCGGCGGCACGCAGCCGCTCCAGCCCCACCTCGGCGACGAACGGGTCGTCGAGCATCCGGACGGCCTCGGGGAGGTCCAGGGCGAGGGCCTCCAGCAGCCCGGCGGCGACCGGGCGGACGTAGCTGAACGACGCCGCAGCAGCGGGCGGGAAGGCGTCGTCGGCCACCAGACGCAGGTAGACCGAGCGGAGGATCTCGTCGGATCCCTGCGGCGTGGCGTCCACGGCGCCGTCCAGGGCCCGGAAGTGGTGCTCCACCAGGCGGGGCCACTCGCGCGGGTCGGCGCGGCGGCAGAGCTCGGCGAGGTTGTGCAGCGGCCTGACGCCCTGCGGAGCGCGGAGGGCGTCGCCCTCGACGACGACCTGCGGGAGGGCGGCGTGGTACTGGCGCACCAGGCCGCGCAGGTAGTCGGCCTGGTCGACCGTCAGCGCGGTCAGATGGGGGTCGTATTGGACCGAGGGCTTGGACCGGAAGAACTTCATGCACTCGACCCTATGTGCGAGGCGGGGGTGCTCTGACCAGCGGGGTCGCACGAGGGCGGGCCGGCGGGCTCGCGGCCGGGCCGGCGGGGCCGCGAGTCCGCCGTCGGTGCGTCAGGCGGTGCCCACCCGGGGGAACGTGCCGCCGACGGCCCACTCGCCGCGGCGCATCACGGCCACCAGGTCGTAGCCCGCGGAGTCGAGCACGACCAGGTCGGCCTGCTTGCCGGGCTCCAGCGAGCCGACCCGGTCGCCGAGGCCGAGCAACCGCGCCGGGGTGGCGGAGAGGGCGGCGACCGCCTGCGGGAGGGTGAGCCCGTTGACGGTCAGGGCGCGGCGCAGGACGGTGTCGAGCGTGAGCGTCGAGCCCGCGATGGAACTGCCGTCGGCGAGCATCGCGACGCCGTCCTTGACCTCGACCTGGAGCGGGCCGAGCGGGTAGAGCCCGTCGCCCATCCCCGCCGCCCCCATCGCGTCCGTGATCAGCGCGACCCGCGCCGCCCCCGCCGTCCCGTACGCCAGATCCAGCACCGACGGATGCAGGTGCACCCCGTCGTTGATCAGCTCCACCGTGACCCGCTCGTCCTCCAGCAGCGCCACGATCGGACCCGGCGCCCGGTGCGCGATCCCCGGCATCGCGTTGAACAGGTGCGTCGCCACCGTCGCCCCCGCCTCCACCGCCTCCAGCGTCCGCCCGTAGTCCGCGTCGGTGTGCCCCACCGCCGCCACCACCCCCAGCTCCGCCAGCATCCGCACCGACTCCAGCCCACCCGGCAGCTCCGGCGCCAGCGTCACCATCCGCGCCCGCCCCCGCGCCGCGTCCACCAGCTTGCGCACCAGCGCCGGATCCGGATCCCGCAACAGGTCCGGACGGTGCGCACCGCACCGGTTGTGCGAGATGAACGGCCCCTCGAAGTGGATCCCGGCCAGCACGCCGTCCTCCACCAGCTCCGACAGCACCGCCGCCTGCCGCGCCACCTCGTCGATCTCCCCGGTCACCGTCGAGGCCATCGTCGTCGTCGTGCCGTGCTCCAGATGCGTGCGCGCCACCCGCAACGCCTCCTCCGCGACCCCCGACGCGTACGACGCACCACCACCGCCGTGCACGTGCAGGTCCACGAACCCCGGCACCACCGTGAACCCCGACAGATCGAGGTCCCCCGGCGCCACCGGGCCGCCGACACCGGCCACCACCGCGCCCTCCACCACCAGACGGCCGTCCTCGACCACCCCGGACGGCAGAACCAACCGGGCGCCGGACAGTGCAGTACGGTCCGCGACAGTCACGCGGCCACCCCCCTGGGCTCGTGGACGGACATCTGGACGGGCGGGCGTGCTCCCGCGCGGGCGTGCTCCCGCGCGGCGGCCTGTCGGCGGGCGCGCGGAATCCGGGCAGGAACGGACGTCCGGAAGCAGCGACGGAGGGGATCGACTGAGTGAAGTTGCTTGAATCCTCGCTATCATAGTCAGCTTCGAGCGCCGGGCCAGCCCCTCGGACGCCCCGAATCCGCCTCGAATCCGGCCCGCAACCCCTTGTTACCGGGCCGAGCACGCCCGAATAGGCCGAACGGGCCGGTTGCGGGTTTAGACTCGCGGCATGCTCAAAGCTGATCGCTCCGCCCGGATACTTGCGCACGTCACCGAAGCGGGGAGCGCCGATGTGCACGCACTCGCCGGTCTCCTGGGCGTGTCGACCGCGACCGTCCGCCGGGACCTCCAGGAGCTCCACGAGCAGGGGCTGCTGCACCGCACGCGCGGCGGCGCGGTGACGGGCCCGGTCAACCTCGAACTGCCGCTGCGCCACCGCAGCGAGAAGCAGCGCGAGGAGAAGCGCAGGATCGCCCAGGCCGCCGCCGAACTCGTGCCGGACGGCGCGGTGGTGGGCCTCAGCGGCGGCACCACCACCAGCGAGCTGGCCCGGGTGCTGGCCGAACGCGGCGGCATCACCGTGGTGACCAACGCCGTGAACGTCGCCGCGGACCTCATCGTCCGGCCCGAGGTGCGGCTGGTGGTGATCGGCGGCATCGCCCGCACCGCGAGCTACGAACTGGTCGGCCCGGCCGCCGACCGGATGCTCTCCCAGTACCACCTGGACGTCGCGTTCATCGGGGTGGACGGCCTGACGGCCGAGGAGGGCTGCACCACGCACGACGAGATGGAGGCCCAGACCGACCGGGCGTTCCTGCGCAGCAGCGCCCGCGCGGTCGTCCTGGCCGACAGCACCAAGGCAGGCCGGGTCACCTTCGCGCGGATCTGCCCGCTCTCCGAGGTCCACGACCTGGTGACGGACGACGGCCTGACGGACGCGCAGGAGAAGGCCTTCGCCGCCTGCGGGGTGCAGGTCCGCCGCGCCTGACTCGCCGGGGCGGGTGCGCCCGGCCGGCTTCGTCGGGCAGCGCGGGTGCGCCGGACCGCGCGGGTGCGCCCGGCCGGCTGCGCCGGGCGGCTCATGCGACGGGGGCCGCCGCGATGGTCGGCAGGAGCCGGGCGGCGGCCTCGGTGACGGCGCCGCGGCCGGCGGCGAGATAGCCGCGCGGGTCGACGGCGCGCTCGTCGCCGGCGAGGTGGGCGCGGACGGCGGCCGTCATCGCGATGCTCAGCGCCGTGCCGATGTTGACCTTGGTGATGCCACCGCCGATCGCCCGCCGCAGCTCGTCGTCCGGGACGCCGGAGGAGCCGTGCAGGACGAGCGGGACGTCCAGCGCCGCGTGCAGGTCGGCGAGCAGGGTGTGGTCGAGCCGCGCGTCGCGGGAGGTCATGGCGTGCGTGCTGCCGACGGCGACGGCGAGGGCGTCCACGCCGGTCTCGGCGACGAAGTGCCGGGCCTCCTCGGGCCGGGTCCGGGCCCCGGGCGCGTGCGCGTCCAGCGGCCCCCGGCCGTCCTTGCCGCCGACCTCGCCGAGTTCGGCCTCCAGCCAGAGCCCCGCACCGTGCGCCCAGGCGGCGGCCGCGCGGGTGGCGGCGACGTTCTCCTCGTACGGCAGGTGTGCGGCGTCGAACATCACCGAGCTGAACCCGCAGTCGGCGGCCTGACGGAGCAGCCCGTCGCTCGTCACGTGGTCCAGGTGGAGCGCCACCGGGACGGTGCTCGGCTCGGCGGACCGCACCGCGGCGGCGGCGAGCGGGCCCGGCCGTCCACCGTGGTAGCGCACGGCGTTCTCGCTGATCTGGAGTATCACCGGGGCCCCGGCCGCCTCAGCGGCGGCCACGACGGCCTCGATGTGCTCCAGGGTGATGACGTTGAAGGCGGCGACGGCGCCGCGCCGGGCTGCGGCGCGGCCCACCAGGTCACCGGTGGCTGCCAGGGGCATGGGCTCTCCTGAGGGTGCGTGAGGGTTCCGGGGCGGTCGCGGCGGGGCGGTCACGGCGGGGCGGGCGGGCTCGGACGGAGCCCTCGCGGGAGCGGCGGGTCAGGCCGGGCAGAGCCGGACCAGGGGAAGGTCGTGCAGGTACGCCTGCCGGTCGAAGTGGCCCGCGTACGGCGCCCGGACGGCCGAGGCCGACAGCGCCACCGCCTCGGCGAGCGCCTGCGGCCAGGGGCCGCCGTCGGCGAGGGCTGCGGCGAGCGCGGCCACCGCCGCGTCCCCCGCGCCGGTCGGGTTGCCCCCGCGCACCACGCGCCCTTCGGGGAGACGTGCGTGCCAGGCGCCGTCCGGGGTGACGGCCAGCAGTCCGGCGGGCCCGAGCGAGGCGACCACCGCCCGCGCCCCGCCGTCCGCCAGGGCCCGGGCGGCGGCGAGCGGGTCCGCGATCCCGGTGGCGTCCCGCAGCTCGGCCGCGTTGGGCTTGACCAGCGTCGGCCGGGCCGCCAGCGCCTCGGTGAGCGCGGCCCCGCCCGCGTCGAGGACGACCGGGAGGCCATGCCGGTGGGCGAGGCGGACCAGGTCCCCGTAGGCGCCCGGGCGCAGGCCGCGGGGCAGGCTGCCGGACAGCACCAGGGTGTGGGCGGCGGGCAGCAGGCCCGCGGCACCCGCCAGGACCGCCGCCCAGTCCTCGTCGGTGAGCTCCGGCCCGGGCTCGTTGAGGACGGTCGCGTCGGCCTCGTCGACGACGGTGACGGTGCGCCGGGTCACGGCGCCGGGGCGGAGCGGGACGGACAGGTACGGGAGGCCGGTCCGGTCCAGCTCGGCGCGGATGACTTCGCCGGTGGGCCCGCCCAGCGGCAGCAGCGCGGTGGCCGGGCGGCCCAGGGCGTGCAGCACACGGGCGACGTTCACGCCCTTGCCCCCGGCCTGTTCGTGGACGGCGGCCACCCGGTGGGTGGTGTGCGGGCGCAGCGCGGGCACGGCGTAGGTGACGTCCAGCGCGGGGTTGGGGGTGACGGTCACGATCACGGCGCCGTGGTCCGTCCGGGCGTCGGGACGGCGGCGGGCGTCGGAGCGGAGGCGGGCGTCGGGACGGCGGCGGGCGTCGGGACGGCGGCGGGCGTCGGGACGGCGGCGGGCGTCGGAGCAGGGCCGCGCGGCGGGCCGGGTGCAGCGGGAGCGCCGGCCGGCGCGGCCACCGCGTCCAGGGCGCTCAGCCCGGCGCCCAGGCAGCCGGCGGCCGGCCCGAGCTCGGCGGGGACCAGGCGCGGCGGGACCAGGATCCGGGCACGGGCGGCCAGGGCCGCGGCCAGCGGGTCGAGCAGCAGGCGGCCGGACTCGGCCAGCCCGCCGCCGAGCACGACCAGCGGCGGGTCCAGTACCAGGGCGGCCGTCGCCAGCGCGTCGGCCAGGGCGTCCACCGCCTCGGCCCACACCGCGCACGCCGCCCGGTCGCCCGCGGCCGCCAGCCGGGCCACCTCCTCCGCGGGGGCCCGCCGACCGGTCGCCCCGGCGTACCGGCGGGCCACGGCGGCGGCCGAGGCGTAGGCCTCTGCGCAGCCGAGCGCCCCGCAGGCGCACGCCTCCCCACCGGGGCGGACCACCAGGTGGCCGATCTCCCCGGCCCGGTGGTGCGCGCCCGGCTCGGCCCGGCCGCCGGTCATCACGGCGGCCGCGATGCTCGTACCGACCGGGACGAAGAGGAAGCGCTCCGCTCCGCGCCCGGCGCCGAGCCGCGCCTCGGCCGTGCCACCGGCGCGCACGTCGTGGGTGACGGCGACCGGCAGGCCGGTGCGCTCGGCCAGCAGCTCGCGGAAGGGGACGTCGCGCCAGCCGATGGTGGCCGAGTGGACCCCGGTGCCGGTGGTCTCGTCGACGATGCCGGGGACGGCGAGGCCGACGGCGTCGACCTCGGTGCCCTGCCGTTCGGCGTGCCGGAGCAGCTCGGCGACCACCGCCACGATCGTTTCGACGACGGCCCCGGGGCCGCGTTCGCGCCCGGTCGCCCGGTGCTCGCGGTGGCGGACGGCGGCCTCGCGGTCGAGCAGCGCCGCCTTGATGCCGGTGCCGCCGACGTCCACGGCGACGACCCGGTGCCCGGCGGTGCGGCCGCCCCGGACGGGCCCCGCCGCGGCGCGCCGAGTGCCCGTCAGGCCGGCCCGCGCGGAACCGGCCCCGGCCGAGGGGGCGGGGCCGGGCGGTGCGTGGCGCACGCTCATGAGCCGGTGAGGACCACGGAGCGGGTCAGGTGGCGCGGCCGGTCCGGGTCCAGGCCCTTCGCGGCGGCGAGGACCGCGGCCAGCCGGTGGACGCGGACCAGTGCGGCGAGCGGGTCGAGCCCGTCCTCGATCCAGCGCGCGCCGGTCCCCCGCACCTGCTCGGCGAGGCCGGCCGGCGCCGTGCCGAGCATCCAGGTGGCGGTGGACGGCGCGGCGATGCTGATCGGTCCGTGCCGGTACTCCATCGCCGGGTACGCCTCGCTCCAGGCGAGCGCCGCCTCGCGCAGCTTCAGCCCGGCCTCGTTGGCCAGGCCGACGGTCCAGCCGGTGCCGAGGAAGGTGAACTGGGTGCAGGCCGTGAGGCCTTCGGGCAGCGGTTCGGCCAGTGCGCGCCGACCGTCCGCCTCGACCGCCTCGGTGTGCAGGCCCAGGCGGGCGCGGAGCAGGGTGAGCGCCGTGGTGGCGAACCGGGTCTGCACCACGGAGCGCTCGTCGGCGAAGTCCAGGACGGCGAGGTCGTCGGCCGCGCCCGTCACCGGGGTGTCCGGGTCGGCGGTGATCGCGGAGGTGCGGACCTGCCCGCGCAACCCGGCCAGCAGGGTCAGCACTTCGGTGGTGGTCCCGGAGCGGGTGAGGGCGAGCACCCGGTCGTAGGAGCGGACGCCCGGGAACTCGGAGGCGGCGAAGGCATCGGTGACGCCGTGTCCGGCCGCCTCCCGGAGTCCGGCGTAGGCCTGACCCATGAACAGCGACGTCCCGCAGCCGACGACCGCCACCCGCTCGCCGTCTTCGGGCAGCGCCGGGCAGTCCGCCCGGGCGAGCTCCGCCGCGCGGCGCCAGCAGTCCGGCTGGCTGGCGATCTCGGCCTCGACATGGGTCGCCATCGGCCACCTCCATCGTGAGTGCTTGCCGATAACTGATCTCTTTGCGCTCGATTCAAGCATCTTTGAACAGATCGTGGAAGCATGATGCGCAGATCTCTGCGCGAAGATGCGACATCGTGCGACGTCTGCGCACTCCCGGGGTGGACGCGGCGGGGACGGCGGGGCTCGCGGGGAACGGCGACGGGCGCGTTCTCCGGGGAGAACGCGCCCGTCGGGGAGGAGCGGTGGGTGCGGCCCGGAGGGTCCGCCGGCGAACGACCGGACAGGCCCTAGCGGCAGACCGGGCCCTGCTGGTCGGCCAGGACCTTCTCCGTCAGCTTGCCCAGCGCCTTGGTCATGGCATCCCGGTCGGCGGACTTCCTCGGGATGATGCCGGTGTCGACGCTCACCATCGCCATGACGCCCTTGGAGTGGTCCCCGGCGCAGTAGTCCATCACCGACGCGCCCGGCCCGGCCGCCATGACGCCCCGACCGATCAGGTCCTTCGTGTCCGCGTGACCGGGCTCCGCCGGCGCCTCGGGATCGAAACCGGTCACGCTGACGTTGACGGCGGTCTCACCGTCGACCTCGATCTCGCAGCGGACGTGCTTGGCCTCCGCCGCCTCGCGGTGTTCGGTGCCCGGGCGCCCCTTGGGCAGGATGGTAGCGAGCGGCGTGCCGTCGGCCCGCTCCAGCCCGCAGAGGGTCTGCTTCGGCCCCGACTCCTCACCGCCGCCGAGGACCACCACCGCCCCGACCACCATCGCCGCCCCCACGACCGCCGCCCCGCCGAACAGCCAGAGCCGGCGGCCACGGCCGCCCTCCGGGCCGGAGATCGTCTCGGTCGTCTCCGATGAGGCGTCCGGCTGAATGCTCGTCATGTGTCGTTGTCCCCCTGATTCGCCGGGCTCCCGCCCGGCTGCAAACTGCATGGATGCGGCGCGGAGCTTATCGCGGAACAGGCGCCACATTCATCACAGCAGTCACACAATTCCCAGGAAGCTCAGGGTTCCCGGCGCGCGCCCCCTAGGGTGCCCCCGTAGGCGCCCCCCCCGACCCGACCAACCCCGGTCAGTCGGCCCAGTCGGGCTTCCAGACCGGCTGCGGACCGGACGGCGGCACCGCGAGGTGGCGGCGGAGCAGGGCCAGGGCCGGGTGGGCGTTGTCGCGGTGCCAGAGCAGGTAGTGCGGGTAGACGGGGGTCGGATCGAGCACCGGGATGCGCCTGAGGTCGCAGCCGGCGGGCCAGACGAGCCGGGTCTGCGCGCCGACCAGGCTGGCCAGGGTCGTGGAGTCGGCGATCACCTCCAGCAGGCCCTCGATGCCGAAGTTGGGGCCGGTCGACTCGATGCCGAGCCCGAACGCGACCGCGAGGTCGTCGTAGTAGGCGGCCCATTCCGTCCCCGGGACGATGCCGGGGATCCAGATCCGGTGCCCGAGCAGCTCGGCCGGCGTCACCGAGCGGGCGTCGGCGAGCGCGTGGCCCGGTCCGGTGAGCAGGTCGTGCGGCTCGTCCAGCGCCGGGGCCGCCTCGATGCCGTCGGGCAGTTGGAGGCCGGGCGCGGTCACGGCGCGGAAGGTCGCGTCGATCGTGCCCGCGGCGACCTCGGCGAGCGCGGTCGCGGCGTCGAACAGGGTCACCACGTCGAGGTCGACGCCCGGGTGCGTCCGGTGGAATTCGCGCAGCAGCGCCGAGGGCGCGAGCCGGGAGCCGAGCACGTCGACGCGCAGCGCCCGGCGGCCCGGCCGGACCGAGTCCGCGGCCCGCTCGGCCGCCCGCAGCAGCTCGCGGGCGTGCGGCAGGAACGCCTGGCCGTCGATGGTGAGCCGGGCGCCGCGCGCGGTGCGGGTGAACAGGCGCACGCCGAGGTCCTTCTCCAGCACGGCGATGCGCTTGGAGACGGCCTGCTGGGTGATCGAAAGGTCCGCCGCGGCCTCCTGGAACCGGCCCGAGTCCACGACCGCGACGAAGGTGCGTACGGCTTCGAGGTCCATGCCCGCCAGCCTAGGGTGCGTCTCGACCCAGGCGGCACAACCACTGGTTGTGCCCGGGGCGCCGGGCGGTTGTTTGCCCCCGGGCCCCGCGGGTCGCTTTGATGCCGGTCGGCGGCGGCGGGCGAGAGGCGGGGCGGGCATGGCGGAGACGGTTGCGGGACGGCGGGGAACCGGGGCGCCCCTGGGGCGGCCGTTCCGGTGGCTGTGGGCGGCATACGCGGTCAGTGCACTCGGCACCCGGCTGGCCTTCAACGCATTTCCGCTGGTGGCGCTGCAGGTCCTGCACGTCGGCCCGGCGCGGGTGGCGGCCCTGGCGGCCGCCGGCGCCGCCGTGGGCGCCGTGGTGGCGGTGCCGCTCGGGCCGTGGGTGGAGTTCCGCCGGAAGCGGCCGGTGATGGGCGCGATGGACGCCGTGCGGTTCGCCGCACTGATCAGCGTCCCGGCCGCGTACGCGCTCGGCCTGCTCGGCTTCGCCCAACTACTGGTTGTGGCGGTGGTCGTCGCCGCCGCCGACATCGCCTTCGGCGCGGCCTCCGGGGCCCACCTCAAGGCGCTCGTCCCACCGGCCGACCGGCTCCGCGCGAACGCGAGGTTCGAATCGACTGCCTGGACCACCACCATCCTGGGCCCACCGCTGGGCGGCGCCGCGGCCGGCCTGTTCGGCCCGGTGGCGGCCATCGCCGCCGACGCGGTGAGCTACCTTCTCTCCGCCCTGGGCCTGCGCGCCATCGGCGGGCGGGAGCCGCAACCGGAGCATCCGGCGGCCCCGCTCCTGCGCCCCGCCGGCCTGGCCGAGGGGTGGCGGTACCTGCTCACCGACCCGGTACTGCGCCCGCTGTTCCTCAACACCGTCCTGGTGAACGGCCTGATCATGGCGGCGGAGCCGCCGCTCGCCGTCCTGATGCTCGGCGGGCTCGGCTTCGCGCCCTGGCAGTACGGGCTCGCCTTCGCCGTGCCGTGCGTCGGCGGGCTGGTCGGCTCGCGGCTGGCAGGGCGGCTGGTCACCCGGTTCGGCCGGCACCGGGTCCTGCGGACCACCGGGGTGCTGCGGGTGTGCTGGCTGCCTGGCCTGGCCCTCGTCGGGCCGGGCCCGGGCGGGCTGCTGCTCGTGATGGCGGTCGAGTTCGGACTGATCCTCTGCGTCGGCGTGTTCAACCCCGTGCTCGCCACCCACCGGCTCGACCGCACGCCGACGGACCGTCTCGCCCGCACCCTCGCGGCCTGGTCCGTCACCGGCAAGGCCGTCATCGCGGCGTTCACCGCACTCTGGGGGGTGCTGGCCGCCGTCGCCGGCCCGCGCGCGGCGATCGCGATCGCGGGTCTCTTGGCGCTGGCGACGCCACTGCTGCTCCCCCGGCGGGAGCTCGGCGCGGACCAGCCACCCGGCGACGCGGCGGGTCACGACGGCGCCGGGCGCACGACCGGCCGCACGGCCCGGTGAACCGGCCGCCCAGCGGCGGGACCGCCCGGCGAATACAGCGGATCACCCGATCACCACCATCATGATCATCACTGTCCGCGCGCAGGTCGCGGCGCTGCCCGTTGTCGGTGCCGCGTGCCATGCTGGGGCCGTGCGCTTCGAATTCGATGCCGAGCTGTGGATCTGGGACGCCCGACGGTCCGACAGCTGGACGTTCGTCAGTCTGCCCGCCGAGGCGTCCGAGGAGGTCCGGGACCACCCGGGCGGGCCGCCGCGCGGCTTCGGCTCGCGTCGCGTACAGGTCACCGTCGGCGGCAGCACCTGGCAGACCTCGATCTTCCCGGACAGCGCTCGCGGCCGCTACGTGCTGCCGGTCAAGCGCGCGGTCCGCAAGGCCGAAGGCCTGGAGTCGGGTGACACCGCGTCGGTGACGGTCGAGCTGCTCGACATCTGACGTCCGGACGACCGGACCCGCCCCGGCCGAGGCTCCGTCCGGCCTAGACCACGCAGAACTCGTTGCCCTCGGGGTCCTGAAGGACGACGGCGTAGTACGCCATGTCCGGCTCGTCCATGATCCGCAGCACGGTGGCACCGGCCTCGGTGAGCCGTTCCACCTTGGTGGTGACCCGCTGGATGCGGACCGCCAGCGGGACCTCGCGCCCTCCGCCCACCTTCAGGTCGAGGTGCAGCCGGTTCTTGGCGACCTTCGGCTCGGGGACCTGCTGGAACCAGACCCGCGGCCCCCGCCCGTCCGGATCGACGATCGACTCCGGCGTCTCCCCGGCCCCGGCCGGCAGCTCCTCCGCGGGCACGCCCATGTCCGCCCAGTACTCCCGCCACGTGGCGTGGCCGCCCGGCGGAGGCTCCGGCACGTAGCCCAGAGCCTCGGCCCAGAAGCTCACCAGCCTGCGCGGGTCGGCGCAGTCGATCACCAGCTGCAACGTCGTCTCCATACCCGGAGGATGCCACGCGGATCCGCCGGCACCGGCCACCGTTCCCGCCCTGGCCCTGCGCCGAAGGAGTTCCCCCTGGTGGCGCCGGCCCTGCAGCCCGGCACGACGCCCATCGGCGCCCTGACCGGGCTCGCCGGCGCCCCGGGGGCATCCCCCCTCCCCGACCCCCCGAGCCCATCCGGACCAGCCCCCCTGGCAGCCGGTCGATGCGCCGCGGACCATTGGCAGGTGTTGATTCGCATCCGATCGACTCGCCCGTCCGAAGCCCAGGAGGAAGCATGACCATGACCGAGACCAGTCCGACAGTTGATCAAGTCGTCGCAGCACCGACTTACATGGCGGACATCCGCTTCTTCTTCCGCCCCGAGGACGTGGAACACATGGCCGTGAGAGGAATCGAGCTCGGCACCTACGACGGGGCGAAGAGGAACGCGCTGGCCATCTACGCACACACCACTCAGCCGGGCGGGGACATGCCCAAGGACGAGGCGGGGAAGTGGAGTGCCGCACGCTCGCAGACGTTCCGGAACTGGATCATCAACGGATTCCCGCTCGGTACGGCGACGCCGGTCGAGCCGCCGACCGTCGCCCAGCCGCCGACCCGGCTGCGCAAGGACATCACGACGCTGAGCGATGCCGAGTTCGACAAGCTGAAGACGGCGTTCACCGGCATCATGGCCCGCGACCCGGCGGCTCCGGACAGCTACTTCGCCCTGGCCGGACATCACGGGCTCCCGAACAGTTGGTGCCTGCACCGCGAAGACCGCTTCAAGCCCTGGCACCGCGTGCACCTGCGCGTGTTCGAGGACGCGCTGCGCTCCGTCCCGGGTTGCGAGGACGTGACGCTTCCGTACTGGGACATCGCGACCGCGCTGCCGGACCGGCTGCAGTATCCACCGTTCGACGAGTACGTTCTGCCGACCGATCCCGGCGCCACCCTGAAGCCGCCGCTGGCCGGATACTTCCCGTACACCACCCAGCGGTTCCCGGCCACCGACATCGAGCAGAATGTGAAGATCTACGGGGTCCTGGAGGACACCGCCACGTCATTGGCCCAGTCACTGTGGGGCGCGTACAACGTGAACGGTTACCAGAAGTTCTCGATCCAGGCTCACGACAGTGGCCACGGATCGATCGGACCGACGATGGGCGACCAGAACGTCGCGTCCTTCGACCCCGTGTTCTGGTTCTTCCACTGCAACATCGACCGCCTCTGGCTGAGCTGGCAGACACGTGCCGGCGCGACCACGCTGGCCGGATTCAAGACCACAGTGGGGCCGAACACCGACTGGCTGACGTTTCCGCCCTTCAACACGCTGGACCCGTACACCGAGACCGCCGAGCAGACGATCGAAGCCGACGCCTCGTACGACCGACTGGAACTCGGCGCCCCCTTGGCCGGCGCGATGGAGAATCTCTCCGGAAGCATGGACGCCGCCCGCACCTTCTCGTTCCGGAGCGCCAGCCCGGTCTCGGTGCGGGTGAAGGGGATCCACCGGCTGAACATCCCGGGGTCGTTCGTCGTGAGCCTGCTCGCCGACGGCGAGCCGATCGCGAAGCGCTTCTTCTTCCAACCGAACGATCCGCAGGCCTGTTCGAATTGCGTCAAGAACGGCATCGTCAACATCGACTTCCGGATGTCCCAGGAGCAGCTCCTCGACCGGACACTGACCGTTCGCATCGACGTGCCCCGGCATTCCGGGGAGATCGGTACGGCCTTCCCGATCGCACAGGCGGGCAATCCCACCATCAACGCGCGGCTCCTGGTGGGAGAGGCGTAACGGCCGCTTCCGGTCGAAAGCGGGCGGGTTCGCGGTTCGTGCGATCAATTTGCGTTATCGCCGTCCCGCCCGTCGGTCTCCTGTGATGTCGGCGCAGCACGCGTCGGCGGGCCGGGGCGGGCGTGGGACGAGCGCCGCGATGCCGCACCGGCCGCCCGTTCGAGACCAGGAGTGAGTGTTCTCATGCAGTCCATACGTCGTCGGCAGCGGTTGGCCGTTGTCGTGGCGGTCGGTGTCGTGGCGGCCGCAGCGAGCGCGTGCGGCCCGGAGGCCGGTGCACCGGCCTCCGACAGGGCCGACGCGGTGGCCGCGACGGTCGCACCCGTCGGCGGCCTCCCCTCGGCGGCGCCGCCTTCCTCACCCACGACGGCGTCCGCGTCCGCGACCGCGACCGCCTCGGCCACGGCGTCCGTGACGGCCGCCCCGTCGACGCCCGCGAGTGCCCCGAGCGCGGCGGCCACCAAGGCCCCGCCCCGCCCGGCCACCACGAGTGTTCCGCCCAAGGCACCGACCGGCACGGCCGCACCCGGCCCCGCCACCAGGGCTCCTGCGGATGCCCCAGCCCGACCGGACGGCTCCGCGCCGTCGCCCCGGACCGCTCCGAACGCCGACACCGGCAACGCGGCGCCGGACCGACCGGCCGGCGGCGCCGAAGCGCTGTCACTGCGGCTGATCAACGAGGAGCGGGCCCGCAACGGCGTGCCGGCCCTGGTGGTGAAGGCCGATCTGACGGCTTTCGCCGAGAAGTGGGCCCGGCACATGCGCGAGACCGGGTTCGCCCACTCGGAGAACGCCTCCGGTGCCGGTCCCAGCCTGACCGGCAGCCGGACGCTGACCGGCGAGTGCATCGTGATGTGGGGCGACGCCGCCCTGACCGGGGAACAGGCCGCGCTCCAGTTCCAGAAGATGTGGACCGAGTCCCCGGGACACCACGCCGCGCAGATCAACCCCCGCTACAAGGAGATCGGTGTCGCTCTCTTCCACGACTCCAGTGGCTGGTGGGGAGTCCACGAGTTCGCCGGCTGACGCCCGCGCCGGCCGGTCCGGACCGGATCGTGACGGACGGTCCGGCGACGCCCCCGCGGTCCGGGGCCCCGACGTCCGGCGGTCCGGGGCCCGGTGGATCGGCGGGTCGGCGGGGGTGTTCACGTTCCCGCCGAGCGGGTCCTGAACCGGTTGGGGTCCCAGGTGCGGCGTGAAGGGGCCTCGCCGGGCGGGGTCGGCTAGCGTCCGGGGTGTGGTGGAGATTCGGCGGGTCGTCGGCCCGGAGACCGAGCGTCCGGAGGCGGAGCATCGGGTGGCGGAGCGTCCGGAGGCGGATCGCCCCGTGGCGCCCGGGCTGGTCTGGTACGCGGCGTACGGGTCGAACATGCACGCCGAGCGGCTGAACGTCTACCTGCGGGGCGGGCGGCCGACGGGCGGGGCGCGCAGCTGTCCGGGGGCGCGGGACCGGCGGCCGCCGCGGCGCAGCGTGCCGGTGGTGCTGCCCGGGGTCCTCTACTTCGCGTCGCTGTCGCTGATGTGGACCGGCGGGTCCGGGTTCTACGATCCCGGTGCGGACGGGGAGATGCCGGCCCGCGCCTACCTGCTGACCGCCGAGCAGTTCGGCGACATCGCCCAGCAGGAGATGCGCCGTTATCCGCTGGAGGACCTCGACCTCTCGCCGGTGCTCGCCACCGGCCGCCAGCGGCTCGGGTCCGGCCGGTACGAGACGCTGGTCTGCCCGGGCCGCCTGGACGGGCTGCCGGTGCTGACGTTCACCGCGTCGTGGTCGCCGGCCGAGGCGGTGCTGAACGCGCCGTCCGCCGCCTACCTGCGCAACCTCGCCTCCGGGCTGGCCGAGGCCCACGGCTGGGGCCCGGGCCGGGCGGCCGACTACCTGAGCACCCGGCCGGGCGCGGCCGGGCACTGGACCGCGGACGCGGTACGCCGGGCCCTGGACGGCGCCGGGCCGGCGGGCTGACGCACCGGCAGGCGCCGCCGGGTGCCACGGGAGCGCCGGTCAGCGCCGCGGGAGGCGCTGGGGCGGGCGCAGCTCGCTGGGCTGGACGAGGACGAAGCCGTCCCCGGTGAAGGAGAGCTCCCAGCCCTCGGTCGCCGTGCCGTGCCGGCGCCAGGCCTCGGTGTTGGCGCTCTGCGCCTGCAACTGCACCTCCAGCGCCGACGACCAGCCCACCACCGCGTCGGCGTCCGCGTAGACGTACTCGCCGGCCCGCACCGGCATCACCAGCGGGCGGCCGGAGGTCATCACCACCAGCCGGCCGTTGCCGGACAGCTCCAGGCTGTGGTTGCCGACGCCGGAGATCCGTTCGCCGCCCTCGACGGCGACCGTCCGCCACGTGATGCCCGCGTCGAAGGCCAGCACGTAGGCGCTGGTGATGGTCAGCCGGTCGCCCCGCAGGTCCAGGATGTGCAGGTGCTGGGCGAGGTTGGCGACGTAGACCGTGCCGGTGCCGGTGCAGCGCATCAGGTCCATGGCGGGCGGCTGCTGCGCCGGACCGCCGGGGCCGGCCTGGCCGTTGTACAGGTGCCGCTGGCCGCGCGGCGGCCGCCACTCGGTGAACCGCACCCGGCCGGTGTGCGCGACCATCGCGCCGGTGCGGGCCAGCACCTCGGCCCGCCCGTCCAGCACGACCCGCAGCAGCTGCGGGTTCTGCAGGGCGAACCGCTCGTCGCCGGTCAGGGCGGTGTGGTCGAGAAGGGGGCTGTGCACGGTGATCGCTGCTCCTCAGCTGCGGACTGTTCAGCCGCGGATCTTGAATCGGTCGGAGGTCTCCTCGCTGGGCTGGACGACGACGAAGCCCGGGCCCCGGAAGCCCAGTTGCAGGGCCTCGCCGCTGCCGCGGCCGATCAGCGAGCCGACCTTGAGGGTGCGCCTGGTCTGGATCTCCAGCCCGGTGGTCCAGGCGACCAGCGCATCCGGGTCGACGTAGGTCGGCGCCTCGGCGCAGTCCAGCACCACGGGGACGCCGTGGGAGGTGACGGACACCCAGCCGCTGCCGCGCACCGTCACGTTGTAGAGCCCGGTGCCGGCCAGCAGCGCGGGCCCCTTCACCTTCTCGACGGTGCACGCCAGCGAGGCGTCCAGGGCGAGCAGGTGCGAGCCGTTGACGGACAGCGCCTCGTCGTCGAGCTGGAGGTTGAGCACGTGGGCGCCGAAGTCGGCCAGGTAGAGGGTGCCGTCGCCGAACCAGCGCAGCAGTGGGCTGCGCTCGCCCGAGGCCCACTCGCCGAGCGCCCGGCGGAAGGACTGGGAGACCGGCTCGTACTGCAGGTAGCCGTCGTAGGCCACCATCGCACCGGCCTTGGCCAGGACGTCCTGGCCGGTCGTCACGGCGACCTTGCACATCGCGCCGCCGTGGTTGCTCATCCGCACCGTGGCCGGCGAGGCCGTGTACTCCTCCAGGTACGTGCCCGAGAGCACCCGTCGCTCCATCGGTACCTCCTTGCTCCGGGCTCTGCGCCCGCTCAGACCTCGAACGGCTGGACGACGATGAAGTTGCCCGGCCCGCCCCGGAACTGCACGCTGAACGCCTCGGCGGCGTGGCCCCGGTACGCGGAGCGCCGGATCCGCACCGGGGCGGTGGTGATCACCTGCGCGCCGCGCGACCAGGCCACCAGGGCGTGCAGGTCGGCGTAGGTCTCGGGCGCCGGGGTGACCGGCAGCACCACCGGGATGCCGGTGGTCTTCACGACGACCGTTCCGTGGCCGCTGAACTGGAGCGTGAAGAAGCCGCCGTTCGGCAGGCCCTCGCCCTCGATCCGGCGCACCTCGTGCTCCAGGTTCGCGTCGAAGGCCAGCACCCGGTCGGAGCTGACGCAGAGCGCGTCGCCCTCCAGCCGCACCAGGTGGAGGTGGCTGGCCTCGTCCGCGAGGAACACCTGGCCCTCGCCGGAGACGCGCATCAGCTTCAGCGTCTGGCCGGTGAGGTTGGCGGTCAGCTTGCGCAGCATGCCGGAGCTCTCGTGGGCGAAGTCCGCCTGCCCCTGGTAGGCCACCATGCTGCCGTGCAGCGCGAGGACGTCCTGGTCCTTGGTGAGGGTGTAGCGCACCAGGTGGTCGTTCTGCCGGACCCAGCCGGACTGCTCGGGGACCTCGGCGTACTTGACCAGGCTGATCCGGACGCCGGGCGCGGGCGGCGCGGCCGGCGGCGCAGGGGCCGCGGGCGGTGGCGGGGCGGCCGGCGGCGCCTGCTGCACCGGCACCTGAACGGTCGGCGCGGGTACGGGGGTCGGCGGCACGCCGGCCGGCAGGGACGGAGCCGGGGCCGGTTCCGGCACCGCGGCGGCCGGTGGCTCGTCCTCCTCGACCGCCTCGCCGCCGAAGTTCTCCAGCAGCGCCCGCAGGCCGCCGTCGAAGCCCTGGCCGACCGCCGTGAAGCGCCACTCGCCGTTGCGCCGGTAGAGATCCGCAAGCATCACCGCGCGCTCGGTGCTGAACTCTGCACCGGTGAAGGAGTACCGCCCGACCTCCGCGCCGTCCGCGACCACCCGGACGTAGCCGGAGGCCACCTGCGACATCACACCGTCGCCGTCGATCGCCGCGGTCAGGCTCAGCCGGTGGATCTCCGCCGGGACGTCCGGCAGCAGGACGCGGAACGCCTCGGTGTCACCGGACTGCGCGCCCAGCAGCCGGACCGAGCCGTCGGGGCTGGCGGGCTGGTTGAAGAAGACGAAGTAGCGGTCGTCGCTCAGCCGTTCCTCGGCGTCCAGGCCGAAGCAGCTGACGTCGATCACCAGCCCCGGGGCGTCCAGGTGCACCCCGAGGTAGAGCTCCGTCCCGGGCGTCAGATCGGCGATGCGCACCCGCGCGGCCTTCGTGAGTTCCCTGCTCATGGTGCCGGACCGGCCCTCCCCCTCTGTCCCGGGCGTGGTTCCGCGACCCTACCCCACCCGGTCCGGACGAAGCAGCGAGCCGAACGGTTGCGATCCGGCCGGCCGGGTCGGCGGCCCGGCCCTCACGACCGGCCGACCCGCCGTTCCCTCGGCCCGCCGCCCCCGTCAACCCAAACCCGTCAGCCCGGCAGGCCGACGGCGCGGTCGCCGCTGCGGCGCTGCTGGACGACCACCGCGACCACCAGCAGCGCGCCCTGGGCCACGTTCTGCCAGAAGGAGTTGATGCCCTGCACGGTGAGCCCGTTGTCGAGCGCTCCCAGCAGGGCGACGGCGAGCAGCGTGCCGCCGATCCCGCCCTTGCCGCCCTTGAGCGCGCAGCCGCCCAGCGCGGCGGCGGTGATCGCCTTCAGCTCCAGCCCCTCGCTGCCGGAGACCGGCTGGCCGGAGCCGGTGCGGGCGGTGAGCAGGATGCCGGCGACCGCCGCGACCACGCCGATCAGGGCGTAGACCGCGACCAGGTACTTGTTGATCGCGATGCCCGCCAGCCGGGCAGCGGTGTCGTTGCCGCCGATCGCGTAGAGGTTGCGGCCGATGTCGGTGTACTTCAGCAGCACGTGCACCGCCACCGCGACCAGGATCAGGATCCAGACCATCACCGGCAGGCCCGCGATCTTGCCGCGGCCGAGGAAGACGAACACCGCGTCGTTGAGGACGTACCCCTGCGCCCGCCCGTCCGAGACCAGTTGCGCGACGCCCTTGTAGGCGGCGAGGCCGGCCAGCGTCGCGATGGTGGCGTTGACCCGCCCGTAGACGATGACCGCGCCGTTGAGGACGCCGACCAGCGCGCCGACGGCGAGCGCGGCGGCCATGCCGGCGAAGGCGTTGGAGCCGGCGGAGGTGAAGGCCATCGCGCTGACCACGGAGGCGAGGCCGGCCTGGGAGCCGACCGAGATGTCCAGGCCGCCGCAGATGATCACGACGGTCTGCACCACGGCGAGCAGGCCGGTGATGGTGGCGGCCTCGGCGATGACCTGGATGTTGGTCCAGCTCAGGTAGTTGTCGTTGAGGATCCCGAAGACGGCGAGCACCGCGACGAGCGCGCCGACCAGGCTGAGGTTCTGGCCGCCGAGCCCGGCGAGAGCGCCGAGCGGGCCGGCGGGCCGGGTACGTGCGGCGGTCTCGGCAGTGTTCTTGAGGGCCGGCGGGGTGGCGGCGCTGGTCATGAGGAGGCTCCGGAGGCGGTCGTGGTGGTGATGTCGTCGGCCATGGCGAGTCGCAGGACGGCGGTCTCGGTGGCCTCGGCCCGGCCGAGTTCGCCGGTGACCCGCCCGCCCTGCATGACCACGATCCGGTCGGCGAGCCCGAGGAGTTCGGGAAGCTCGGAGGAGACGACGAGGAGGGCGACGCCCTGTTCGGCCAGGTCGGCGATGATCCGGTAGATCTCGGCCTTCGCGCCGACGTCGATGCCGCGGGTCGGCTCGTCCAGGATCAGCACCTTCGGCCGGCGGGCCAGCCAGCGGGCCAGGACGACCTTCTGCTGGTTGCCGCCTGAGAGCGTGCGGACCTCGTGTTCGATGGACGGGGTGCGCACCCGGAGCCGGTCGGCGTACTGGCGGGCGAGGTCGCGCTCGGCGGAGCGGCGCACGAAGCGCAGTCGGCGCAGGCGCTCCAGCACGGCGATGGAGGTGTTCTCCCGGATCGGCCGGTGCAGGAAGAGGGCCTGGTCCTTGCGCTCCTCGGGGGCGAGCCCGAGGCCGGCCCGGATCGCCCTGCCGGGGCTGCCCGGGGGCAGCGGGCGGCCGTCCAGGGTGATGCTGCCGCTGCGCACGGGCAGATCGCCGGCCAGGGCCAGGGCGAGTTCGGAGCGTCCGGCGCCGACCAGGCCGGCCAGGCCGACGACCTCGCCCGCCCGGACGGTGAGGTTGACGCCGCGGACGTGGTCGGTGGTGACGTCCCGGACGTCCAGCACGACGCGGTCGGTGGCGACCGCGCGCCGTTCGAACAGGGTGGAGAGGTCGCGGCCGACCATCTGGCGGACCAGGTCGCCCTCGCTGGTGCGGCTCGCGTCCTGCACGCCCACGAGGGCGCCGTCGCGCAGGACGGCGATCCGGTCGGCGATCCGGAAGATCTCCCGCATGCGGTGCGAGACGTAGACGACGGCGATGCCCTGGGCGCGCAGGCGGTCGATGAGGGCGAAGAGAGCCTCGGTCTCGTGGTCGGAGAGCGAGGAGGTGGGCTCGTCGAAGGCGATCAGCTTGGCCTCGCCGGTGAGGGCGCGCATGATCTCGACCAGTTGGCGCTGGGCGGCGGTCAGTTCGGAGCCGAGCAGCTCGGGGTCGAGCAGGCCGGAGAAGCCGAACCGCTCCAGGTCCGCGGTGGTGCGGCGGCGCAGCTCGGCGCGGTCCAGCCGGCGGCCGGCGGCGGTGGGCAGGGCGCCGATGTGGACGTTCTCGGCGACCGAGACGTGCGGGACGATCTCGGGCTCCTGCGGGACGATCCGGATGCCGAGGGCCCGGGCCTGGGTCGGCGAGCGGAGCTCGACGGGTTCGCCGTCGATGAGGACGTGGCCCGCGCCGGGCCGGTGGTCCCCCGTCAGGATCTTCAGCAGGGTGGACTTGCCGGCGCCGTTCTCGCCCATGAGGGCGGTGACCCGCCCGGGCGGGAAGTCGAGGGTGACGCCGGTGAGGGCCCGGACGGTGCCGAAGTCTTTGCTGACGTCCGCGAATCCGGTGGCGCCGGCGGGCGGGCGGCGGACGCCGGGCCGATCGGTGCCTGGCCGATCGCTGCTCGGCCGGTCCTCGGCCGGACGGGGCTGGGCCGGACGGGGCTGGGCCGGACGGGGCTGGGCCGGACGGGATCCAGCCGGCTGTTCCTCGGCCGGGTGCGGTGCGCCGGTGGGGTGGTGGTCTCCGGTGGGGCGGGACGCGCTGGTCACGGCTGGGTCACCTCGGTGCTTCGTGCGGGAGGGCGGTGCGGTCGGGCGGCCGCCCGGCTCGGGGCGGCCGCGATGCGGACCGGTCAGTTGCAGGTGACCCCGGCGCTCTTCCAGGTGGCGGCGTCGACCATGGTGGTCTTGGCGAACACCTCCGCGGGCATCTCCTTGCCGCTCTTGAGCTTGTCGTACAGCGTCTGGACGGCGAGTGCGCCGACGTCCCGGCCGTTGATGTAGAGCGCGGCCTTCATGCCGGTGGGCTGGGTGCCGCTCCAGTCCTTGCAGGCGAGGTAGGCGCCGAGGCCGACGCCGATCACGTCGTCGGCGCCCACGCCGGCGTTGCGCAGCGCGGTGACCCCGCCGTGCACGTTCTCGTCGTTGCAGCCCCAGACGACCCAGTGCTTGACGCCGGGGTTGGCGGTGACCGTCGCGGCGACCTTGTCCTGCGCGCCGGTGGGGGTGTTGTCGGTCGCCACCTCCAGGGTGCGCACGCCCGGGGCGGCGGCGTCGAACGCCTCCTTCGCCGCCTTGACCCGGTCCCCGCAGACGGTGACGTCCTGCTTCCAGGCCGCGATGATCCGGGTGTCGGCCGCGGTCCAGCCGGCCTTGGCGTACTCCTGGGCCGCCCGCTTGCCGACCTCGCCGCCCATCTGGGCGCCGCTGAAGCCGACCCGCGGCACCAGGTCGGTCTTGGCGCAGGACGCCGGGTCCGGGCCGGTGGCGCAGACCTGGTCGTCGGAGGTGAGCAGGCCGATCTTCGCGTCCCGGGCGGTCTGGACGACCTGCGGCCCCACCGCGGGGTCGGGCACCACGACGATCACGCCGTTGGTCTTCTGGGCGATGGCCGCCTGCACCTCGCTGACGGTCTTGTTGGCGTCGTTGCCGAGGTTCACCACCTTGAGGTCGACGCCGAGTTCGGCGGCCTTCGCCTTGGCTCCGGCCGCCTCGCCGACGAAGTACTCCTGGTCGCCCTGCTTCTGCAGGTAGGTGATGGAGATCTTGCCCTCCACCGGGGCGACCGACGGGGAGCCGGAGGTGGTCTCCTGTCCGGTGGAGCACCCGGCGGCGATGAGGCCCAGGGCGAGCAGGAGGCCGGCGGAGGCGCGGCCGGTGGTGCGTCGGATCATCAGGGGGTCGCTCCTCTGCGCCGGGCGGCGGGTCTCGGATGTCCGGCCCGCCCTACGAACAGTCAGATCTCAACAGGTTCAAACGTGATGTGAAATATCGCATCGCCCCCGTCCCGGCCGTCAAGGGCTCGGACGCGCCGAGATCAAGCTGTGACATGACCTGGTCGATTTCGCCAACTAGCCCATGTGCTGGCCGACTCGACCGCAGAGGTCGATCCATGACGACCCCCTTGAGCCCAGCCTCCAGGCGCGCCTATGCTGCGTTGCTTTCTGTTTGACGTTCCAACAGAAACGAACGTAACGGTTCACCGTTCCCCCAACCCCCCACACTCGCGGATGCTGGAGCACCCATGCGAACACCCCTGCCCCGGTCACGGCCCCGCGCCCTGGCCCGGCTGCTGGTCGCCCTCACCCTGGCGGCCTCCGGACTCGGCAGCGCCGCCCTCGGCGCCGCCGCCCCCGCGGCCGCCCTGGGCAACGGCCCCACGCCGAACACGAGCCCCGCCCCGAACGCGAACCTCGCCCCGAACGCGAGCGACGCCCTGGGCAACGGACTCGCCCTCACCCCGCCGATGGGCTGGAACTCCTGGAACACCCTGGGCACCGGGGTCACCCAGGAACAGGTCGTCCAGACCATCGACTTCATGGCCGCCAACGGCCTGGTCCAGGCCGGCTACGACACCGTCACCATCGACGACGGCTGGTCGGAGAACCACCGCGACGGCCAGACCACCGACCTGGTCAAGAACTCCTACGGCGCCATGCAGCTCTACGACGCCGGCGGGCACCCGGTGAGCGGCACCGACGGCACCGGGATCGACCCGACCAGCGGCCACCTGATCCCCCACCCGGGCCGCTTCCCCTCCCGCACCGTCAACGGGCAGCCGGTCAACGGGATCCAGTACCTCTCCTGGTACGCCCACAGCAAGGGCATGAAGTTCGGCCTCTACGCCACCGACACCTACACCACCTGCCAGGGCCACCCCGGCAGCCTCGGCCACGAGAGCACCGATGCGGCCGACTTCGTCGCCTGGGGGGTGGACTTCGTCAAGTACGACGACTGCCCCTACGGCCCGCCGATCACCGGCCCGGACGGCCACAACTACGGGACGCAGGGCGAGGGCAGGGAGCTGACCCGGTCCATCTACGCCCGGGTCCGCGACTTCCAGCGGGCGCTCGACGCGGCCTCCGCCGCCCAGGGCCGGCCGCGGGTCTCGGTCAGCGTCTCCGCACAGCCGGTGCACACCGGCATCCCGCACCTGCTGGCCGGGGACGACCCGGCCCGCACCGACCCGGTGGTGGTCGCGGCCGGCAACCCGCCGCACGAGGCACCCGGCTACGCGCCCACCGGCGTCTGGTGCGGCCAGGTGGCCAACCTCTGCCGGATCGGCGGCGACCGCGGCCCCGACCTCGAAGGCGTGCTCTACAACGGGCAGTTGCGCACCACCCTGCAGTACCCCGGCAACGTCCGGCCCGGCAGCTGGAACGACATGGACATGATGTTCGCCGGCTGGCAGGACCCGTACGGCCTCTGGGGCACCACCGACACCTGCCCCTGCCACAAGCCGATGACGCTCACCGAGTCGCGCAGCGAGATGTCCGTCCTGGCGATGGCCGCCTCTCCGCTCATCTCGGGCGCCGACTTCCGCAGCCCCGAGAACTCCCGGCACACCCAGGACGGCTACACCTGGTCCACCGGCATCACCCCCGAGCAGCTGGCCGTCTACAAGAACGCCGACGTCGTCGCCGTCGACCAGGACAGCCTCGCCAGGCCCGCCACCCTGGTCGGCGCCCCGCCGGCGAACAGCACCGCGCCGCTCGTGCTCAAGCGCCCGCTCGCGGGCGGGGACACCGCCGTCCTGCTGGTCAACCAGGACCCGGCCGCCGCCCGGACCGTCTCGACCACGCTGGCCGACCTCGGGCTGACCGGCCCCGGCTACTCCGCCAAGGAGCTGTGGACCGGCTCCACCGGCAACGTCACCGGAACGCTCAGCGCCTCGGTGGAGCCGCACGGCGTCGCGATGTACCGGCTCAAGCCGCTGCCCGTGACCGTCCCGGCCACGGTGGTCGGCGACGGCCGCTACCACGGCCTCGGCGCGGGCGGCACCGGCGGCCTCGCGCTGGAGGTCCAGGGCACCTGCAGCGCGCCGGACGGCTCCGTGCTCGACGTGAACACCTGGTGGTGGTGGCACACCTCGGAGAAGTGGACGTTCACCGCGAACCCCGACGGCACCGTCCGCATCACCGACGACTGCGACACCCCCACCCAGCGGCACGGCACGCTCACCGGGCCGGACTCCCCGGGCGGTGCCGCCTGGGTGCTGAACCGGTGGGACCCGAACAGCCCGCACCAGAAGTGGCGGGTGGAGCAGAACACCGCCACCGGGGCACTGACCATCACCAACGTCGCCACCGGCCTGGTCCTGGACTCCCCGCAGACCGCCGCGACCTCGCCGGTCGTGCTGAGCCGGCCGAACGGCGCGGCCGCCGGGCAGGCCTGGTCACTCCTCAACTGACCTCCCCTTCCCCCGGCGCCGCCGGCCGCCGGGCCGGCGGCGCCGGGCAACCCGTCCGCACACCCACTCCTGGAGGACCCTTGCGTTCCCGCCGCTCTGCACCGCGCCGCCGCATCGCGTCGGCGCTGACCGCCCTGGCGCTCTTAACCGGCGCCGGCGCCCTCTCCACCGGGCTCCAGCTCGCCACCGCGCCACCCGCCGCAGCCGTCGACAACGGCCTCAACCTGACGCCGCAGATGGGCTTCAACAACTGGAACTCCACGTACTGCGGTGCCCAGTTCAACGAGGACATGATCAAGGGCATCGCCGACCTCTTCGTCAGCAAGGGCCTCAAGGCGGCCGGCTACCAGTACGTCAACCTGGACGACTGCTGGGCGTTGCCCCTGCGCGACGCCGCCGGCGACCTCGTCCCGGACCCGGTCCGCTTCCCCAGCGGGATCAAGGCACTCGCCGACTACGTCCACGGCAAGGGCCTCAAGTTCGGCATCTACTCCAGCGCCGGCATCCACACCTGCGACGTCAAGGGCTTCCCCGGGGGCCTGGGCCACGAGCAGCAGGACGCCGACCTGTGGGCCTCCTGGGGCGTCGACTACCTGAAGTACGACAACTGCAACAACATGGGCATCGACGCCCAGAAGCGCTACAAGACGATGGGCGACGCGCTGAAGAAGACTGGCCGCCCGATCCTCTACAGCATCTGCGAGTGGGGCAGCACCGGCCCGTGGAACTGGGCGGCCCCGATCGGCAACTCCTGGCGCACCACCGGCGACATCAGCGACACCTGGCAGAGCATGATCTCCATCGCCCAGGCCAACCAGGGCCTGGCGAACTACGCCAAGCCGGGGGCGTTCAACGACCCGGACATGCTGGAGGTCGGCAACGGCGGCATGACCGGCACGGAGTACCGGACCCACTTCAGCCTCTGGGCCGAGATGGCCGCCCCGCTGATGATCGGCACCGACCTGCGGATGGCCGAGCCGGAGACCTTCCAGATCCTCACCAACGCCGACGTCATCGCCGTCGACCAGGACCCGCTGGGCAAGCAGGGCTCGGTCGTCTCCAGCGCCAACGGCCTGGTGGTGATGTCCAAGCCGCTGGCGGACGGCAGCCGTGCCGTCACGCTGACCAACGAGGGCTCCTACGACGCCACCATCACCACCACGGCACAGACCGTGGGCATCGGCGGCGCGAGCTCCTACACCGTCAAGGACCTCTGGTCGAAGAAGAGCACGACCGGCGACGGCACCATCAGCGCCACCGTTCCGGGGCACGGCACCGCCATGTTCCGGGTCACGCCCGGCTCGCCGGTCTCCCCGCCCACCGGGACGACCTACCTCAGCGACCTCCCGTTCAAGTCCGTCACCAACGGCTGGGGCCCGGTCGAGCGCGACCGCAGCAACGGCGACCACGTGGCCGGCGACGGACAGGCCATCACCGTCCGCGGCCGGTCCTACCCGAAGGGCCTCGGCGCGCACGCGCCCAGTGAGATCGCCTTCCACCTCGGCGGCACCTGCAAGAACCTGGTGACCGACGTGGGGGTGGACGACGACGCCTACGGCCACGGCTCGGTGGTGTTCCGGATCTACAAGGACGACACCCTCGTCGCCGACAGCGGCACGCTCACCGGCAAGGACCCGGCCAAGCACCTGACCGCCGACCTCACCGGAGCCGCCACCGTCCGTCTGGTGGCCACCGACGCCGGCGACGGCACCAGCTGGGACCACGCCGACTGGGCCGGCGCCAAGCTCGCCTGCGGCAACGGCCCCGCCGCCGGCACCCACCCGCTCTCCGGCCTCGCCTGGAGCTCGGCCGGCAACAGCTGGGGTCCGGTCGAGAAGGACATGAGCAACGGCGACAACCAGGCCCGCGACGGCGGGACCATCACCATCGCCGGCGCCACCTACGAGAAGGGCCTCGGGGTCAACGCCTTCAGCGAGATCGTCTACTACCTCGGCGGCACCTGCTCCTCGCTCGCCACCGACGTGGGCGTGGACGCCGAAGCCCAGGGCCGCGGCACCGTCTCCTTCGAGATCTACGCGGACGGCACCAAGGTCGCCGACAGCGGGCGGATGACCGGCATCACCCCCGCCAAGCACCTCACCGCCGACCTCACCGGCGCCTACGAGCTGCACCTCGTGGTCACCGACGGCGGCGACGGCACCAACAGCGACCACGCGGACTGGGCCGGCCCCGTGCTCAGCTGCTGACCGCAGGCGCGCCCGCACCTGCACCTGCTCCGCGTGAACGAACGGCGGCGCCGCGTCGGGGACTCCCCCGGCGCGGCGCCCGCCGCGGTGCGCCGGCGGGCCACCGGACGGCCTCGGCGGCGCACAGAAGGACACAGAGGGGAACATGACCGGACAGGAAGCGACAGAACCCGTTGGGGGGATCCCCCGCCCGCCTGCCATGATGGCGGTGACCGTCGGCAGAGCGCCGGCGCCGACCCGGAGGTGATCCGCCATGGCCGACAGCGCCCAGCCCCTCGCCGGACAGCGACGCATGCTGATCCTGGAGCGGGTGCGGTCGCGCGGCGCGGTCCGGGTCGCCGACCTGGTGCGCGAGCTCGGGGTCTCCGACATGACGGTCCGTCGGGACCTCGACGCGCTCGCCACCCAGGGCCTGGTCAACAAGGTCCACGGCGGCGCGGTGCGGATCGAGGCGCCGCTCAGCGGCGAGCCCGGCTTCGAGACCAAGGCGTCCTGGGAGCTGCCCGCCAAGGCCGCGATCGCCCGCGCGGCCGCCGACCTGGTGGCGCCGGGCTCGGCGGTGGGGCTGGCGGCCGGCACCACCACCCATCTGGTGGCGCGGCAGCTGCGCGGCGTCGAGGGCCTGACCGTGGTCACCAACTCGCTGCGGATCGCCGAGGCCCTGGAGGAGCCGGGCGAGGACGGCACCCCGGCCACCGCGACGGTCATCCGCACCGGCGGGGTCCGCACCCCCTCGGACGCGCTGGTCGGCCCGGTGGCCGACCAGGCGATCCGGTCCCTGCACGTCAACGTGCTGATCCTGGGCTGCCACGGGCTCTCCCCGGCGACCGGGTTGACCACGCCCAACCTCGCCGAGGCCGAGACCAACCGGGCCTTCCTGCAGTCCGCCCGCCGGGTGGTGGTCGTGGCGGACCACACCAAGTGGAACGCCCTGGGCCTGGCCTCGTTCGCCGCCCTGGACCAGATCGACGTCCTGGTCACCGACGACGGGCTGTCGGAGGAGGACCGGGAGGCGGCGGCACAGCTCGTCGGCGAACTGATCGTCGCGCCGACGACCTGAGCGTCGCGCCGACGACCTGCGCGCCGCCGCGGTCGAGGCGTGCGCCCCGCCGCCGGACAGGCGCGCGCCGCGGATCAGGCGTGCCGGCTCGCGGCTTCCGCTTCGAGGCCGAGGAGCGCGACGGCCTGCTCCCGCATCTCCACCTTGCGGATCTTCCCGGTGACCGTCATCGGGAAGTCGTCGACGAGGTGCACGTAGCGCGGGATCTTGTAGTGGGCGATCCGCCCGGTGCAGAACTCGCGGAGGGTGTCGGCGGTGAGCTCCGCGGCGCCGGGGCGCAGCCGGATCCAGGCCATCAGCTCCTCCCCGTACTTGGCGTCCGGGACGCCGATCACCTGGGCGTCCAGGATGTCGGGGTGGGTGTAGAGGAACTCCTCGATCTCGCGCGGGTAGACGTTCTCGCCGCCCCGGATGACCATGTCCTTGATGCGGCCGGTGATGTTGAGGTAGCCCTCCTCGTCCATCACGGCCAGGTCGCCGCTGTGCATCCAGCCGTCGGCGTCGATCACCTCGGCCGTGCGGTCGGCCTGGTCCCAGTAGCCGAGCATCACCGAGTAGCCGCGGGTGCAGAGTTCGCCGGGCGTGCCGCGCGGGACGACCTCGCCGGTCTCGGGGGCGACGACCTTCACCTCCAGGTGCGGACCGACCCGGCCGACGGTGGAGACCCGGCGCTCCAGCGGGTCCTCGGCCCGGGTCTGGGTGGAGACCGGCGAGGTCTCGGTCATCCCGTAGCAGATCGACACGTCGCGCATGCCCATCCGCTCGACGACCTGCTTCATCACCTCGGTCGGGCAGGGCGAGCCCGCCATGATCCCGGTGCGCAGGCTGCTCAGGTCGTGCTCGGCGAAGGCGGCGTCGTTGAGCTCGGCGATGAACATGGTCGGCACGCCGTAGAGCGAGGTGCAGCGTTCGGCGGCGACCGCGCGCAGGGTGGCGGCCGGGTCGAAGGCGGCGGCCGGGATCACCACGCAGGCGCCGTGGGCGAGCGCCGCCAGGTTGCCCATGACCATGCCGAAGCAGTGGTAGAACGGCACCGGCACGCAGATCCGGTCGAGTTCGGAGTAGCCGCAGAGCTCGCCGACGAAGTAGCCGTTGTTGAGGATGTTGCGGTGCGAGAGCGTCGCGCCCTTGGGGAAGCCGGTGGTGCCCGAGGTGTACTGGATGTTGATCGGGTCGTCCGGGTGGAGCGCGGCGCCGAGTTCGGCGAGCCGGCCGCGGTCGGGGCGGTCGCCGGCGGCGAGCAGGTCGTGCCAGGCGTCCGAGCCGAGCAGCAGGACGTCCTTGAGGTCCGGGCAGCGCGGGCCGGCCTCGGCCAGCATGGCCGCGTAGTCGGAGGTCTTGAAGGACGGCGCGGCGATCACCGTGCGGATGCCCGACTGCCGCAGCACGTACTCGACTTCGTGCACGCGGTAGCCGGGGTTGACGGTCACCAGGACGGCGCCGATCCGCGCGGTGGCGTACTGGACGAACACCCACTCGGCGCGGTTCGGCGCCCAGATCCCGACCCGGTCGCCGCAGCCGACGCCGAGCGCCAGCAGCCCGGCGGCCACCCGGTCCACCTCGGCGGCGAGTTCGCGGTACGTCCAGCGGCGCCCGGCCGGCAGGTCGACCAGCGCCTCGCGCTCGGGGTGGGCGGTGACGGCGCGGTCCAGGGCGGCGCCGATCGTCTCGTCCAGCAGCGGCGTGGCCGACGAACCGGCGCTGAGGCTCGGGGACGGGGTGGGCATGCGGCGGCTCCTCGGCTCGTCCGGACGGCTGCCGCCCGAGTCTATGCAGGGCGGCGCCCGCCGTCACCGAGTCCGACGCGCGCGCACCCCGGATCCGTCGAGCCGCCCGGGCCGCGCCCCGGAACGCCCGCCACGCTCACCGTTTGACGATCCGGTCGAGGACGTCGGCGACGCCCGCCTTGACCGCTTCCCGGTGGTGGATCGCCTGCGGTGCGGACTCGCTGTTCGGGCGGACGCCGCGGTCGGCCATGATGTAGAGCAGGCGCAGCGTGCGCAGGCAGTTGGTGAGGCCGGCGGGCACCGGGACGGTGATCCGGTCGGCCCCGTAGCGGGCGGCGACCGGCTCCAGCCAGGCCGTGGCCGCACGTTCGCCGAGGTCGGTCCGGGTGAGGACGCGGCCGATCGCCCGCGCCAGCCGGTCGTCCTCCAGCTGGTCGAAGACGTGGTCGGTGGGCGCCGTCAGCCGGGCGGCGGCGAGCTCCAGCATCCGGACCGGGTCCACCTCGGGGTGGCAGCCGAGCCGGGCCAGCAGGTCCGCGCCGTGGGCGGCGGCGTGCAGCCAGCCGAGCTTCTCGTCGTGGCCGCGGAGGTCCTGCTCCGCCGGGTACCAGCGCGCGAACGCGTCCACCCAGGCGGGCCGGACGTCCCCCTGCGCCACGATCATGTCGAGTACGAGGGGGGCGAAGGTGCGGGCCTGGACCTCCGGGTGGCCGAAGCGCGCCGCCATCTCGTCGCCGAGGGCCAGGCGCCGGGGCCGGTCGACCACGCCGCGCTCGATCCAGGTGGCGAGGACGGTGCAGGCGGCGCCGTCCCGGACCAGCGGGTCGGGATCCGCCAGCGCGTGGGAGAGTTCACCCACCAGCGCATCCGTCGGGAGGTCGGTGGGGACGGCGCAGTCGGCCGCTTCGATCCGGTTCCAGTCGATCACGGCAGGCAGGATAGTCCGGTCCCGCCTTGCCCCACCCTTCAATTACCGGCCGGTGCGGACGGTCGCGGCGGGGCCGGCCACGGCGGTCGCCCGCGGCGTCCGGCGCAGCGTCCGGTGCGGCGTTCCGCACGGCGTTCAGTGTGGCGCTCCGCACGGCGTCCGGTGCGCGTCCGGCGCGGTTGCGCGCCGCGCCTTCCGCCGTTCGCGGCGGCGGGCTGGGAGCATGGCGCGACGGCTGTGCCCTACGCCGTCCCCATGCCGAAGGAGCACGTATGGCAGGCCAGTTCGAGGCGACCGTCGATGTCGAACGCCCGATCACGGACGTCTTCGCCTTCCTCGCCGACGGCCGGAACGATCCCGCCTTCAGCCCGCGCGTCCTGGAGATCCGCCGGAACCCGGACGGGCCGACCGCCGTCGGCACCGTGTTCACCAGCCGGGTCAAGGACGCCGGGATGAAGACGAGCCGGGAGATCCTGATCACCGAGTTGACGAGCCCGACCCGGCTGCGCTGGACCGAGACGTCGAGGAACCTGGTGACCTCCGCCTCGGGCGGCTACGACCTGGCGCCGCTGTCCGCCGGGGCGACCAGGGTCCGGATCTTCAACGTCCTGGAGGGGCACGGGTTCGGCAAGCTGCTGGTCGGCCTCGCGCTGAGCGCCGCGCGCAAGGACGCGACCGCCTTCGGCGCCCGAATCAAGGCGGCCGTCGAGGCCGCCGTCCCGCGCTCCGACACGTAGCGGGAAATGCAGCGGGCAACGTCGCGGCGCAGCCGGGCAGTTCGGCGGGGACCGCGGCCCGGTGGGCCGCGGGAGCTGCACCTTCGGGCAGAGATGATCAGAAGGCCTCGGTGCAGAAACGATCATTCGGGTAGATTCACAGAGGTCTGACGATCAGTCGGCAGGACTGTCGTGGCGGTGCGCGCCGCCGCGCACCGCGCCGGCGCCCGTTCCGCCCCTCCCTGAGACAGGACGCCCATGCCCGTTCCGCACCCCGCCGTCAGCCGGCGCGCCGTCGTCGGCGCGATCGGCGCGGCGGCCGCCGCCCTCGCCGTCTCTCCCGCCGCCCCCGCGGCCGCCGCGGTGACCACCACCCCCGCGCCCGGCACGGGCGCCGCCGGGGGCCGGTCGCAGACCGCCCGGACCGTCAGCGTCCCCGCCACCCGGGCGCAGTCCGCGGCCGGCGCGGAGGCCGCGAGCGTGCAGGCCGACTTCCCGATCCGGTATGTCGGGGTCAGCTGGGACGGCCCGCACCGCGGCGCCGCGATCCGGCTCCACCGGGACGGCGCGGCGCCGGGCCCCTGGCGGGCCCTGCCCGCCGGCTGCGCGGGCGGCCCCGACCGTCCGGCCCACCAGGAGGCCGCCGCGAGCCCCCGTACCGCCACCGCACTGATTGCCGCCGACGGCGCCTCCGGCTACGAGCTGCGGCTGCCCGACGGTGCGGGCAACCTGCGCACCACCGCGCTGGACACCGTGCACGGCCCGGCCCGCACCGCGGTGGTCGCCGCCGCCGCGCCCTCCTCGCTCTGCGGCGCCGAGTACCTGCCGCGGGCCGCGTGGGGCGCCGACGAGTCGAAGCGCTTCAAGAACGGCGTGGAGAACTCCCCCGCCAAGTACTACCCGCTGCAGACCCTGACGGTGCACCACACGGACACCGCCAACGCCGACCCCGACCCGGCGGCCACCGTCCGGGCGATCTACGAGTACCACGCCGTCACCCTGGACTGGGGCGACATCGGCTACCACTTCCTGATCGACGAGGCCGGGCGGATCTACGAGGGCCGCTGGTCGGGCGACGACGGCCTCCCGGCGCAGGACGCCACCGGCAAGGTGGTGACCGCCTTCCACACCGCCGGCTTCAACTCCGGCAACCTCGGCATCGCCCTGCTGGGCACCCTCACCGGCCAGGAGCCCACGCCGCAGGCCCGCCGCTCGCTGACCGGCCTGCTGGCGCTGGCCGCCCGCACCCACGGGCTCGACCCGCAGGCGAAGGTGACCTACGTCAACCCGGTCAACGGGGTGACCAAGCCGGTCGACATGATCAGCGGCCACCGCGACTGGCTCGCCACCGATTGCCCGGGCGGCGTGATGTACGCGAGCCTGCCGGCGCTGCGCACCGAGGTGGCCGCGCTGGGCGTCGCCGCGCACTGAGCCCGTCCCCAGGACGCCCGCGCGGGTCGCCCCCGTGCCCGCGCGGGCCCGCCCCCGGTCGCTCCGGGCGGCTTGTCGTGTGCAGGACTGCGCACCGTGGTCGCACCGCGCCACGAGCCCGGGGCCCGGTCCCGGCTGCACGGCTCACCGGGCTCAGAACACCGACCAGCCCGTCGCCGTGGTGAGGGCGTCCAGCGCGGCCACCCCGAGGACGGAGTTGCCGGCCGCGTCCAGGCCCGGGCTCCAGACGCAGACGGTGCCCCGGCCCGGCAGCACGGCGAGGATCCCGCCGCCCACGCCGCTCTTGCCCGGCAGGCCCACCCGGTAGGCGAACTCGCCGGCCGCGTCGTAGGTGCCGCAGGTCAGCAGCACGGCGTTGATCCGCTTGGCCTCGCTGCGCGAGAGCAGCCGGCTGCCGTCGGCCCGGATCCCGTGGCGGGCGAGGAAGAGGCCTGCCAGCGCGAGGTCCCGGCAGCTCGCCGTGATCGCGCAGTGCGCGTAGTAGTGGGCGAGGACGCTGTCGACCGGGTTGCGCAGGTTGCCGTAGCTGGCCATGAAGTGGGCCATGGCGGCGTTGCGGTGGCCGTGCCGGGCCTCGGAGGACGCCACCGAGTCGTCCACCCCGACCTCCGGGTTGCCCGACTCCGCCCGGAGGAAGCCGCGGACCGCCCCCACCGCGTCGCCGGTCAGCTTCAGCAGCCGGTCCGTGACGATCAGGGCGCCGGCGTTGATGAACGGGTTGCGCGGGATCCCCTGCTCGGTCTCCAGCTGCACCAGCGAGTTGAACGGGTTGCCGGAGGGTTCGCGGCCCACCCCGCTCCAGAGGCCGTCGCCGCCCTCCGCCAGGGCCAGCGCCAGGGTGAACAGCTTGGACACCGACTGGATCGAGAACGGGTGCCGCCAGTCCCCCGCGCCGAACACCTCGCCGTCGACGGTGGCGATCGCCATCCCGAAGGCGGTCGGGTCGGCCTGCGCGAGCGCCGGGATGTAGTCGGCGACCCGACCGCGCTCCGGCGACCGGCGGGCCGTCTCCATGGCGTCGTCCAGCAGTACCCGGTAGTCCACATCGTTCACGCGGACATTCTGGGCCACCGCCCCGAGCAGGCACGATCCGGGTCCGCCCGGCGGCCCCGGGCCGGGGGTGGCCGCCGCACGGGGCCCCGCCCACTCCGGTCTGATGCGATGTCAATGTTCTTGACACACCGGCGTACACGCGGCGCCGGGGGACAGTAAGGTGTCCCGGCCGGGATGAGGCCGTGGTCACGGCCGCGGCGAGAACGGCCGCGGCGAGACCGGCGGCCGGCGAGAGCGGCACTCCCCCGGGCCGGCCCGGGGGCAGGGAGGGGAGCGTACGGGATGGCCGACGGCACGACGGCGGAGCCGGGCGCGGGCAGCGGCGGGCGGGAACGCCCGGGCGTCCCGCGCACCAGGGTGGACCGGCTGCTCCGCGGACGGCGCGGCGGCGGGCGGAACGGGTCCCAGGACCCGCCCTCGCGGCTCGGCATCCCCACCGCCCGGCCGGCGACCGGGGCCGTCCCGGACCCGCCGACCCGGGTGCTCCCGGACCCGCCGACCCGGGTGCTGCCGGACGCCCCGACCCGGGTGGCTCCGGCGGCCGCCGGAGCCACGGTCCCACCCGCACCGCCCGCCGGGCCGCCCGCCGTACCGCCCGCCGGGCCACCCGACCCACCGCCCGGCCGGCCCGGCACCGGTGCGGCCCCGGGCACCGTCACCCGCGGCCCCGCCCCCAGGCGCGGCGGCCACTTCGGCGGCGCCTTCCCGGCGGCGCTGCTCGACCGCTACGAACCGCTCGGGGTGGCCGGCTCGGGCACCGAGGGCACGGTCTGGCACGTGCGCCGCACCGACGGCGCCGGCGACGCCGCGGTGAAGGTCACCGTGGCCGGGCAGGCCATGGACCCGGAGCTGCTGGAGCACCTGCGCGACGACGGCTACCGCCGCCACGTACCGCTGATCACCGGGCACGGCCAGGTGGAGCACGCGGGGGCGCGCTGCGACTGGGTGGCGATGGAGTACCTGCCGGTCACCCTGGCCGACCACTTCGCCGAGCTGCGGCGGGCGGGACGGGCGGCCGACGGTGCGGAGACCGAGCGGATCGTGCGCGAGCTCGTCGCCCTGCTGGACTTCTGGCAACAGCGGATCCGGCGCAACCCGGTCGACTTCAAGCCGTCCAACATCCTGCTCCGCCCGACCACGGCGCCCGACGGCGCGGCCGGGCCCCCCGAGTTCGTGATCGCGGACTTCGGCGGCGTCGCCCGGCTCACCGCCAGCCGCAGCTTCTCCCCAGAGATGCAGGTGACCGTCGCCTACATGGCTCCCGAGCAGCTGGCCGGCACCAACCGCGCGGAGGGCCCCTGGTGGGCGCTGGGCGACGTGCTGTACGAGCTGTTCACCGGCCGCCCCCGCTACCTGGACGCGGACGGGCTGCTGCTGAGCGACGAGGTGCTGCAGTACGACCTGGTGATGGCTGCGGAGGTGGACGTGTCCGGCGTCGCCCATCCGCGCCGGCAGCTGCTGCTCCAGGGCCTGTTCACCCGGAACCCGGCGCACCGGTGGACGGCGCCGCAGGTCCGGACGTGGCTGGCCGGCGGCAGCCCCGAGGTGGTGCGGCCGGCCGTCCCCGCGGGCGGCACGCCCGTCGCACCCGCCCACCGCCCGATCACCTTCCTCGGCGACCTCTTCCACGACCCGGCCGCGCTGGCCGCGACCATGCTCGGACGCTCCGCGGACGCTGCGCACTGGCTGGCCCGGGGCGGTGCCCAGCGGCTGCGGGAGTGGCTGAGCGACGACGTGCGGGACACCGTCGTCGACCTGAGCCAGCTCCGCGACGTGGAGCGGCTGCGCGGCCCCGAGCGGGCCACCGCGGCCGCGGTCGCCGTCCTCGCCTTCGGCGCCGCGTTCGCGCCGGGCGCCGTGCCGTCCTACCGGAACCACCCGATCGACTCGGCCGGGCTGGCCCGGCTCGCCGCCGATCCGGGGCTGGTCGCGCTGGTGGACGAGCTGGTCGCCGGCTCGGTGCCGGCCGTCGCGGCCCGGTACGACTGCGACCACCCCGAGTGCTTCGGCGAGCAGTGCGCGCGCCTGCTCGCCCTGGCCGAGCTGCCCGCCGTGCTGGCCGAGGTGGAGCAGGCCGCCCGGGAGGTCGGCGGCGGCCGGCGCGGCGGCGACGGGCTGAACGCGGACGAGCGCGCCGAGGCGTACCGCCTGGTGGTCCTGCTGACCGTCCGCGCCGAGGAGCACCCCGAGCTGGTGGCCCGGCTCTCGCCGCTGCCCGCCGTCCTGCACCGGCTCGCCGAACCGGCCCTGCTGTCGACGCCGATGGCCGTGGCCTCGGCCGTCGCGGTGAACGCCGCCCTGGCCGCACGCACCGCCGTCCGCCGCGAGGCGCCGGACCCGGTACGCCGGCGCTGGTCCGCCCTGCGGCGCCGGGCGGTGGGCGCCGACCCGGCCACGGTGCCCGGCCGGGCCGCCCTGGCGGCCGCCGCGGTGCTGCGGGCGAGGACCACCCTCGCGGCCGGCCCGAACGGGCGCCGCCCGCCGGCCCGGCGGGAGTGGCTCGACGTCTGGTGGTCCAACGCCCGGACGGCACTGCCCCACCGGATCGGCGCGGTCGCGCTGGTGACCCTCGCCCTCGCCCTGATGCTCTGGTCGGGCGCGGTGTGGCGATTCGCCCTCGACGCGCGGGCCGAGCTGCTGATCCTGCCGAACGGCGGCTTCGGCGGCCCGCTGCGACGCGCCGGCGAGCTCGCGGCCCGGCAGGTGGTCGGCCAGCTCGGGGCGGCCCTGGTGACGGCGGTCGTCGCGGCCGTCTTCCCGGCCCGGGTCGGCCGCTGGACGCTGCTGCTCGCCGCCGCCGCCGCGTTCGCCGTCGGCTACCTGCGGCTCGGCCCGCCGATGACGTTCGCCGAGCCGCCGCAGGCGCTGGCCGACCGCATCGTGGTGTTCGAGGGCGGGCTGGGCAGCTGGGCCGGCGTGGCCGCAGCCCTGGTGGTGCTGCTGACCGTGTTCCTGGTCGAACGCGCGGCGACCGGCATGCTGAAGCCCGTGCACGAGGCCCGGGGACGCACCGCCCGCGAGTGGAGCAGCCTCGCCGCCCGTCGCCGGCCGGCCGGCGACGGCTCGTCCCGGCCGGCGCCCGCACCGGACCCGGCCCGGTGGCGGCCCGGCCGCGCGGGCCGGCGCGACCGCGTGCTGTACGCGCTCGGCACCACCCATCTGCTGGTCGTCCTGCTCTGGGCGACCGTCGAGGTGCGGCTCGCCGCCACCGGCCACCACCCCACCCCGGCCTCGTGGGGCACCGGCCAGGTCGGCGCCGGCTACCAGGCCGACTTCGCGCTGCTGTTCGCCGCCCTGGCCGTGCTGAGCACCCTGGCCACGCCGCGGACCGCGCGTCGGCTGCTCGGCCTCTGGGTGGTCGGCGCCATGGTGCTCGGTGCCTGGCCGCCGCCGCTCGGCTCGCTGGAGGCGCTGCGCATCCCGGTGGCGCGCGGGCAGTTCGGTGCCGTCGCCGAGTTCTGGGGCCACGGCGCCTTCTGGGCCGCCCTGTTGGTGGCGCTCCCGGTGGTCGGCCTCGGCGTCCTGCGGACGGTGCGCCGCACCAAGCGGTGAGCGGTGGCCGATCGAGTCCTCAACTCGCCACTGGAACAGATTGTGTGACGGTGCGTGAGAGGATCACGCCGCCTTCCGCGGCCACCATACCGCGCACCGGGGGGCTTGCGGCAAGGCGGTGATCATGACGCATGATCATCGACCGAGACCGAAAGTTCACAGGAGAACGGGGGCCGCGCCATGCGCGTGTTGTTGACGGCTTACGGGTCGCGCGGGGACATCGAGCCGATGATCGGGCTCGCGGCGCAGCTGCGGGCGCTCGGCACGGAGGTGCGGGTGTGCGCGCCGCCGGACTTCGCCGAGCTGCTGGACGCCGCCGGCCTGCCGCTGGCGCCGATCGGACAGCCGGTGCGTCCGGTGGCGACGGGGGCGGTGACCGGGAAGGCGCCGATGCCGGCGGAGGGCCTGGCCCAGCGCGCGGCCGCGCTGGTCGCCACGACCTACGACGCGGTCGCGGCGGCGGCCGCGGACTGCGACGCGGTGGTGGCGACCGGGCTGCTCCCGGCGGCGGCCGCCGCGCGGTCGGCGGCCGAGAAGCTGGGCATCCCGTACGTGTTCGTGGCCTACTTCCCGAGCTACCTGCCGTCCCCGCACCACCCGCCGTTCCCCCGGCCGGGCCGGCCCTTCCCGCCGGAGGTGACCGACAACCGGGTGCTGTGGGACCTCGACGTCGAGAACATGAACGTCCTGTTCGGCACGGGCCTCAACGCCCACCGGGAGACGGTCGGCCTGCCGCCGGTGGAGCACTTCCGCGACTACGTCCTCACCGACCGGCCGTGGCTGGCGGCCGATCCGGTGCTCAGCCCCTGGCTGCAGCCGGCCGACCTCGACGTACTGCAGACCGGCGCGTGGCTCCGGGACGAGGAACGCCCGCTCCCGGCCGGGTTGGAGGCGTTCCTGGCGGCGGGCGCGCCCCCGGTGTACGTGGGCTTCGGCAGCATGCCGATCCGCGACGCGCAGGACGTCGCCCGCGCGGCGGTCGAGGCGGTCCGCGCGCAGGGCCGCCGGGTGCTCCTCTCCGGCGGCTGGGCCGGCCTGGCCCTGACCGACGACGACCAGGACGACTGCCTCGCCGTCGGCGAGGTCGACCACCACGCGCTCTTCCCCCGGGTGGCCGCGGTCGTGCACCACGGCGGCGCGGGTACGACGACGACGGCCGCCCTGGCCGGCGTGCCCCAGGTGGTGGTCCCCCAGCTGGCCGACCAGCCCTACTGGGCCGGCCGCGTGGCCGACCTGGGGATCGGTTCGGCCCACGACGGTCCGACGCCGACCTTCGAGTCCCTGTCGGCCGCTCTGGAGGTGGCCCTGCGCCCGGAGACCCGCGCCCGGGCGGCCGCCGTGGCGGACACCATCGGCGCCGACGGGGCGGCGGTGGCGGCGAAGCTGCTGCTCGACGTCGTGGGCGGGGCCCGGGGCGTGTCCGCGTGAGGCGCGGGACCGCGTAGCACCCCGCCGATGTGCCGCACCCGGCCGGCGTGCCGGACCCGGCGCCCGGTGTCGGCCGGGTGTGGCACGCTGGGCCCCGACCACCACAGGAGGGGAACGATCATGCACAGGCCGAGCCGACCCGAGGACCTCGACCACGCCGACCAGGTGTGGGCGCGGGCCGTCACCTTCGCCCTGCTGGAGGCCGGCACGGAGAAGCCCGAGGGCTACTGGCTGGACGAGCACGGCGTCTGGTGCGACGCCAGCGGCGGCTCGTACTGGTGGCGGGCCGGCCGGGCGGAGAACGGGAACGTGGTCTTCTGCGGCCAGGACTCCGACGGCAGTTGCACCCACGTCGACGACCGGCAGGTCGACTTCCTGGCCGGCGGCCCGGACTGGCTGCCCTGGGAGCAGCTGCGCGAGGACGCCGAGGGCAACCTGTTCGGCTTCGTCTACTGGTCCCAGGACGGTGCCTGGCACCGCATCGACTACCCCGAGCAGCTCGACGACGACGGACTGCAGGGGGCCGCCGAGTGGCTGGGCTCGGAGGAGGAGTTCCGCCGCGAAGCGGCCGCGCTGGCCTGCGTGCGGCGCGCCGACGAGCCCGCGTTCGCCGACGCGCTCACCCGGTTCCTGCGGCGCGCCGAGACCCGGACGGTCGACGCCGCCGTGGTCGCCGAGCTCCTGACGGCGGCCGGCCCCGGGGACGACGACCGCGGGCCGCTGAGCGTGGAGCCGGCGCTGGACGTCGCCGTCCGGGCGGGGCTCACCGGGCAGGCCTGAGCCGGGCGGCCGCCGCTCGTCGTCACCCGCGCACGGCGCCGCCGTCCGACCCGGCCGCAGGCTGCCGGTCTTGTTGCAGCCCCTGCTGCCCCGGCTGGTCCTGCCGCTCCCGCTGCTCCCGCGCGGCCTCGCGCAGCAGCCGGGCCAGGGCCTCGGCGTGCGGGTGGGGGCGGCGCCGGGCGCGGGCGATCCCGAAGTGCCGCGCCGGGCGCGGCGGCGTCACCGGCACCGTACGGGTGCCGGGCAGCACCGGGTCGAGCGCCACGTACGGCACCAGCGAGACCCCGACGCCCGCGGCGACCAGCGAGCGGGCGAAGAAGTAGTCGGTGGTGGAGCCCGCCACCCGGAGGTCGAATCCGGCGACGGCCGCGTGCCGGCGCAGGAAGGCCTCCGTCTTCAGGCACCCCATGACCCAGCGCTCCTCGGCGAGTTCGGCCAGGTCCAGGGTGTCCCGGCCGGCCAGGCGGTGGCCCTCGGGCAGCACCACCGAGAGCGGATCGTCCATCAGCGGCTCCCAGTCGAGCCCGGAGCGGTCCCCGGGCAGGACCGGCAGCGGTCCGTCGAAGTGGTAGGCGAGGGCGAGGTCGGCGGCTCCCTCGCGGACCATCGGCAGGCTGTCCTCCGGCTCCCGCTCCAGGATCCGTAGTTCGACGTCCGGGTGGTCGGCCGCGAAGCGGCTCAGGACGCCGGGCAGCAGGTGGCGGCCGCCGCTGGTGAAGGTGGCGAGGGTGAGCCGGTGCCGGGCCGCGCCGAGGCGGCCGATCTGCTCCTCGGCATGCCGCAGCTCCGCGGAGATCGCGGTGGCCGCGTCCACCAGGAGCCGCCCGGCCTCGGTGAGCCGCACCCCGCGCGTGGAGCGCTCCACCACGGCCGTCCCCAGCCCGCGTTCGAGCGCCGCGACCTGCTGGGAGACCGCGGACGGGGTGAGCAGCAGCGCGGCCGCCGCGCGGTTGAAGCTGCCGTGCTCGGCGACCGTGCGCAGCACGGTCAGCCTCCGGACGTCGATCATCGCGCTCCCCCGGTCATGACGGCCCGCTACAGGGCCCGGTCAACAGTTCTGCTGATGACGCGTTCAGCAAGTCGGCAGTTCTGCTGGGGAGCATAGGCGAGCAGAGTGGTGGCCATGAACAACGCCCTGCGAAACGTCTGCGTCATCGGCGGCAGCCGCTACTTCGGCCTCCGCCTGGTCACCCTGCTGCGGGACTCCGGTGCCCGCGTCACCCTGGTCAACCGCGGTTCGGCACCGCCGCCGCCCGGGGTCGACCACGTCGTCGCCGACCGGTCGGACGAGGCCGCCCTCGCCGCCGCGCTAGGCGGCCGCACCTTCGACGCCGTGCTCGACCAGGTGCTCTACACCCCCGCGGAGGCCGCGGTGGCCCGCCGGGTCTTCGCCGGCCGCACCGGCCGCTACGTGATGACCTCGACGATGGAGGTGTACGACCCGGCGACCTCTCCCCTGGTGCACACCACCCCGGGAGTCCCGGTGTCCGAGGAGACCGTGGACCCGGCGCAGTGGCCGGTCGACCTCGGCCTCCCCTGGCAGGATCCGGCGGCGCTCGCGGGCCGCTTCGACGAGGCGACGCGCTACGCGGAGGGCAAGCGGCAGGCCGAGGCCGTCCTGGCCCAGGACGCGCCGTTCTCCTGGGCCACCGTACGCAGCGCGCACGTCCTGGGCGGCGGCGCCCGGGACTTCACCGGCCGGCTGGCGCACTACACCGGGCTGATCGCCGCGGGCCGGCCGGTCGCCGTGCACCGGCGGCCGCAGCCGACCTCCTTCGTCCACCACGAGGAGATCGCCGCCGCGCTGGTCCGGGTGGCCGCCTCCGACGTCGTCGGGCCCCTCAACGCCTGCTCCCCCGAGCCGCTGGACGTGCTCGCACTGACCGACCAGATCGCCGAACGGCTCGGCACCGCCGCCCGCCACCGGGTGGTCGAGGGGAACGAGGCCTCGCCGTTCTCGTTCGACCGCTGGTACCCGATGGACGGCCGGCGCGCCCGCGGGCTGGGCCTGCACTTCTCCCCGGTGGCCGACTGGCTGCCCGGGGCCGTCACCGAGGCTGGGGCCGAGGCCGTCACCGAGGCCGCGGCTGAGGCTGGGGCTGGGGCCGCAGCTGAGACTGCAGCCGCGGCCGCGTCGCGAAAGGCGGCCTGACATGCGACAGCGCACCATCGGCGGGACTTCCGTCAGCGCGATCGGACTCGGCGCCATGCCGCTCTCGGTCGAGGGCCGGCCGGACGAGGAGACCGCCCTGGCGACCCTGCACGCCGCGCTCGACGCCGGCGTCACCCTGATCGACACGGCCGACTCCTATCACTGGCACTCCGCCGAAGTCGGCCACAACGAGCGGCTGGTGGCCCGCGCGCTGGCCGAGCGCCCGGCCGCCGACCGCGCGGCCGTCCTGGTCGCCACCAAGGGCGGGCGCGGCAGGCCCGGCGACGGCTCCTGGACGGTCGACGGCCGGCCGGAGCACCTGCGCCACGCCTGCGAGGGCTCGCTTCGGCGCCTCGGCACCGAGGCCGTCGGCCTCTACCAGCTGCACAAGCCCGACCCGCGGGTGCCGTGGGCGGAGTCGGTGGGCGCACTGCGCGAGCTGGTGGACGCGGGCAAGGTCCGCGCGGCGGGCGTCTCCAACGTCGACGAGCAGCAGATCCTGACGGCCCGGGAGATCCTCGGCCCGGCGCTGGTCTCCGTGCAGAACCGGTTCTCCCCCGCCGTCCGCACCGCCGGGCCCGAGTTGCGGCTGAGCGAGCGCCTCGGCCTGGCCTTCCTGCCGTGGAGCCCGCTGGGCGGCCTCGCCCGCAGCGTCCTGGACGACCCGGCGGACCGGGCGGCCACGGCCGGCGCCTTCCACCGGATCGCCGCCGCGCGCGGGGTCTCGCCCCAGCAGGTCGGCCTCGCCTGGCTGCTCGCCCTCTCCCCCGCCATGGTCCCGATCCCCGGGGCCCGCCGCTCGACCAGCATCCGCGACTCCGCCGCGGCCGCGGATCTCGACCTCGACCCGGCCGAACTGGCCGAACTCTCCGCCCCGTTCGACGAAGTGCCGAGCTGATCCACGGACAGGCCTCAGGGTGCCGGGCTGATGGTGCCGTGCTCGTCCATCTCGAAACGGCCCTCCGTCTTGCCGTCGACCTTGGTGTGCGTGAGCCAGTGCTTGGACAGGTTGTGCAGGTTCTTGTGCTGGCTCTCCCAAGGCATCGAGTGGCCGGCGCACTTCACCGTCACCAGGAGCTTGCGAGGCCCCGTGATGGCGTTGTAGAGCGCGGGGACGTGGAAGTCGAGTGCCGGATTGGAGCTCGGCGGTGTCGTGTTGGCCGTCCTGTCGTGCTCGCCGTGCACGATCAGCACGGGCACGCTTCCCCCGAGGACGCCGCCCTGGCCCGCGGTGGTGTTGTTCCAGCCCCAGGTGACGAAGTTCCGGTACCGGCTGAGGCCCACGGGCTTGCCGGACGGCAGGATCTTGCCCCAGGTGCGGCCGATGGGGTCGTTGTCCATCAGTGCGTCCCACACGACATCGAGCATGCCCGCTTCGATCTGGTTGGTGCAGGGCGCCTCCTGGGCCCAGGCGGTGCCGAAGTTGTCCTTGGCGAGCACCCGGGTGGGGAAGCCCGGAACCGGCAGGGCCGGCGGGTTCGACGGGCCCAGCGGGGGGAAGATCGGGGCGAGCAGGAACAGGCGCTCCACCTTCCCCGGGTTCTTGACCGTGTACGGCCCCATCGCGAACGCGCCCGCCGAGTAGCCGATGAAGGAGACCTTCGAGACGCCGCGGGTGCTGCGGATGAAGTCGACGACGGTGCCGAGCTCGTCCTGGTCACTCTGGGAGTTGGTCAGCACGAAGGGGTAGCTCGCGGTCCGCGGACCCATCAGCGGGGGGCTGACGAGGTCCTGCTGGAGGGGGTTGACGTTGCACGGGTCCTCCATCCGGGGTCGCGGCGACCGCCCTGAACCCTGCAGATCCATCATGAAGACGTCGTACCCCGCCTGGGCGAGGGCCCTGCCCCACCCGTACGAGGTGTGGTCGAGGTCGAAGGCCGCCAGCGCCGGGACACTCCGGCCGTGCAGCATGAGGACGGCCTCGCGGTTGCCCGCGGGGCCCGAGGGCGCGAGCTCCCGCACGAAGAGTTCGACCTTCTCGCCCGCCGTGGCGGGGACGGTCGAGGTGTGCGGGACGGCATGGTCGGTCGTGACGATGGCCATGAAGGGGGACCTTCCGGCGAGTGGGTCGAGACGGTGTCTCCGGACATCCCCACAGTCGGCCGAGGCACCTGCTCCCCGCCACAGCGGAACCGCCGTCCGAGCGGTGGTCCGGGTGCCCGTCCGCGGAAGCCGTCCCTGGCGGGCGGGGCCGGCGAGCCCGCCGGTCCGCCCGCGGGGTGCTCCCGGCACGGACGGTCCGGGGGCGCCATGAACGGTCAGAAACGGCCAGGAACGGTCACGAGCCGTCGGACGGTCCCGGCTGAACGGCGCAGAGTGCGTTGACACCGCCCGCGCCGAAGGGCGCCCCGCCGAGCAGGGTGGTCAGCACGCCCCGGCAGACGGCGGCCTCCTGGGGCGTCTTCGGCCCCTCGGCGGCAGCCGGCTGGGCGAGCAGCAGAGCGGGCGCAGCCAGCAGCAGTACGGAACAGGCCGCGCGGGCGGCGTACTTCGTCGACTTCGACAGGACGTGGTTCATCTCGGGGACCTCCGGATCGGGATCGGGACGAGCGATTCCTATCCGAAGCAGCCCGCCCGGGCGCGGACGCTGCGCCGTCCGAGGGCGTGTCAGCGCTCCCGCACGTCGGCCCTCGCGCGCGTCACCCCCCAACACGTCGGCCCCCGTGCCCGGGCACGGGGGCTGACGGCGGTTCGGCGGGCACGCCCGCCGGTCCCGGAGGCGCGGTGCTGCGGCAGCGGTGGCGGTGCCGTCAGTCTCCCGTGAAGGAGGCGCCGGGCGAGGCCAGGACCTTCGCCGCACAGGCGTGGCCGCGCTCGGCGGCGGCCCGCAGGTCCCGGTCGGCCAGGTAGCCGGCCAGGAAGCCGGCGGCGAAGGCGTCGCCGGCGCCGGTGAGATCGCGCACCTCGCCGACCGGCGGAACGGGCACCGCGAACACGTCCCGGCCGGGGGCGTCCACGGTGGTCGCCTCCGCGCCGGACTTGGTGACCACCGTGGTGGCGGCCAGCCGGGCGCGCTCCGGGCCGGGCCGGCCCTCGACGAGCAGCCCGAGGAACGCGGACTCCTCCCGATTGGCGAACAGCAGGTCGGGCGCGAGCTCGGCGGCGAGGGCGAGGAAGCGCTCGCGGCCGAACCCGGCCAGCATGCCGGTCGAGGAGGCGTCCAGCGAGACGGTGCCGCCCGCCCGGCGCACCCGCCGGACGGCGTCCACCGCAGCGGTGCCGATCGGCTCCCCGTCGAAGGAGTAGGCGGGGACGTGCAGGTGGGTCAGCCCGGCCAGCCAGGCGTCCGGGACGGCGTCGAGCAGCAGGGCGGCGCCCCGGTCGGGGAGCATGGTCCGCTCGCCGGCCTCGTCGATGAGCACCACGATGCTGCCGGTCTCGCCCCGGCGGGCCACCCGGACGTCCACGCCGTGACCGGCCAGTTCGGCGACGACGCCGTCCCCGGCCGGGTCGTCCCCGACGCAGCCGATGAAGCGCACGGGCCCCTGGCCGGCGGCCGCGAAGCAGGCGGCGACGTTGGCCGCGCTGCCGCCGCGGCGCCGGAACACCCGGGCGCTGGAGTCGGTGCCGTGCCGCAGCGGGCCGTCGACCCAGACGACGACGTCCTCGACCAGATCGCCGAGTACCCCGAGCACGGGCTCAGGCCTCGTCGCGCAGGGCCGCCAGCGCGACGGCGATCTCGCCGCCGAGCCGGACGTTGCCGCGGTAGACCTCGACGTTCACGTCCAGGCTGCGGCCCTGGGTGTCGCGCTGGATGAAGTCGAGCAGGAACGGGGTCGAGGCGTTGCCGGTGATGCCCCGGCGCTCGGCCTCGGCCCAGGCCCGGCCGAGGAGTTCGTCCAGCTGCTCCGGCGGGAGCTGCTTGGCCGGGTCCACCGGGTTGGCGATCAGCACCGCCTGCGGCAGCTCCAGGCCGTCCCGCGCGGCGATCACCCGGGCGGCCTCCTCGGGCGTGTCCACCTTGAAGTTGATCTCGTGGCCGGAGTCGGTGATGTAGAAGCCGGGGTACTTGCGGGTCCGGTAGCCGATGACCGGGATGTTCAGCGTCTCGAAGCGCTCCAGGGTGGCCCGGATGTCGAGGATCGACTTCACTCCCGCGCTGACCACGGTGACCGGGGTGGCGGCGAGCGTCGTCAGGTCGGCCGACTCGTCGAAGGTCTCGGACGCGCCGAAGTGCACGCCGCCGAGCCCGCCGGTGGAGAAGACCCGGATCCCGGCCCGGTGGGCGAGGAAGGCGGTGGCCGCCACCGTCGTCCCGCCGTGCCGGCCCAGCGCGGCGACCACCGGCAGGTCGCGCAGGCTCGCCTTGTCGAGGTCGTCCGACTCCGACAGCTCCTTGATCTGCTCGGTGGCGAGGCCGACCGTCGGCACACCCGCGTACACGCCGATGGTGGCCGGCACCACGCCCGCGGCCCGCAGCCGCTCCTCCGCCTCCAGCGCGACCGCCAGGTTGCGGGGGCGCGGAAGCCCGTGGGTGAAGATGGTCGACTCCAGGGCGACGACGGGGCGCCCGTCGGCAACGGCCTGGGTGACTTCGTCGGAGATACGGATGGGCAGTCCGGTCATGGCACGAACTCTCTCTGCGATGCCACCACGGTGTGGCAACCGCGGCTCAGCCTAGGGATCGTTCGCATCGGTATCCAGAATGAGTCCTGGGCCTTCCCATAGCCTTCCGCCTATGGGATTCACCTTGCGTCAGCTCGAAGTCTTCCTCGCCGTCGCCGACACCCTGCACTTCGGCCGGGCCGCCGAGCGGCTGCACATCTCGCAGCCGACGGTCAGCCAGGAGGTGGCCCGGCTGGAGCGGACCGTCGGGGTCGAGCTCTTCGACCGGAGCCGACGGGCGGTGGCGCTGACCTCGGCCGGCGAGGTGATGGCCACCGAGGCCGCCGCGCTGCTCGACCGCGCCGGCACGCTGCTCGCCCGGGTCCGGCTGCACGAGGAGTCCCGGCTCGGCCTCGCCCGGATCGTCGCCTCCCCCAGCGTGATGAACCGGCTGCTGCCCGCCGTGGTCAGCCGTGCCGAACGGGAGCTGCCCGCACTGGAGACCGTCGAGCTCGCCGTCGACACCGGCCAGGTCTCCGCCACCCTGGCCGCCGAGCTCGCCGACATCGGCCTCGGCCGCTTCCTCGACGAAGCGCCCGGCTACCGGCGCGAGAAGCTCCTCGACGAACCCGTCCGGGTGGCGCTCAGCCGCGGCCACGCCCTGGCCGGGCGCGTCGCCGTCCACCTGCACGACCTCGGCGACCTCCCGCTGCTCCTGTGGCCGCGCGAGCAGCACCCGCGCTACTACGACCACGTCCTCGGCCTCTGCGCCGACCACGGCGTGGAGCCGCCGGTCCTGGTCAGCCCGCCCAGGATCGTCGGCTCCCGGCTCTACCTGCTCTCGCAGAACCGCGCCTTCTCCCTCGTCCCGGCCTCACTGGCCGGCCACCTCACCGAGGACGTGGTCACCGTCCCGCTCGCCGGACCGGCCGCCCTCCCGCTGGAGATGCAGTGGCGGCTGGACGACCACCGACCCCGCCTTGCCGCCCTGCGCGACCTGATCCGCGAGGAGGCAACCACCCTCGCCACCGGCTGACCGCGGCGCGCGCCGTCCCGGACCCGGCGCGGGCGCCACGGGGCGCGGTCAGAACCGCAGCGACCAGCTGTTGACGGTGCCGTCCCAGTACCCGAGGAGGTCCGTCACCCGCAGCCGCCACACGCCGGCGGCGGTGTGGGCCGAGGCGTCGACGCCGAAGACGCCCACGATGTCGGGCGTCCCGTCCGCGATGTCCTCGGCCCGCAGGAGGAAGACCGCGCCGTCCGGGGCGACCAGCTCGACCCGGAGGTCTCCGCGCCACTGGTAGCCGATGTCCACGAGGATCTCCAGGTCGCGGGGCGCCTTGCCGGTCACCCCGCCGACCGTGGCCCGGGACTCCACCGCCCCGACGCCCGAGATGGGCACCCCGGGCGTACCGGCGAACACCGGACCGCGCGGCCGGTTGGGCACCGTCCCGGTGTAGAGGAGCCGGTCGGGCGAGCCCGGCCCGGCGTCGACGACCGACCCGGTGGTGGCCGCGGCAGTCAGCGCGGCCGCCACCTGGGCCGGGGTGGCCGTCGGGTGGTCCGCGAGGTAGAGCGCTGCCGCACCCGCCACGTGCGGGGCGGCCATAGAGGTGCCCGACATCGGCATGCCGAACCCGCCGTAGTCGCTCCAGTTCAGCGTCGACACGATGTCCACCCCGGGGGCGAACAGGTCCACCAGCGGACCGTAGTTGGAGAAGGAGGCGCGGGTGTCGTCCGAACCGGTGGCGCCGACCGTGATCGCGGTGGGCACGCGCGCCGGCGAGTGGCCGGCGGCGTCGATGGAGTCGTTCCCGGCCGCCACCGTGTAGGTGAGCCCGCTCGCGATCGAGTTGGCCACGGCCGCGTCGAAGACCGGGTCGGGCTCGCTACCCAGGCTCATGTTGACCACGGCGGGGCGGACGGCATGCCGGGTCACCCAGTCGATGCCGGCCACCACCTGCTCGGTGGTGCCCTCGCCGTCGTCGTTCAGGACGCGCACGGCGACGATCGAGGCGTTCTTCGCGACCCCGAACTCGCTGCTCGCCACCGTGCCCGCCACGTGCGTGCCGTGGCCGTGCCCGTCCTCGGCCACGTCGTCGCCGTCGACGGCGTCGAAGCCGTACGAGGCGCGCCCCTCGAACTCCTCCTGGGTGACACGGACACCGGTGTCGACGATGTAGGCCGTCACGCCGTGCCCTCCCGAGTCCGGGTAGGTGTAGCGGTCGTCGTACGGGAACCTGCGCTGGTCGATCCGGTCCAGGCCCCAGGACTGGGGCCCGTTCTGGCTGCCGTCCACCGCGACCCGGCGGTTCTGCGAGACCACCGCGACGGCCGGGTCGGCGGCCAGCCGCCGCGCCTGCCGCTCGGAGAGCTCCACGGAGAACCCGTTCAGCGCCGCGTCGTAGACGCGCCGGACCGTACCGCCGTAGGCGCGGGCCAGCCCCTGCGCACCGCTTGCCACCGAACGCCCGCCGCCCGGCGGCGCCTTGAGGACGACGAGATAGCTGCCCGGCACCGCATGCGGCGACCGGGCCCCCTGGACCACCCCCTCCGGAGCAGCGGCCGCCGCGGGGAACGCCCCACCCGCCCCGACCAACACCACCGCGGCCGCCCCCAGCACGGCACACGCCCGACCGAACCCCTGCCTCGGACCCATGGCCCACCCCCTCCGACTCTCCCCGGAGAACCATGCTGATTGATCGTCAGCACATCGACAAGAGGCGGTAGTTGGCGCACCACAAGCGCTCCCTCGGAGCCGCTCCGTCGATCCATGCCAAGGTCTCAGGGCCACCGGCTCTCGTCGAAGAGCCGTGCGTGAGCAGGTCCGGGCGCGCGGCGCCCGGGGAGCCCGGACTGTCCCGAGGTGCACGGCGCGGGTGAGGGGCGCGCGTTGTGGGGTGTGCGTCCGCGGGTCCGGCTCCGGCCACAACCACCCTGGTCACCGGCACGTTGCATCCGCGTGAACCGCTTCGCCTGCCCCCTGCAGATCATCTGCCGGAGCGCCGTACGCGCGGCCGCCGTGCTGCTCCGCGTCGGCCGCGCCCTCGTCGCCGCCGTCGTCCGCGCCGACGCCCGTGCCGAGGCCGCCCTGCGCCGCTGGGCCCGGCCCCTCACCGCCCGGGTCGCCGAGGTGCTCCGTCGGCTCGCCGCCGCCAACTGCGGCGACGCGCTGAGCCGTCACCTCCCCTGCCGGTCCCGGGAGCGGACCCGGGAACGGACCCGGGACGCGGGCCTGCTCGACGACAGGCCCTGACCGGCGGCAGGCCCTGATCGGCGAGAGGCCGAGCGGCAGGACGGCCGCGCGCCCCGGACCACCACGTGGTCCGGGGCGCGCGGCAGGCCGGGCCCGGGCGTCAGGCCTTGCAGAGCCCCGTCGTCCAGTCGACGGTCGCGGCGGCGCGGGAGTAGCGCCACTGCGGGGCGAGCAGGTCGCGGTCCAGCTGGGCCGCGGCCGGCTTGTCCTCGACGACGTAGCCGAAGTCCTGCAGCCAGGCCGGGTAGAGGTTCTTGGAACCGATGTAGAACGTCGAGCCGTCCACCGCGACCAGCTTGTGGTGCAGCTGGTACGGGTGGCCGTCCGCCCAGGTGGGGGCGTCGGCGACGCGGAAGGAGGCGAGCTGGAGGTTGCCGCAGAGCGCGGCGCCGGCCTTGGCCGGGTCGCCGGTGAGGGCGGTCAGCCGGGACTTGAGGACGTCGCTGATCTCGGACAGGGACTTGATCTGCGAGTAGCCGCCGCTGCCGACCGCGCCGCGGTTGGCCGGGTCGCTCACCACGATCCGCACCTTGACGCCGGCCGCGAGCTTGGCGGCCAGCAGCTCGTAGAGCCGGGCGTCGTAGCGGGGCAGCGGCGGGCAGGTGCCGTTCATGTCCTGCTGCGAGATCTCGACGTGGCTGGTGGCGCTGGAGACGAGCGCGCGAAGGGCGTTCTCCTCCGGGTTCACCGTCTCGTAGTCGCGGTCGGCGTTGGTGTTGTCGTGCAGGGCGAGCGGGCCGCACTTGGTGTCGGAGACGCCGGGGACCGGGCCCTGGCGGTACGCCGAGGACGGGTCGTTCGCCTTGATGCCGACGCCGAGGCCGCCGACCGCGATCACCGGCACGGTGCCGGTGGCGGGCGCCGCCGGGTTGAGCTCGCGCTCCAGCGAGGGCCGGCAGGAGCCGCCGTTGCTGGAGGCGAACCAGGCGTTGTCGAACACGCCGGTGTGGCCGCAGGTCCAATCCCACAGGGTGTCCAGGTAGCGGGCGGCGGAGGTGGCGGCGGGGCCGGTCAGGGCGAGGTCGACGTCCGAGACCGGGTGGGCGGTGTCGAGGTAGTCGTCCTTCCAGCCGTTGATGCCGCCGGCGACCACGCTGCGGCCGTCGACCACCAGCAGCTTGGAGTGGTTCCAGGAGAGCGCGGTGCGCGAGGTGGTCATGGAGGCCACGGTGAGGGTGACCGAGCCGGCGGCGGGGCCGAGCTTGGCGACCAGCTCGTCGCGGTAGCGGGACGGCAGGACGTTGGCGTTGTAGACCGGCGCGGCACCGACCAGGATGCGGACCTGGAGCCGGTTGCCCGCGGCGACGGAGGCCTTGATCCCGTCGACGAGTGCGTCCTGGAAGCCGCCGTTGGGGAACGGCGCCAGGGTGGAGACGTCGACGGTGCGGGTGGCGGCGGAGACGTCGGCCCGCATCCGGTCCAGCAGGGCGCGGGTGCCGGGGCGGTCGGTGCAGGCGGCGTCGCCCCAGCAGCCCGGGGTCTGCAGCAGCCAGCCGGCCGGGTTGTCGGCGGTGGCGTGCAGGCTGTTGCCCTCGGTCCGCTGCCAGACCGTGCCCTCCAGGCCCGGTGCCACCTCGCGCAGAGCGCGCTCGACCGCGTCGAGATGGGCGGTGCCGGCGGCGTCCCCGGCGGTGCCGGACGCGGTGTCCGCGTGGGCCGGCAGGGGCGGGACGACGGCGAGCAGGGTGGTGGCTGCGGCGGCGGCCAGGGCCGCCCGCACGAGGCGGCCGGACCGGCGGGACCAGGACAGGGACACGTGTGTGGTTCCTTCAGGGAGCTGCGGGGGAGCTGCGGGTGGATCATGGTTCACCCGTGGGACGACCTGAGATTACCGGAAAGTAACTTGATGTCTAATCTGCCCATGACAATGAGTCACCCGGCCTGAAATACACCCGCCGTTCGGCCCCCGCCGAACGGCCGGGGCGCATCGGCGCAGCTCACCACCCCTCCGCCCGGACGCCGCCCTGACGCCGTGTCGGAAGAGCCGGGTGGCCGGAACGAAGCGTCCCCGCCCGGAGAGACCGGACGGGGACGCGGCACGAGGCGCGGACGCCCAGGGGTGCACGGGCCCGGGGCGCAGCAGGGTCGCGCGGGTGCAGGGAGCCCGCGCGGTACGGGGCCGGCCGGCGGGGTCAGCCGGCGGGGCCGACCAGGACGTCGCTCACCAGATCGCGGGCCTCCGCCTGGACCCGGGCGAGGTGCTCGTCGCCCTGGAACGACTCCGCGTAGATCTTGTACACGTCCTCGGTGCCGGACGGGCGGGCGGCGAACCAGGCGTTCTCGGTGCACACCTTGATGCCGCCGATGGCCGCCCCGTTGCCGGGCGCCTCGGTGAGGACGGCGGTGATCGGCTCGCCGGCCAGCTCGCCGGCCTTGACCTGCTGCGGGGACAGGCGCGCCAGCAGCGCCTTCTGCTCCCGGTCGGCCGGGGCGTCCACCCGCGCGTAGGAGGGCGCGCCGAACTTCTCGGTCAGGTCGCGGTAGTACTCGCTCGGCGTGCGGCCGGTCACGGCGGTGATCTCCGAGGCCAGCAGGGCGAGCAGGATGCCGTCCTTGTCGGTGGTCCAGACGCCGCCGTCGCGGCGCAGGAACGACGCCCCGGCCGACTCCTCGCCGCCGAAGGCGATCGAGCCCTCCAGCAGCCCGTCCACGAACCACTTGAAGCCCACCGGGACCTCGACCAGCTCACGCTTGAGGTCGGCCGCGACCCGGTCCAGCATCGAGGAGGACACCAGGGTCTTGCCCACCGCCGCGTCCGACGGCCAGTCGGCGCGGTGGCGGTAGAGGTAGTCGACGGCGACGGCCAGGTAGTGGTTGGGGTTCATCAGCCCGCCGTCCGGGGTGACGATGCCGTGCCGGTCGGCGTCGGCGTCGTTGCCGGTGGCGATCGCGTACTCGTTCCGGCGGCCGATCAGCGAGGCCATCGCGGCGGGCGAGGAGCAGTCCATCCGGATCTTGCCGTCCCAGTCCAGCGTCATGAACCGCCAGGTCGGGTCGGTGACCGGGTTGACCACGGTCAGGTCGAGGCGGTGCGTCTCGGCGATCCGCGCCCAGTAGGCGACGGAGGCGCCGCCCAGCGGGTCCGCGCCGATCCGCAGGCCGGCCGCGCGCACCGCGTCCAGGTCCAGCACCGAGACCAGGTCGTCGGTGTACGTCGTGAGGAAGTCGTGGCGGCCGGTGGTGGCGGCGGACAGCGCCCGCGCGTACGGCACCCGCTTGACGCCCCGCAGGCCGTCGCGGATGAGCGCGTTGGCACGGTCCTGGATCCAACCGGTGGCCTCGGAGCCGGCCGGACCGCCGCTCGGCGGGTTGTACTTGAAGCCGCCGTCGCGCGGCGGGTTGTGCGAGGGCGTGACCACGATGCCGTCGGCTAGGGCCTGCGGGCGGCGGCGGTTGTGCGCGAGGATCGCGTGCGAGACGGCCGGGGTCGGTGTGTAGCCGTCGGCGCTGTCCAGCAGGACGTTGACACCGTTGGCCGCCAGCACCTCCACCGCGGTCACCCGGGCCGGCTCGGAGAGCGCGTGGGTGTCCACGCCGAGGAACAGCGGGCCGGTGATGCCCTGCTCGGCCCGGTACTCGCAGATCGCCTGGGTGGTCGCGGCGATGTGGTCCTCGTTGAACGCCGCGTCCAGCGAGGAGCCGCGGTGCCCCGAGGTGCCGAACGCCACCCGCTGGCCCGGCTCCTCCGGGTCCGGGTGCAGCGCGTAGTACGCCGTCACCAGCCGCGCCACGTCGACCAGGTCGTCCGGCTGTGCCGGCTGGCCGGCCCGTGCGTGTGCCATGGGTTGTCTCCCACCTGTTCCCTGTCCGTGCGCCGGCCCGCGGTCGCGCGGCCGGCGCGTCCTGCCCCGTGCTCACCGATCGTAACCAGAACATGCCCCCGCCCCGTACCGGGCACGGAACGGGGCGGGGGCGGGAACGGGGCGGGGTGCCGGGGGCGCCCTGCCCGGACGGCGGCGCGGGGGCTGCGGGCCCCCGGCCCGACGGTCAGGCGGGCAGCTGCTCGCGGAAGCCGTCCAGCACCGGGGCGGTGGTGGTCGCGACGAACTCCGTCACCCGGTACTCGGCCAGCCCGGCCAGCGTGAAGGGATCGCTGCCGGTGATCGCCTCGATCGCCGCGCGGTCCTCGGCGACGGCGAGGATCATCCCGCCGTCCCGCGGCACCTTGCGCCCCGAGGCGAGGAACGTCCCGGCCTCGTAGTGCCCCTTCAGCCAGGTCACGTGCTCCGGCAGCACGGCGTCGATGCGGTCCAGCGGGGCGGTGTACGTCAGCTCCAGTACGAACATGCCGCCAGGCTAGCCGCTCGCCCCGACGCGGCGTCAGCCGGTGGTGGCGGGCCCAGGATTCCCGCAGGGGCGCGGCGTCGCACCGAGCGGGCCGCAGCAGCGTGTCAGACCACATCATGCCAGGTCAGGAGCGCCTCCGGTAGGACTCAGCACACGCCCGATCGGCCTTGTCCGACACCGTGCCGACCCCGCAGACTCGTCGGCATCCACTCCCCCGGCCCCGTGCCGGCACCCGTCCCCGGGCGCCGGCGCGCACGTCGTGCTGCCCAGGCGGCCGGGAGGACGAGTGGCCGAACGAGGGGGAACAGATGGTGAACCAGGATGCGGTGCTGCGGGCCCGGATGGTGCTGATGAGCACCGACCGGCGGGTCCTGCGCGGCCCGAACGCGCTCGGCGTGTACCGGCTGCTGACCTCCGTCGCGCCGGAGGTGTACGGCTCCAAGCTGGCGTACGTCCTGGTGGAGGCGGCCGGCTCGCCCGCGCTGCGCGACCTGCCGCAGGCCCGGACCGCGCTGCTGGACGAGGCGGTCGCCGTGGCGCAGGCCCTGGAGGAGCGGAACCCGTTCCGTGCGAAGGTGCTCGCCCGGGCACTGGCGGCCCGTCAGGAGGTGTAGTCGCACGACCGCCCCGGGCCGTCCGGGCCCGGGGCAGCCGGATTCCCGGGGACGGCATGGAGCGGACGAGCGTGTGACGTCACGCCGTCGTCGCGGCGCATTCCTCACCACGGCCCGGACACCGGCTCGTCGACGCACGGCCCCGGGGGAGGTCCCACACGGCGGCTCAGGGCCGCCGGGTCGCGGGTGCGGTGGTGGCGAGGTCGAACGGGTCGTGGGCGCAGACCAGGCGGACCTCGTCGGCGTGCGAGCGGCTCAGGTCGCGGAGGCGTTCGAGGGTGTCGCGGCGGGCGTGGTCGTCGATGGCCACGAGGCGTTGAAAGGCGGTCAGGCCGAGCGGCCGGCGCGGGGAGCGGGGGTCGACGTCGGTGTGCGAGAAGTACGCGTCGCCGCAGTGGAGCAGCCAGCGGTCGGCGTCGCGGACGGCGACGCCGCAGTGGCCGCGGGAGTGGCCGGGCAGCGGTACCAGGAGCAGGTCGGGTACGTCGCGCGGCAGGATCGGGATGCCCCTCAGGCCGTACCAGTTCTCGGTGGCGCTGTCCCGTGGGTGCTCCACCCAGTGCGGGCCGTGCGCCCACTGCGCGGGGCGGTAGCGGTCCCGTTCGGCGCGGGTGGACCGCGCCCGGGCGGCGCGCAGTTCCTCGGCGAGGACGTGGATCCGGGCGTGCGGGAAGTCGCTGATCCCGCCGGCGTGGTCGAGGTCGAGGTGGGTCAGGACGATGTGCCGCACGTCCTGCGGGTCGTACCCGAGGGCGCGGATCTGGTGCAGGGCCGTGCGCGCGAGGTGGAGCCGGGGTCGGACCACCGTCAGGAACTGCCTCCCGAGCCGGCCGGGGTCGGCCACGTCCTCGGTCCCGAAGGCGGTGTCGACCAGGATCAGCCCCGCCGGGCTCTCGATCAGCAGGCAGTGCGCGGACAGCCTGCCGACCAGGGGGCCGCCGCTGCCGAGCAGCAGCCGGCCGCCGAAAGGACACATGGTGGCGCAGTCCAGGTGGTGCACTCGCATTCGGCCTCCAGAGCTGTCGGACGCCACCGGGCGCGTGACCGGTCCTCGTGATGCACGGACGGTGCCGCAGGGCGGCGGTGCTGCCGCGCGGCAGCGTACCAGCGAGTAGGGTCCGCGGGTCGGTTCCCGGGCGGCCCGCGGCCGACCGACCTCGTACCGGACGCGTTCCCCCGGCGCCCGGTGCGACGGCCCGGCACGGGGGTCTTCCCTGCCGGATCTCCGGCCGTCACGCTTCGGCCACCGCTCTCAGGCCGCCGCTCTCGGGCCACCCCGCTCAGGCCGCCGCGCTCAGGCCGCCGCGCTCTCCGCTGCGATCATCGCGATCAGTCCGGAACGCCCGTGTTCCGTCAGGTGCCGACGCTGGCGTTCGGCGCCGTTGCCCTCGTTCAGCAGGCGGTCGACCAGCGGGACCACCGCACGGGTGTCACCCAGTTCGTCCATGACCGGAGCCAGCGTGGCCAGCATGGAGCGGACGAGCTCGCCGGCCGACCGGGACAGCCCCGTCGCCGGATCGTGCAGGGTGCCGTCCAGGCCGTACCGGGCGGCGTGCCACCCCGCGCCGTCCAGGCTCTCCGGCGTCCGCTCCGGCGCCGGACGTCCGGCGGCCGCCTCCCGCATCGCCGTGACGACCAGCGCGCGCACCAGCCCGGCCAGCATCACCGCCTCGTCGGCGCGCAGCTGGACGTCCATCGCGCGCAGCTCGACGGTCGGGAACTTCGCCGAGAGCCGGGCCTGCCAGTACAGCTGTCCGCGGTCGCGGATCAGCCGGGCCTCCAGCAGGTGGTCGATGCGGCGTGCGTAGTCCTTGGCGTCCGTGAAGTACGGCGGGATCCCGCTGATCGGCCAGCGGCTGAAGACCACCGTGCGCCAACTCGCGTATCCGGTGTCGGAGCCGTACCACAGCGGCGAGTTGGCCGACAGCGCAGTCAGCACCGGCAGCCAGGGCCGGAGGCGGTTGAGCACCTCGACACCCGTCTGCGGGTCGGGCACGGCCACGTGCACGTGCATGCCGTTGATGAGCGCCTCGTCGGCCAGCCGCGACATGTTCCGCCTGATGGAGCGGTAACGCGGGGCGTCGACGATCGCCGGGGGCGTGGAGGGGGCGTACGGGGCGGTGCCGCATGCGGCGAGCCGGCAGTCGGCCGTCTCGGCGGCGGCCGCGAGCGCGTGCCGCAGGCGCAGCAGATGGCCGCCGACCTCGGCGAGGTCCCGGCAGACCGGGGTGGCCACCTCCACCTGCGCCTGGAGCAGCTCGTTCTGCAGCTCGGTGTGGTGCACGGCGGGGTGCAGCCCGGCCGCCTCCTGTACCGCGTCGACGTGCGGCAGCGGCAGACCGGTGTCCGGGTCGAGCAGCAGGTACTCCTCCTCGACGCCGACGGTCGGACGGCCGCCCGCATCCGGGGTGAGCCGGTCGTCACCGCCTGTGATGTCGGTGCCAGTGCCCATAACTCCGGGTTACCCGCTCATCCGGTGGCCAACCGGGGCACAGGCGCAACCCGGTCGCCCTACCGGACGAGTTGGGCGATGGCCTCCGACGCGATCCCGACCATCACGGCCTCCTCACGGCTGGCGGCACTTTCGGCCCGGAAGCGATCTCCACCGCCGCTTCAGGACCCGATGACCGGCGCCCTCGGCCCGGGCGCCGCGGCAGAAGCGGGCGTAGCCCGGCCGGGGCCTTGAGGGGCGAGGGGGGCGTTCCGTGGGCCCCGGCCGGGGGGGGAGGCAGGCCGCGTCGGGTCAGGGTCGCGGCTGCTCTGCAGCAGCCCGTCAGACGGGAGTGGTGGGGCTGCTGTGACCGGAATGCCAGACCCGTACATCCGTGCCGAAAGGGGCTTTGACCTGCAATCTTTCGGCCGCGAACATGCCATACGCGGGGGGCTGGACCCGGGCGCCCCACCGGATCTATTCGGCCCAGGCACGCTCCAGCAGGGCGCCGAAGGTGGCGGGCTCCCGCCCGATCAGCTCGGCCAGCGTCGAGTCGACGGCGGTGAACTCGCCGTTCCGCGCCGCTGCGAAGATGCTCAGTATCAGGTCGGCCATCGGGGCCGGTACGCCGTGTGCCAGCGCCTGCTCACGGAAGGCGTCGTCGGGGACGACGGTGCGGGTGAAGGGCCGTCCGGTGGCCCGGGACGCGATCTCGGCGATGGCGCTGAAGTCGAGCGTCGCCGCGCCGGTGAGCGGCGGGGTGGGCCCCTCGAAGCGGCCCTCCTCCTCGGTGAGGATCGCCGCGGTGGCCTCGGCGAGGTCGTCGTGGCCGGTCCAGGCGACGGGGCCGTCGGCGGGGAGGGCGATGTCACCGGTGTGGCGGGCGGACTCCAGGAACTGCAAGGCACTGGCCGCATAGAAGCCGTTGCGCAGCGCGGTCCAAGGCAGGCCGGTGGCGCGCAGCAGGTCCTCGGTCCGGGCGTGGTCCCGGCATGCCTGGAAGCGGGAGTCGTGGGCGGCGCCCATCTGGCTGGTGTAGAGGATGCGGCCGACGCCGGCCTTCACGGCAGCGTCGATGGCGGTGCGATGGCCGCTGACGCACTCCTCGCCCGTGCGGTCGAGGGAGACGAGGAGCAGCTGCTCGGCCCCCTCGAAGGCATGCACGAGCGAGGCGGGGTCGTCGAAGCTGCCCTGCCGGACACGAACGCCGCGGTCGGCGAGGTCCTGGGCCTTGCGAGGGTCGCGGACGCTGACGCCGACGCGGTCGGAGTGGACGCGCTCCAGGAGGCGTTCGACGATGCGGCGGCCGAGCCTTCCGGTGGCTCCGGTCACGATGATCATTGGCTCTCCCAACGGGTGTTTCCAGTGGAATCACCCTGACGGTAACACTGGAATATCGATGGAATCAAACCTCCGATACCATCGATCCATGGTTACGCGCGACACCCCCGACAGCCCTCGTCGCCGCATCGTCGAGGCGGCCGTCGAGCTCCTGGAGACCGGCGGCCCGGACGCGGTGAGCACCCGCGCGGTCGCCGCCGCGGCGGGAATGCAACCGCCGGCGATCTACCGCCTCTTCGGCGACAAGGAGGGGCTCCTCGAGGCTGTCGCCGAGCACGGCTACGCGCAGTTCCTGGAGAGCAAGCGCGCGCAGCTCGACCCCGACCCGCAGGACGCGGTGGAGGACCTGCGCCGCGGCTGGGACGTGGTGGTGGAGTTCGGGATCTCCCGCCCCGAGCTGTTCGCGGTGATGAACAGGGCCACCGGCCGGGGGGCGGACATGGCACACCGCGCCGGCCTGGAGATCCTCCACGGCCGGGTGCGCCGACTGGCGGCCGGAGGGTGGCTGCGGGTCGACGAGGAGCTGGCCGCCCAGATCATCCAGGCCACCGGCCGGGGCGCGGTCACCACCTGGCTCTCCACCCCGGCGGAACGCCGCAACCCGGCGCTGCTGACCACTCTCCGCGAGGCCATGGTCGCCGCCGTCACCCGCGCCGAACCGACGGTCCCCGCCACGGAGGCCGGCCCCGCCGCGGCGGCCCGCGCGCTGCGCGCCGCTCTCCCTGACGATGCCGATGTCCTGAGCGACGCCGAGCAGCACCTGCTGCGCGAGTGGCTCACCCGCCTGGCAGCGGGCAGGGGCGCTCCGCATGCCTGACCACGCATCAGGCGCCCTCGTACAGATCGGACCTTCCGAGAAGAAGTCATTTCGATGAAGCGGGCGTCCACCGAGAAGGGCCCCAGAGCGGGGCGGCCACCCGGCTCCGGCCGGCTTCCTCTTGTCCATGACGCGCCGCCAACCCCGGCCGCCTTCGCCCACCCCGGCCGGTTCGCCGCCCGCTGCCGCGCCGGCTACGCCACCACCCCAGCAGCACCCTCCACCGACCGGCTCCGCCCCGCTGACGTCCGGTCCGGAGGTCCTCGCGGCAGCGGGTCCGCATCGAGGGGAACGGTGGTCGGGCGGGGCCGGGGCCCGGCGGTCGGGCGCGGCCGGGCCCGGCGATCAGTCGCGGCCCGGATCGATCCAGACCCGCAGCGGACCGACTGCCTCGAAGCCGTGCCGCAGGGCGGCCACCAGATCGTCGTCGCCCTCGTAGCCGACCAGGGGCAGCGCGGGGAACAGCCGGTGGGCCGCCTCCAGCACGACCGGCCACGCCGCGTCGGCGCCCCCGTCCAGGGCGAAGACGTTGGAGATCCCCACCACCCCGTCGCTGCGGCTCGCCACCGCGCCGGCCACCACCCGGCCGTCGGGAGACCGTCCGGCGATCACGAAGGTGGCCGGGTCGTCGAGCAGTTCGGGCCGGAAGAGGTGCGCGTCGCCGGCTCCGTCGTCCCAGGCGAGCGCCCAGGCACGCAGGGCGTCGACGCTGTCCACCACCTCCCAGGCGAGCTCCGACGCGGTGGCGGGCGCGCCCGCCGGGCGGTGGACCCACTGCGCGTCGAACAGCACCCGGAAGCCGGCCTCGGTCAGATCGAGGTCGGCAAAGCTGTCCTTGACGGACGCCCCTGGCGCCGCGGTGTCGATCCGGGCGACCAGCGCGGCCGCGGCCGCGCCGGGCAGCAGCGTCACCGCGTCGGGATAGTAGAGGGGGGTGCGGCTCGCGGAGGCCCACGCCCGTTCCTCGAAGGCGCCCGCCGAGCCGTGCGATCGGCTCATCACCGCGCACCATTCGGCGTTGTTGCGGGCGGCTGCCTGGACCAGGAGGTGTTTAGACATCGTCACAGATGTGGATCATGCCCTGACCGCACCCGGCCGGGCGACCCATTTTCGCGCCGCCGCCCCGAGGGCGCTCCTCCTCGGCCGGCGTGCCGCGCGTCCGGGTTCTCGGGGTCAGAACCAGTGCAGACAGTGCGGGGCGCGGTCTGAGCGGAACAGCGCGTCGGCGAGGGCCGCCGCGTCCGGGTGGTGGGCTCGGACGTGGCCGGCCCGCACGAGGGTGCTCGGGGCGGTGCCGCCGAGGTAGACCGAGCCGAGGTCGCTCACGTCCAGCGACAGGTCGGGCGCGAGGTCCGTCGGGACGCAGTCGGCCTTGCCGTCCCGGACGGTCAGCAGGTAGCGGCCGCGCTCGCCGAGGAACGGGTCGTCGACGTCGAGGACGAGCTCGCCGTCGGTGAACCAGCCGCGCGCGGTCAGCGCGCGCGGGACGTCCAGCAACCGCACCCAGAGCCAGTCGGTGTCGTCGCTCACCTGGCCGGCGCGGAAGTCCGTGAGCTGCCAGCGCAGCGGGTGGCCGGGCGGGACGTGCTTGAAGACGACCTGGGTGACCAGGTCGTGGCCGAGTATGCACCGCGCCAGCGCGGTGAAAACGGCGTCGTCGGTGGCGATGGTCTCGTCGACCGTCAAGGTGCCGGGCTCGCCGATCGCGTAGCTGGCGTACCCGTCGGGGACACCGTCGGCGTCGCGGTGGACGGCGACGTAGCGCGGCGCCGGAGAGATCGGCGGCTGCCCCGCGCCCGACGCCCACCAGCGGTGGGGCCGGGACAGCGCGCCGGGCTGGGCGCGGCGGTAGCGGTCGTAGACGTCCTCCAGGATCTCGCCGCACTCGGCCCGCCTCAGCACCTCGACCGAGCCGGTGTCCGAACCGCTGCCCGAGCCGGTGTCCGAGCCGGTGTCCGAGCCGCCCGCGGCGTCGTCGGCCGCCCCACGCGCCCGGGGAACGGCGAGGGCGGACCGGTGGCGGGGCACCGTCAGCTTCTGCGTGTAGGTCGCCGGCCCGTACCCGAACCTGCGGTAGATCACGGCCTCGGAGGCCAGCAGGACGGAGAGGAACTCCCCCCGGGCCCGCAGCTCGGCGAGCTGACGCCGCATCATCGCGGTGAGCACGCCCCGGCGCCGGTGCGAGGGCACGACACCGACGGCGGTCACCCCGGAGGTCGGGGCGAGGACCTCGCCGGGCAGGGTGAGCTCGAAGGAGTACGCCCCGGCGGTGCCGACCGGCCGCCCGTCCGCCGCCACGGCGAGCAGGTTCCGGTCCATCTCGAACGCGGACCACCAGACCGTACCGCTCGCGGTGGGGGCCTCCGGGAGGATCCCGAACGCGGTGTGGAGCGTGTCGACGAAGACATCGCGATCCTGGTCGGTGGTGGGACGGATCTCCATTGTTGCTGCTGCCTCCCCTGGCTGCCGGCACCACGCCCTGCGGCGCCCCGTGCCACAGTGCAGCGTCGTCCCGGCCCCGGGTCAACCGGATTTCGGGCGGGGCCCGCCGGGAGTCGGCCACCCGCGGCCGCGTCAGGCCGCCGCGCGGGCGGCCTTGGTGCGGGCGGCGTCGAAGACTGCGGCCGGGTTGCCGTAATAGATCCACGGGCCGGCGATCTCCCGGCCCATCCCGCGGAAGAGGTCGAGGGCCTGCGCCGGTCGGCCGTTCTCGATCAGGCCGTGGGCCATCCAGCCGCGCGCCGGGACGATGCCGGGGTGGGCGGGGTCGGCGGCCGCCAGGTCGGCCAGGGCTGCGTCCAGGGCGGCCGTGAGAGTTCGCCGCGCGGCACCAGGCCTGCGGCGGCCGCATCGCGGCCCGCGGTGGCCTTGCGGTGACGAGGATCTGCGAAATGGGCTCTGACCGGGTTCAGTGAAGCGGCTGCAGCAGGTCTACCGCCGCACCTCAGCCTTGGCTCCTGCTCGGAGGAGTTCACGCACGGTGGCTTCAGCCGTCTCCTGCGGTACGTCTTCGAGGATGGTTGCTGGAAGCCGGTCCAGGAGGGACTTGCTCTGCCACAGGCTCAGCCCTGTCCGCCGACGAAGCACCTTGACGACCTCGATCGCATGGGGTCCCGGCTCGGTCAGAACCACTGCGTTCGGCACGTCGTCACAGATCAGCAGAACGTACTCGTCCGCCACAGTCGCTCCTCCGTCTTCAGGGTGGACAGCAGCACAGAGCGCGCGTTCGGGGGGCCTCAGGCATTGTGGCAGTGGTGAATGAGGATTCGGGTGCGCAGCGGCCGGAACGAGGCAAGAGGCGATCCGGCCGGCGAAGTCAGCCGGCCGGATCGCCTGTACGGGAACCCGATCAGAAGATGATCTTCCAGCTGTCGATGTGGCCCGAGTCGGTGCGGTACATGTCCTGCACCCGGAGCCGCCAGGTGCCGTTGGCGAGCTGGGCGGAGGCGTCCACCGTGTAGGTCTCGATGAGGTTGTCGGCCGAGTCGCCGAGGTTGCTCTTCTTCAGCGGGAACACCGTGCCGTCCGGGCCGACCAGGTCGACGGCCAGGTCGCCGCGCCAGGTGTGCTTGATGTCCACGCCCACCATGAGGTCGCTCGGCGCCCGGCCCGGGATCCGGTCGACGACGATGTCCGAGAAGACCGCCGGGCCCCCGTCCGGGATCGGCACGGCGGTGGTGTTCGTGAAGATGCCCGGGGAGACCTTCCAGGTGAACGTCGTCGAGATCCTGCTGTGGTGGGAGGCCTTGGCCGTGACGGTGACCGTGTAGGTGGCGGCGACGGTCGGGGTGCCGGTGATGCGGCCGGTGACCGGGTGGAGCGCCAGGCCGTCGGGGAGGCCGGTCGCGTGGTAGGTGACGGCGCCGGGGTTGAAGTTGGCGGCCTTGACCTGGAGTTCGGCGGGGGCGCCGATCTCGGTGACCTGGTTGCCGACGGGGTCGAGCAGGAGGCCGTCGACGACGCGCGGGCCGACGTTGATCGCTGCCCAGGCGTTGGCGGTGTTCATGTAGGCCGCGCTGCTCTGCCCGTACAGGTCGGCAGCGGCCTGCAGGGTGGCGGTGCGGGCCGCCGCGTAGTTGGTCGACGTGGTCATGTAGGTGGTCAGCGCCCGGTACCAGATCTTGGCGGCCGCGTCCCGGCCGATGCCGGTCACCGTCAGGCCGTCGGAGGTCGGGGAGTCGTAGGAAACGCCGTTGACGGTCTTGGCGCCGCTGCCCTCGGAGGCCAGGTAGAACCAGTGGTTGGCCGGGCCGGAGGAGTAGTGCACGTCGATGGAGCCGAGGTCGGACGACCAGTAGTCCTTGGATCGGCCGTCCTTGGAGGGCTTGTCCATGTAGCGCAGCGGGGTGCCGTTGCCCCTGATGTCGATCTTCTCGCCGACCAGGTAGTCGCCCTTGTCCTCGGGGTTGTCGGCCCAGAACTCGATGGCGGCGGCCATGATGTCGGAGGTGGCCTCGTTCAGGCCGCCGGACTCGCCGCTGTAGATCAGGCCCGCGGTGGCTGAGGTGACGCCGTGGGTCATCTCGTGGCCGCCGACGTCGATGGAGGTCAGCGGCTTGACGTTGCCCGCGCCGTCGCCGTAGGTCATGCAGAAGCAGCTGTCGGACCAGAACGCGTTGACGTAGTTGTTGCCGTAGTGGACCCGGGTGTACGCGCCGACGCCGTCGTCCTTGATGCCGTTGCGGCCGTGGACGTTCTTGTAGTAGTCCCAGGTGAGTTGGGCACCGTAGGCGGCGTCCACGGCCGCGGTCTGCCGGTTGGTGACGGTGCCGTCGCCCCAGGTGTCGGTCGGGTTGGTGAACAGCGTCCTGGTGGAGCCGCCGGTGCCGTTCAGGTCATAGGTGCTGTGGCCGCCACGGGTGTTGTCGGTCATCGCGTAGCCGCCGCCGGCCGCCGAGGTGCCGATGGTGACCTGGCCGGAGTACTTGCTGTTGCCGACGCCGGTCTCGACGCCCTGGTACTCGAAGATCTTCTTGCCGGAGTTCGCGTCGGTGATGACGTGCAGCTCGGAGGGCGTGCCGTCCTCCTGGGTGCCGGTGACCACGGTCTCCCAGGCGAGCCGCGGGGTGCCGGACGCGGCCCAGACCACCTTGCGGGTGTTGTCGGCCGCCGCCTCCGCGACCTTCGCGCTCCCGGCACTGTCGAGCGCGAGGCCCCTCGCCGAGTCGGCACTCTCCTTGGGGGTGGTGTCGACGGCGATGTCCGCGTCGGTGGCCTTGGTGACGCCCTTGGTGGAGCCGTCCGGAGCGGTGTGGACGACCAGGTCGCCACCGAGGACCGGCAGTCCGGCGAAGGTGCGCTCGTAGCGGGTGTGCAGGCTGCCGTCCGCATCCTTGGTGACGGCCTTGACGACCAGCGCCTCCTCGGAGCCCAGGTTCAGCGCCCTGGCGGCGTCCGCCCGGTTCGCGTCGGCGGCGGCCAGCAACTCGCCGCGCTGCGAGGCCGAGAGCTCCACCGGCAGCGCACCGGCAAAGGCCTGCACCTCGGCGGGGGCCCCGGTTCGGGTGCCCTCGGCGGAGGCGATGCCGGCGGGCAGCGCAGCCGCGATCATCGCGGCGCCGGCGATCAACGCGCTCGCGGTGACGGACTTTCTGGGGGGTCGAGTCACACTGAACTCCTTCTGCGACGGCCGGGTCTGGGCGGCCGGAGTCAGCCGGGCGGCCGAGGGTGGTGCCGCCCGGTAGAGCTTGGTGGTTCGAGTGGCTGGAACGGTCGTCGACGTGCTCGCCACGTCGTGCGGTGCACGTGCGGCTACAAGGGCCTCTGCGGCGATGGGACGGTACAGTGCCAGCTTTGGTGGGAACACGTCACCCGTGCGGCAGCAAGTTGGCCGAAATGCTTCGCCACGGACCCAGGACCGGGCAGGGCCTGGGCCCACTGCTCACCCGGCCGAACCCGCCGCCGGCCAGTGTGCCGGCGGCACTGTGGCCCGGGGCCGGTCTCGGCGGTAGCCTCCTGTTGCCGCACGACATGCTCTGTCAGGGGACGACCGGCCCGGGGGGACTGGTGACCAAGGAACCCGACACCGAGAAGCCCGCCACCACGGCACCCGACAGCACCGCGTCCGACAGCGCGGACACGAGCGCCGACGGCTTCCCGGAGCGCCGGTCCACGGCGGCCACCCGGACGCTCGGCGGGCTGACCACCGTGGCGGTGGCGGCCTGCGTGGCCCTGGCCGTCCGACGCCCGTGGACGCCCTCCGGTGACCCACTCCTCGTCAAAGCGCTGACGGCCGCCCTCGCCTCCGCCGCACTGGGGGTGATCGCCGGCTTCCTCTCCCCCCGGCCGGCGCCCGCCGCGCCCGGCGACCCCGACACGCCCCGCCCCACCACCGCGGACGTCCGCGCCGCAGCCACCCGGATCCGCCGCAGGGCCTGGCGGCAGGCCGTCGGCCTCAGCGCGCTCGTCCTGATCGCCGTCGCCGCCGTCCCGGCCATGGACGCGCCGTTCACCGGCGCACCTCCCGAGGCCGCCGAGCGCAGGGTCGCACTCGACGAAGCCGGCGCCCGCTGGGGCGACTTCGAACTCCTCCCCCCGACGGTCAACGGGGACCCGCTGCCCGCCTACCCCCGCTACGCGCGGTACCGCCTCGGCCCGCTCGGCGACACCCCCGGCGGACCGATCGAGCTCTACTCCTCGGCCGCCACCGAAGGCCTCCCGGTAGGCGCTCGGCTGCGGATCCTCTACGTCCCCGGACAGAGCTGGCCCGGCCCCCTCACCGACCGCGAGATCGAACCCTTCCTGGAGCCCGCCCCGCTCCATCGCACCGCCGCCCGGATCTGGGCCGCCGTGGCCCTCGCCGCCGCCCTGATCGCCCTGGCTGCCGGCCGTGCGTCGGGCGGACCGCCCACCCGCCGGCAGAGTGAGGCGTTCCTGACCGGACCGCTGCGCTGGGCGCGCGTGAGCATCCCGGGCACCGTGGAGAAGGTCGAACACCGCACCGCCGACGGTGAGTCGGCCGGGACCACACGCCACCTGATCCTCGAACAGCCGGCCGGAACCCGCTGGTGGGGCGACATCACCGCGGTCCCCCGCAGGATGCACTGCCCCGACCTGGAGAACAGCCCCCACCACCTCACCCCCGCCACCGGCTGGCTCGCCTGGAACCCGGCCGGCCACCGGGCCCTGCTCGCCCTGGACCACGGCACCGCCGTCTGGGGCTCCGTCCCCTCGCCGACCGCCCCCACCGCAGACGCGGCCGCACGTCCCGACGAAAGCGGCCTCGAAAGCAGCGGGGACACCGCCGACGGCGACCCGGTGCCCGGGCTCCGCGTGCTCACCCCACCACCCGTCACCCAGCAGCCGTGGGCGGGCCTGTTCCTGCTCGTCATCGCCGGGTGGCCGGCGGGCTGGCTGCTCTACCAACTGCTCGCCGAGCCCGGCCGGATCGTCCCCGCCGAGGACTACTTCGGCGAACTGGTCGTCCTTCCCCTGGTCCTGGGAATGCTCGGCTTCGTCGCCTTCGTCCTGCTGGGCATGGCCGCCGCGGGCGTGCTCAGGCTCGTGCAACGCCTGCGCTGAGCAGCGTCCAGGCGCCGCACGAGCCTCAGCACGCCCGCGCCGTTCCGCCCGCCGTACGTGCAGCGGATCTGCCGGGTCGGCTTCGGGCGGCCGTTCGGCTTCCTCGCCGTCCACCGGACCTCCGGCCTGGTCCTCGCGGCCGGCCGGGTCACCGAACCGGACACGGACGCCGGGACCGAACCCGGGGAGAACCGGCCGGAAGAGGACTGACGGTGGCCGCCCGCCCGCGCATGATCGCTGTCGGCGACCGGGCCACCTACGCGGCCGATGTCGGCCGACGGCTCTCACACCAGGACCGACAACGACAGAAAGGACATACAGGATGGGCATCTACGTGTCGGTCGGCGGATGGAGCACACCTCGGCAACAGGTCAACTGGACCCACTACATCTTCTACGCGCCGACATCCGGGAGTCGGCCGTGGACTGGTTCATGGACCAGCTCCGGGAGATCGCCCGGGTCCCGGCTTCGGACGACGACGCCGAGGACTCCCCCCTTGGCGACCGCGCAGCGGCGCGCGAGCGGGCAGCGCCGGTGGTCAACGGCGGACGGAACAGACCGATCGGACTCGTGAACCCAGCGTCGCCGAGTACCCGCCGGCGGGCGGTCGCGCACCCCCGGTGTCACGCTGGGTTCACACAGCATCGACGGAAGGAAGTCATCGCCGTGATCACCACGGAGTTCGTCCCCGGTTCCCCCTGCTGGCTCGACCTCGGCGCGCCCGACGTCCGCGCCGCCGCGTCCTTCTACAGCACCGTTCTCGGCTGGGACTACGAATCCATGGGCGAGGGGGAGGAGATGGAGGGGGGCATGTTCCGCAAGGACGGCAAGATCGTCGCCGGCCTCGGCAAGCTCACCGAGGAAGGCGCACGCTCGGCCTGGATGATCTACTACAGCGTCGCCGACGCGGACGCCACGACGCGGGCCGTGGAGAGCGCCGGCGGCACCGTGCGGGTGGCGCCGATGGACCTCGAAGCCTGGGGCCGGATGGCGCAGTACAGCGACCCGCTGGGTGGCCAGTTCGCCGTCTGGCAGCCGGGGACGAGCAAGGGCGTCGACCTGGTGGACCAGCCCGGATCGCTCTCCTGGACCGAGCTGTACACGAGCGACGCCGCCGGCGCCAAGGACTTCTACGGCGGCGTCTTCGGCTGGCGGTTCAGCGACATGGAGCTGCCCGGCGGCGGGGGCGCGTACGCCCTCATCACCCCGGCCGGGCTGCCGGAGGAGCGCATGCAGGGCGGCCTCATGGAACTCCCCGAGGAGCACCTCGCGCTCACCGGCGGACGGCCGTACTGGCACCCGGTCTTCGCCGTCGCCGACTGCGACGCCACGGTCGCGAGGGTGACCGAGAACGGCGGCAGCGTACAGATGGGGCCGGCGGACGTGGAGGGCGTCGGCCGGCTGGCCGTCTGCCTGGACCGGTCGAACGCGGACTTCGTCGTTCTCACCCCGGCCGAGGGCTGAGCCCCGCCCTTCGGGCCGACGGTCGGTGAGGGGGACGCCGGCTCCCCGACGGGATGCGCGGTGTCGACGGAAGGGGATTCTCGTGTCACAGCTTCGGACCCTCGCCACGGGCATGGGCCTGGTGGAGTCGCCTCGATGGCACCAGGGCCGCCTCTACGTGTCCGACTGGACCGCCGGTGAGGTGTGTGCGGTGGGCTTCGACGGCAGCGTGGAGGTCGTCGCGTCGGTGGAGTCGCTCCCCCTGTGCACGGCCTGGTCGCCCGACGGCCGGATGACCATCGTCGATTCCGCCCGGTCACGGCTGCTGCGCCGGGAGCCGGACGGGACGCTCGCCGTCCGGGCGGACCTCGGCGCGCTCGGTCACTGGTGGAACGACATCGTCGTCGACGGCCGTGGCAACACCTACGTCAACCGCATCGGGTTCGACGTGCTGGCCGGCGAGCGGCCCGTGCCCGGCCACATCACCCTCGTCACGCCGGACGGGGCGGCCCGTGACGTCGCCGGCGGCCTCCTCTTCCCCAACGGCATGGCCGTCACGCCCGACAACTCGACGCTCATCGTCGCCGACTCGTACGCCGGGCGGCTCGTCGGGTTCGACATCGGGCCGGACGGGAGCCTCTCCGAAGGCCGGCCGTGGGCGGAGCTGGGCGACGACGCGCCCGACGGGATCTGCCTCGATGCCGAGGGGGCGGTCTGGTACGCGACGGTGCCGGGCATGCGCTGTGTGCGGGTCCGGCAGGGCGGCGAGGTGCTGGAGACCGTGGAGCTGGACCGGGGCGGATTCGCCTGCACGCTCGGCGGCCCGGACGGCCGCACCCTGTTCGTCGCGGCGGCCGAGTGGCTCGGCCCCGGAGGGGAGCCGGTCCGCCCCGGAAGCGGTCGCGTCCTCGCCGCCGAGGTCACCGTCCCGGGCGCCGGCCGGCCCTGACCGGCGCGGCGGCCCGCCGCGGCCGGGCCCGGCTCCCGCCCGGTGGCGGGAACAGGGCCGGCGGATGCGTCAGGAGAGCTGGGGGATCACGGCCTTGACCTTGCCCGTGATCTCGGCGGGCAGCGGGACGTAGCCCTTCTGGCCGATGGCCTGCTGGGCCTCGTCGCTGATGGTGTAGGTCAGGAAGGACTTGAGGGCGGGCAGGCTGGCGGGCTTGTTGCCCTTGTCGCAGACGATCTCGTACGTGACCAGGACGATCGGGTAGGCACCCTCCTCCTTGGTCGCGTAGTCGAGGTTCAGGGCGAGGTCGCTGCCGGTGCCTGCGACCTGGGCCTTCGCGAAGGTGTTGGCGGCGTTGGCGGCGTTGGCGTCGACGGGCTTGGAGGCGCCGGTAGCGACGGCGGCGCTCTTGAGGTTGTTGGTCTGGGCGAAGGACAGCTCGACGTAGCCGATGGAGTTGTCGACCTGCTTGACCTGCGCGGCGACGCCGGCGCTGCCGTTGGCCGACTGGCCGCCCTTGCCCGCCCAGGTCTTGCTCGGCGGGTACGGCCAGGCGCCGCCCGAGGTGGCGGCGAGGTAGGCGGTGAGGTTGGCGGTGGTGCCGGAGTCGTCCGAGCGGTGCAGCGCCTGGATGTCGGCGTCCGGCAGCTTGGCTCCCGGGTTCAGGGCGGCGATCGCCGGGTCGTTCCACTTGGTGATCTGGGAGTCGAAGATCTTGGCGATGGTCGGACCGTCGAGGACGAGGTTGTCGACGCCCTCCACGTTGAAGACGATCGAGACCAGGCCCGCCACCATCGGCAGGTCGATGCCCTGGCCGCCGGTGCAGACCGCCTTGGTGGCCTCGACCTCCTCCGGCTTCAGCGCCGAGTCGGACCCGGCGAACGCCACCTTGCCCTGGATGAACTGCTGGACTCCGGCGCCGGAACCGCCACCGCCGTAGTTGACGGTGATCTTCGGACAGGCGGCGCTGAAGGCGTTCTTCCAGATGTCCATCGCATTGGCCTGTGCGGTCGAGCCCGCGCCCAGCAGCTGCCCGGAGCCGTCGCAGGCGATGGCCGCGGTGGTCTGCTGGAGGGGGGCGGGCTCGGTCGAGGTCTCGTTGTCCGACCCGCAGGCCGACCCCGACAGCAGGAGGACGGCCACGGTGGCGGCACGGATCAGGGTCTGGTGGCGGGGGGAGGCGGCCTGGACAGGCATCGTGGTCTCCTGGGTGACAGTCAGCGGGTGACGCGGCCAATATCGGCTCCGGCGCAGCCCTGCCGCCCCGCGACATGCCGCCGACCGGCCCGGGACCACGCCGACGGCGGCCCTGCGAAGGGTCCGCTCACCGGCCCAACTGACATGCAACACCGCGGAGATGATCTGCGTTCACCTGGACGCAAGATCTGGTTCATGCTCCGGCCCGGGCATCGCACCCGGACGTCACTGCGACCGCCGGCGACGGCCCCGCAGGGCACACCATTCCTCCACAGATGTGCGCACGCCGTGAAGTTCATGCGTGCTGACCCCTTGTCAGACCAATCATTCCTACCTACCGTCGTGAATCAGGACCCCGGCCCGATCGGGACCGGTGGTTCCGCGACGGCCGCGACCCGCGCCGCCGCCGGACGCACGACAAGACCTGGAGGCGTCACATGCCCGCAGCCATGCTCGAAGAGGTCCGCGACGCTGGCCCGCTCGCCATCGACGACGAGGCCATCGCGTTCGAGGACGACGACCGCAGCGACCACGACGCCACGGCGTGCCTGGCGGACCCGTGGGTGACCGCGACCACCCACTACGCCTGCGACTTCAACTCCTGACGGTGGCCGAGTCCATCGCCGGCCCCAGCGGTTGGTCCGACGGCACCTGGTCGTACCTGAACGATCCGCGGATGCCGGCGATGGACCACGGTTGGAAGCTCCACATCTCGGCCCGGCCAGGCGAACTCGACGCCGTGATCGGCCTCGTCCTGCCGGTGCTGTCGTGCCACGTCTGCCACGCGAAGTGGGCCCGGAGTCCGGAGACCCTGCGCGAGATCAACTCCGGTGCGTCGAGCGCGGGTGTGGTCGGGAAGGCCATCACGGTCTATCCGGCACCCGGCGCTTTCGTCGCACTCGCCGACGAACTCGTCGCCCTGCTGCGCGACCGGGAGGGTCCGCCGATCGTCAGCGATCGCCGGGTCGATCCGCACTCCCCCGTCTACTACCGCTACGGGCCCTTCACCGGCGACTACCGGACGGGCCGGAGCGGGCGGCTGGAGTCGGTCATGGTGGGCCCGGACGGCCAGGCCTTCGACGGCCTGGCCAGCGGTTCGTACCGGTGCCCGCCCTGGGCCGAGGACCCCTTCGAGAACCGGCCCGGGCACGGAGTCCGCCCCCCGCAGGGCCCCGCCGGATTCGGCGGCGGACGCTACCGGGTCACCGGTGGCATCGCCCGCAAGCCGCACGGCAACGTCTACCGCGCGGTCGACCGGACCACCGGGCTGGCGGTGGTCGTCAAGCAGGCGCGGGCCTTCGTGGCCGAGGACGAGTCCGGCGCCGACACCCGCGACCGGCTGCGCAACGAACGGGCGGTCCTCGCCGCGCTCGACACCGTCCCCGGGGTGCCCCGCGCGCTCGACTACTTCCGGCACCACTCGGACGAGTACCTGGTGATGACCAGCTGCGGCGACCGGGACCTGCGGCGGGAGGTCCAGGAGAACGGCCCCTACCGGAGCGACGCGGCCCGGCCAATGCGCACGCTCGGCGATCTGGCCGCGCAGCTGATCCGCGTCCTGGACGGCATCCACCGGCGGGGCGTGGTCGTCCGCGACCTCAAGCCCAACAACGTCGTGCTCGACGCCGCCGGCCGGTGCCATGTGATCGACTACGGGATCAGCGCGCTGAACGGCAGCAGTCCGGACGGCTCCACCCCCGGCTACAGCGACCCGGTCCGCCGCCGGTCGGGACCGGCCGAGCCCGCCGACGACTACTACGCCCTCGGCGCGACCCTCTGCTTCGCCGCCACCGGCATGGATCCGGTGATCGTCGACACCGACGCCGCCGTCAACCGGGACCGCACCCTCGCCGGCCTGTCCTGGGCCCTTCCCGGCGACGAGCACCGGTGGATCCGGGCGGTCGTCGCCGAGCTGACGAGCCTCGATCCGGCCGTACGGACCGCGGGCGCCGACCGGCTCCGGGCCGGCGAGGCCCGAGAGGCCGGAGAGACCGAAGAGGCCGCGGCAGCCAGGACGACCGGGGCAGCCGCAGTGGCCGCGGCGTCCCGAGCGCCCCGCGGCCCCGACCGGATCCGGTTCGACGACGGCCTGCTCGACGAGATCATCGAGCACACGACCGCGTTCTGCGTCGACGAGGCCCACCGGATCGCCGACCCCGAGCTCGCCGCACGCGCGGCCGTCCCGACGCCGATCGACGTCTACGGCGGAAGCTCCGGGCTCGGCCTGGAGCTCCTGCACCACCTCCACCGGAGCGGGGTGCGCGAAGCCGTGGACGTCCTCGCACAGTGGACGGCGCGCCAGTCCAGGACCCTCTCACCGGGCTTCTACTCCGGCCGCACCGGCGTCGAGCTCTTCCTCGCCGAGGCCGGGGCGGCACCGGACGCCGCGGACGCCGTCCCGGGCGATCACCCGGCCCTGCCGGCCCGCGGACCCGCCGGCGGCCCACCCGAAGCGGACCTGATCGAGGGCGTCGCCGGTATCGGCATCGGCCGGCTGCTGCTCGCCCGGCACGCCGCCGCGGGCGGCGACAGCCCGCGCGCCGACCGGCACCTCGCCGTCGCCGCCGCCTGCGACCGGCTGCTGGCCTCCGGCACCGCCCGTCTGACGCCCGCCGGCGCCGACCGGATCGGCAGCGCCGCCCTGCGTGAAGGCCTCGCCCACGGCGAGGCGGGTGTCGTGTACTTCCTGGTCGAGTACGCGGCCACGACCGGCGACCCCGCCGCCCTCCGCAGGGCCGAGCGCGCCTGCGCCGGCCTCGCCGCCCTCACCCCGGGCATCGTCGCGGCGGCGGCCCGCCCCGGAGCGACCCGCCGCTACGGCTCGTGGTGCCGGGGCCTGGCCGGGATCGGGGCCGTGCTCGTCCGGGCCGCCGACCGCCTCGGCGAACCCGAGTACCTCGTCCTCGCCCGCCGGGCGGCCCGCACCTGCGCCGCGCTGGCGCCGCGGATGCCGCTGGTCACCCAGTGCTGCGGCCTGTCCGGGGTCGGCGACCTGATGGTGGACGTCGCCCTGGCATCCGGCTCCGAGGAGTTCTGGGACGCCGCCGAGACCGTCGCCGCGATCATCCTGAGCCGCAGCGGCGGCACCGCGTCGCGCCCGGTGTTCCCCGACACCGGTCTGACCCGGCCGAGCGCCACCTGGGCCGGCGGCTCCGCCGGCGTGCTGGGCTTCCTCCGACGGCTGCACGACCGGGACGGCCCCCGCCTCGGCCTCGTCGGCTGACCGGCGACGTGGCCGCCGGAGGCCGCGCTCAGAGCACGCCCACCAGCACGATGACCAGGGCGGGCAGGGCGATGAAGACGGTGCCGAGGTAGACGGCGAGGACCCACCGGTGCTCGGAGGCGACGCGGGCGAGGTTCTCGGCGCAGAAGAGCGGCACGGGGCGCAGGAACGGGATCACGTAGATCACGACGATCGCGAACAGGTTGTAGATCAGGTGCACGAAGGCTGCCTGGAGGCCGATCTTCGCGTCCTGTCCGACGCCGGCGAACGCCGCGAAGACCACCGTGAACGTGGTGCCGAGGTTGGAGCCGACGACGACGGGATACACCTGCGCCGGTGTCAGGATGCCCGCTCCGGCGAAGGGGACCAGCACGGACGTGGTGATGGTCGAGGACTGGGTGACGACGGTTACCCCCATGCCCGACGCCATGGCGAGGTAGGCGTTGCGGCCGACGGCCTTGATCAGGACGTCGCGGGCCCTGCCGACCATCAGCAGTTTGAGCAGCTTGCCGAGGTAGCGGACGGCGACCAGGATCAGCACGGCGCCGATCACGATGGTGAACAGCGGGCCGAGTGTGCTGCTGACGTGCGACGTCGCGTGGATCACTCCGTGCTCCACCGGCCTGGTGGCTGCCCGGACGAAGTTGAAGTGGGCCGGGTTCGGCAGCCAGTCCGCGCCGTACAGCGCATCGGTCAGCGACCCGCTGATGTGTTGCAGCGGATGCCAGATCAGCTCGATCGGGAAGAAGATCAGCAGCGCGAGCCAGTTGTAGAAGTCGTGGACGGTCGAGGCGCCCAGCGCCCTGCGGAACTCCGCGCGGTTGCCGATGAAGGTCAGCGCGACCAGGCTCGTCGTCACGGTGGTGCCGACGTTCGCGCCCAGGATGATGGGGATCGCGCCCTGGATGGGCAACGCGCCCGACCCCACGGCGGTGACGGCGATGGCCGTCGTCGTGGTCGACGACTGGATCAGGACCGTGCCGAGGACGCCGACGCTCAGCCCGACCCACGGGTTCGCGGCGAAGGCGAACATGGTGTGCGCCGCGTCGCTGCCCAGCCCCGCGAAGCCGCGACTGATGATGCTCACGGCACAGATCAGCAGGTAGATCAGCCCGGCGACACCGCACCAGCCGAGGGCCTTGGTCCAGGTGGGGAGCTCGACGGCCTCCGCGCCGTTCCCGGCCGCGGGGGCTGTGCGCGCCGGGTCACCGGAAGGGCTCCGCCCGGGGACGTCACCGTCTCTGTGGCTGTTGTCCGGCCCGCTGTCGGATGCGGCTTCCGCCATGGACCAAGGCTACGAGCTCCTGATCAGCGACGCGCGTGGCTGAGCGCCGTACGTGTGCATCGGACGGCCGGCGCCGGCGGCGGCCGGGGGACGGCACCGGGGAGTGTCCTACGCCGTGACGCGCAGGTTGGCCAGGAGGGTGGCACCGTCCGGGGTGGTGGCGAGGACGCGGCCGGAGCGGTGCCAGTGGGTGACGGCGTCGGCATGGCGGCGCAGCCCCAGGGTGGGCGGCTCGGCGTGCGGGACGAACACGGTGGCGGTGGGCGCGGTGCCCGGCCCGCTGCCGGTGTGGACCAACACGCCGCTGCCGTCGGGGCCGGGTACGGCGAGCGCCCAGTGGTTGCCGTCGGAGGTCGGGCCGTAGGGCGCGAGGCCGTCGACGACCGGGTCGGCGGCGGGGCGGGTGAAGGGGTGCTCGGCGATCCAGCGCAGCCCGGTCCGGCCGCGCGGCCCGCCGTCCGGGGGCGCCCCGACGCCCGCCTTCAGTTGCTCCCCCACGGGCTCCTCCCCCGCGACCGGGTGCGCGGTGAGCAGGCCGCCGCAGGCGAGCGCCGCCGACCGGCCGGGGCCGGGGCCGAGTCCGTCCAGCCGCAGCCGCGAGCGCAGCTCCCAGCCCGGCAGGTCCCAGCGCCAGAGCTCGACGAGCGCCGAGCCGTCCGGCACCGGCGAGAGCACCATGCCCGCGCACCCGGTTGCGGTGCGCGAGAGCGCGCCCACCAGCCGCTCGCCGTCGCCCAGTTCGCGCCAGACCACGGTCGGCCGGGGCGCGAGCGTGTCCAGCACCGCGATGCCGTCCTGGTCGACCGTGATCAGGTGACGGCCGTCGAAGGAGGGCACGATCTGCCGCGCGCGCAGCGTCGTCCAGGGGCGGACCGAGCGGGTGGCGAGGTCGAGCCGGGAGATCTCCCGGGCCTGGCCGTAGCGGGCCACCAGCAGCGCGGCACCGCCGTGGTCGGCCGGCACCAGCTGGTCGGCGGGCACGTCCCAGCGGGCCTTGGTGCGGCCGTCGGGGGCGAGCAGCCGGACGCCCGCCTGCCCGCAGGCGACCAGGACGGCGCCGGAGCCGAGCAGGACGGCGTCCAGCACCGGCAGCGTCCCGGGCCGGTCGGCCGCGACATGGGCGTGGACGGTGGTGCCGCCCGTCGGGCGGGCGGCCCGGCGCGGACTCGCCAGGTCGGCGGCGGCCAGCGGATCGGCCCGCTTCAGCAGCAGTTGGTACCGGGCCTGCGCGTCCGGCTCGCCGAGGGTGCCGCCGAAGCCGCCGTCGCGGACGACCGCGCGGGCCGCGGCGGTGGCGAGTTCGCGGTCCGCCGCCGGATCGGCAGCCGGGAGCTGCGCCAGTGCGGCGGCCAGCGCCGAGCGGCCGGTGGCGAAGCCGTCCCCGTCGCCGTCGAGGACGGCCACGGCGAGGGCCCGGGTGGACTCGCCCGCGCCCAGCGCGAGCAGGTACGGCAGGGCCCGGCCGCGGGTCGGCCCGCCGAGGGCGACCGCATCGCGCAGATCGGCGGCGGCCGTCGGGCGCAGGTCCTCGTCCGGCCAGAGGGCCTCGACGGCGCCCAGGTGGTCGCCGGCCTCCCGGCAGTGGGCGGCCCAGGCCCGGCGCAGCTCGCGGGCGGCGGCCGGGTCGTCGGCGGCGAGGCGCCCGACGGCCGCGGCGAAGGCGGCCCGGCGGTGGGCGACCCGCAGGGCGCGCTCGCGCTCGCCGGCCCGCCACCAGAGCCGGACCACGAGGTCGGCGGCGAGGTCGCGGCCCTCGGCCAGCTCGGCGGCCCGGCCGCTGCGGCCGTGCCGGTCCAGCAGGGTGACCGCCTCGGCCGGGGCGTTCAGCAGGTCGGCGAGGACGAACGCCGCCTCGTCGATCCGGCCGGCGCGCTCCAGCTCCTCGGCGGCGCGGCGGTAGAGGGCGGCGAGGTGCTGGTGGACGGTGGGCCCGGAGAGCGGCGAGGCACCGCCGGCGGTGCCGACGTGCGGGGTGGGGCGGAGGGCACCGGTGTGGCGGCGGGGCAGGCCGAGCGCGAGCCAGGGCCGGTGCTCGGCCGGCCGGTCGCCGGCCAGCCGGACCGCGTCGCGCAGGGCGGACTCCCACCGGCGCTGCTCGAACGCCCGGGTCAGCTCGCGCAGGTAGCGGGCGTGGCGGCCGCGGATCAGCGCGCCGGCCGGGCTGCGCAGCGCCAGGCGGGCCAGCAGCCCGCCGAGGAACGGGCCCGGGGGCCGGCGGCGGGCCGACCGGGTCGTCGGCGCGGGCCCGACCGCGGAACCGGTCGTCGAAGCGGAACCGGTCGTCGAAGCGGCGCCCGCGGCCGGAGTGCCCGCACCGGCGGCGCGGGTGCCGGCAAGGGCAACGACCAACCCCGCGGCGAGCCCGGCCAGCAGCGGTGCAGGGTGTGGGCTCTGCTCCCCCGTCAGGTAGGCGAAGGAGCCGACGAGGAGCACGCCGACGGCCACCACCGCGCGGAGCACGCGGGCGACGACGCCGGGCGGTCCGGTCCGCCGCGTCCGGCGGTCCTGCCTGCCCGGGGACGGCCGGCGCAGCCGTCCGGCCCACGACGGCAGGCCGAACCGGCCGGCGGACCGCCGCCGTCCGTCGGCCCGGTGGTCCCCGTTCCCCTCGCTCTCGGTGAGCCGCCGGGCACGTTCGCTGCGGGGCCCGATGCCGGCCGCCGCGCGCAGGTCCGGCCGGGGGCGCTGCGGCAGGTCCTCCTGGACGGGGACGGCCTCCGGTTCGGCGGGGCCGACCGGCCGCGGGCGGTGGAGGGTGAGGCCCGACGGGTCGAGCCAGCCGGACGGGTCCAGCTCGGGCAGGGCGGACAGCCGGTGCGCGACCGTCACCCCGCCTGCGGGGACGGCGAGCCGGCCCGGGTCGGCGGCCGCCGGGTCGGCGCCCACGGCGGCCAGGGCGCCGCTGCCGGTCCGCACCACGGGCAGGCCGGGCGCCCGGTCGGCGCGGGCCTCGACCGGGTCGACGAGGGTGAGCAGCCAGCGGCCGTCCGGCAGTTCGTGCAGCGCGGCGCCCTCCTGCCAGCCGGCGAGGACGCGTTCGGCGGCCTCGGCCGTGCCGATCACCGGCGTGTCGAGGACGAAGCCGGCGGCGGTGACGGTGGCGCGGAACTCCGCGCCCGGGGTGGCGCTCACTGCGTGCTCCCGATCTGGAAGTGGACCCGGCCGGTGCCGGCGTCCCCGATCAGGATCAGGCCGGCCTCCTTCTCGACGGCGATCAGCGGCTCGCTGGGGTGCAGGGCGAGCGGCCCGAGGCCGCCGGAGAAGCGGCTCAGCGTCCGGACGCCGTCGGCGCGGACGCTGCGCACCGTCCGACCGTCCCGGCTGGAGGTGATCAGGGCGGGCTCGCGCCCAGTGACCAGGCCGACCACGTCGGCGTGCTCGCGGAAGGAGATCCGGCACTCCTTCCCCAGCTCGTCCCGCACCTGCCAGGACCGCCCGTCGTCCGACCAGGCCTGCGTGCCGTTGCTGTGCAGGAAGTGGCGCGAGCCGACGGCCTCGAACAGCGGCAGCGGCATGGTGAACAGCCGCGGTTCACGGAACGGGTTGAACTGCTCGCGGTCGTGGGTGCCCCGGCCGGCGGGGCCGTCCGGGGTGGCGGTGCCGTCCGGTGCGATCCGCCACCAGCGGCCGGAGAGCGGCAGCAGCAGGTCCTCGCCCTCGCGCAGCAGCGGCAGGACCGGTCGGGCGAAGTGCTCCGACACCGCGTCCAGGTCGGTGTCGAGGTCGGCGAGGTCGACGGTGTAGCCGCCGGGCTCGCCGAACGGCCGGCCGACGACGTGCGGGACGAGCCGGTCGCCCCGGACGTGGAGGGCGATCAGGCGCCGGGCCATGCGCCCGGCCGCGAGCACGGGCCCGGGCAGGTCGTGGCGGCGCGCGCGGACGGAGAGCGTCCGGCGGTGGTCCGGGTGCGGCAGGTTGACGGCGAGCAGGGTGCCGGGCTCCGCGCCCCGGGCGATCAGGGTGCGGGCGTCGTTGGGGAAGGCGGGCAGCGCTCGGCCGTCCGTCGCCCAACGGCGGCCGGGCCGCGCGGCGGCGGTCGGCTCCGCGCGCCGGAACTCGGTACCGCGCAGCGCCCGGACGGCGATGTCGCCGGTGGGCAGCGGGAGTTCGGCGGCGGCGCCGTCGAGCCGGACGAGGACGCGGTCGGCGCCGTCGGCGGACCACCGGGCCGGTTCGCCGGTCAGTACCCGGGGCTGGGCGGGGAGCCGGCCGGCGAGGCGCGGCGAGGTGAGCAGCCAGGCCTGGTCGGCGTCGTCGAGGGCGGCCCGGGAGCGCCGCACGTCCTCGGGGGTCGGGTCGGCCGCCCGGCGGGCGGCGAGCCAGGCCGGCAGCAGCTCGGCGAGCTCGCCGGTGAGACAGCGGCCGGACGGGTCGCCGAGGACGCCGACGACCAGTTCGGTGCCGCGGGCGGCGGCGCGGCGGTGCAGGACGAGGAGCGCGGCGAGCTGGACCAGCCGCCCGGCGCCGGCCTGGGTGGGGCCGGTGTCGACCAGGGCGGCGATCCGGCCGCGCCCCGCCGGGGTCCGGAACTCGGTTGCCAGGTGCAGCAGTTCGCCGTGGGCGAGGCGGCGGAGGAACTCGTCCGGGAACTCGTCGGCGAGCAGCCACTCGGAGGGCAGCAGCTGGTCCGGCCGGCCGGTGCGGGCCAGGCCGCCGACGCCGTCCGGCTCGCCGGTGGTGTCGGCGACCGGCTCGTGGCCGCCGACCAGGGTGTCCAGGCGGAGCAGCAACGGGCCGAGGGCGAGGGCGAGTTCGGGGCTGACCGCGGAGAGGGTGGCGGCCCACGGCGCGAGGGCGGCGGGCAGGCGGCTGCTCGTCATCGGCGGACGCTCCGCGGCGCGGAGGTGGGTGCGGCGGTGGATGCGGAGGTGGGTGCGGAGGTGGGTGCGGCGGCGGCCGGAGCTCCGGCCGGAGACGGGCCGGACGCGCTCCCGGCAGCGGACGCGCTCCCGGTGGCGGACGCGGCGAGGCCGGCCAGGGCGTCGAGCGCATCCGGGGAGGTGAGCGGCGGGGGCGGGTCGGCGACCAGGGCCCGGCCCGGGACGAGGGCGCAGAGCCGGCCCTCCGCCGCTCCCAGGGCCCGGCGCCAGAGCGCGGCGGCCGGCCCGGGGCGGGCGGTGGTGGGGACCAACAGGCCGGCGTCGCGGCCCAGGTAGCGGGCGCCGTCGGCCCACGGGAGGTCGGCCTCCGGGCCGAGGACGAGCAGGGCCCGCTCGGCGGCCGGCAGGCTCGGGTCGTCGTCGACGAGCACGCCGAGCCGGGCGCCGGTGCGCAGCCGCTCACGGGCGGCGGCGGCCAGGGCGGGCACGGCGTCGCCGAGCGCGAGGACGGCGGCCGCAGGCAGCGGTGGCTCGCGGCGCTCCCAGCGGAGCGGGAAGGCCGGCGGCCGGGCGCTCGGCCCTACGTCGGCCCGGTGGTGGGCGTCCGGCCGGGCGGAGTCGTGCGGGTCGGCCGGGGACGGCGGCTGAGCGGTGGTCACGAGGGCGCGACCGCCGCGACCAGGTCGGCGCGTATCCCGGCCAGGGCGGCGGGGAGGTCCGCCGGGTCGAAGCCGGCGTCGATCTCCCGCAGCGCCGCCTCCAGCCGCAGCCGCGAGTCCCGCCCGGCGGGGAGGCCGCGGTGCTCGGCGAGCAGCGCACTGCCGGCCCGGGCCAGCCGCTCGGCGCGCGCGGCCGTGCTGCGGGACAGCTCCTCGGCGGCGTGCGCCAGACTGCGGTTGGCGGCCTTCTCCACCAGGTCGGCCAGGGTGTCGCGGGCCAGCGCCTGGGTGTCGGCGGTGGGCGCGATCAGCGGCAGCACCCACAGGTCACGCGCGGAGGCGGTGGTCCGGCCGTCCAGCACGGCGGCGGCCGCGACCAGCTGCTGGGAGCGCACCGCCCGCCGGTCGCTGAGCGGCACGCCGGCGCTGCGCAGGCGGCGCAGCGCGGTGCCGAGCAGCGGGGTGACGTCGTCGAGGTCGCAGGTGCGGGCGGCGGTGGCGAGCCGGTCGACCGCGCCGAGCAGGTCGCCCGGAGCGGCGGGGGCGGCCGCCGGGCGGCGGCCGGCCTCCAGCAGTTCCTCCAGCCGGGCGTCGGCGACCGGCTCGACGAAGACCCGGGCCAGGAAGCGGTCGGCGAAGGCGGCCAGGGCCGGGTCCTCCGGCAGCCGGTTGGCGGCTCCGACGCAGACCCGCAGCGGGCTGTCGAGGACGGTGTGGCCGCGGCGGAAGACCCGTTCGTTCAGGAGCCCGAGCAGGGTGTTGAGCACGGCGGTGGAGCCGAGGAACACCTCGTCCAGGAAGGCGATCTCGGCCTCGGGCAGCATCCCGGCGGTCTCGAACTCGACCCGGCCCTCGCGCAGCCCGCGCAGGTCGACGGGGCCGAAGAGCTCGTTCGGCTCGGTGAAGCGGCCGAGCAGGTACTCGAAGTACCGCCCGCCGAGCTGTCCGGCGATCCGGCGCACGGCCTCGGACTTGGCGGTGCCGGGCGCGCCGACGACCAGCAGGTGCTCCCCCGCGACCGCGCAGAGCGTGACCACCTCGGCCACCGTCTCCCGGTCGACCAGGCCGCGGCCGGCCGCCGTCACGGCCGCGCCGACCAGCTCGGCGTCGGCAGCCACGGCGGTGGCGGCAACGGCCGGAGCCGGCCACGCTGCTGCGCCTGCTGCCGGCGCCGCGGGGGGAACGGTGGTCGAATCGGCGTTCGTCTCGGTCACGAGCACCGGAGTCTACGGGCCGTGGATCAACACCCACCAACGGGTTTCCGGTCCCCGGTGGCCGGAGTGGCACACCGGGCGGCCGGATCGGCGCTCGGCCTGATCGGCGCTCAGCCAGATCGGCGCTCGGCCCGAACGTCGGTCTCGACGTGAAGGGCCCGGAGCAGGCCGTCCGCCGACCCGCCGCCGCGCGGACGGCGGGTCGGCGCCGCGCCGTCGGCGGACCGGGGTAGGAATGACAGCCGGGACCGGAACACGGCAAGGCCGACAACAACGGCAACGGCAACGGCAAGGCAGGTGCACGGTGGACCGGCACATCACCGCACAACTCCACGAACTCCGAACCGAGTTGGCCCCGAACGGCGACCAGCCCGCACTGGTCCGGGCCCTCGCCTCGGGCGAGGCCCCGCTCGCCGCGCTCGCCGAACTCGCCGCCCAGCAGCAACGGATCATCACCTCCGACCGCCGCAGCCTGCTGCTGCTCGCCACCCGGTGTGCCGACCGCCCGCTCGGCGCCTGGTTCGCCACCCTCGCCGACGGCGAGAGCGCGGCCCTGCGCACCCTGCCGGCACTCTCCGCCGCCTGCGGCCTCGGCCCGGACGAGACCGCCGCCCGCCCGCCGCTGCCCGGCTGCCAGTCCTACCCCGCCTACCTGGCCTGGCTCGCGCTCAACGGCCGGCCGGCCGCCGTGGTGGCCGCACTGGTCGCCAACTTCACCGCCTGGGGCCGCTACTGTGCCGCCCTCGGCGATGGGCTCCGCCGCCACTACGGCTTCTCCGACGAGGCCTGCGCCTTCTTCGACTTCTTCGCCCGGCCGGCCGACGCCCTGGAACAGCAGGCCGCCGACGCCCTCGCCCCGGAATCCCCGGGCGGCAGCGACTTCGCCACCGCGCGCGAGTACGGCACCCTCCTGCAGGCGTACGAGCAGCTGTTCTGGGAGACGCTGGCCGCCGCCCACCCCGTCACCGCCCGGGCCACCCGCCCCGGCCGCTGAGCCCCCGGGCACCCGGGCACCGGAGCCGGCTCACGAACCCGTGACGACCTGCTCCAGGAGTCCGTGCAGGACGCGCTGGTCGTCGGGGGTGAGGGTGGACAGCGGGGAGTCCAGGGCGAGGAGCCCGAGGAGACGTTCGCGCAGTGCGGTGCCCTCGGCGGTGAGGACGAGGTGCTTGGCGCGCCGGTCGGTGGGGTGCGGACGGCGCTCGACCAGGCGCTGCTTCTCCAGCTTGTCGACGACGAAGGTGGCGTTGGAGGGCTCGCAGCACATCCGCTCGGCGAGCTCCCGCATGGTCATCGGCCCGCTCATCTCCCGCAGCGCGGTCGCCTGGGCCGAGGTGAGGCCCAGGGTGGCGGCGCGCTCCCGGACGTGCTCGGCGATCCGCTGGGCCAGCCCGTTCACCAGCCCGCACAGCTGTCGCTCGGCGATGGCCTGCGACTCCGGGGAGGTCGTCATGCCACCAGTCTAGCGACTCCATCAAGCCAGCATATTTCTAGCTTGAATGATTCAAGCTTGATGATTATGGTTGCCGTCGTCGCCGTGAAGAGCGCGGCGCCATGCCGACAGCGGCACACAGGGGAGAGGACTCATGACCGACGTGACGGTGAACCAGAACGAGCGACTGCGCCGGCCCGCGGGAATCCGCTCGATACGGCTGGGCGACACGAAGGTGTCGTACGTACCGGACGGCGACGTGCGGCTCCGGCCGCTCGACCTGCTCCAGGACACCACCGACGACGTGTGGGCGGCACACCCGGAGTACCTGGACGCCACCGGCCACCTCGTGGGAAGCGTCGGCAGCCTGCTGGTGGAGCACGGTGACCGCGCACTGCTGATCGACGCAGGCTTCGGCCCGCAGACGCTGGAGATGCCGGAAGGCCCGCTCGGCGCGATCCACGGCGGTGCGCTCCCGCACAGCCTGGCCGAACTCGGCCGAAGCCCCGAGGACATCGAGGCGGTGGCCTTCACCCACCTCCACACCGACCACCTCGGCTGGGCCTGCCACCCCGCCCCCGGCGGCGACCGGCCGGTGTTCACCCGCGCCGACTACCTGATCTCCGAGTCGGAGTGGGACCGGCGCGACATCCTGGAGGACCAGGGCATGACCGAGCAGGTCGCCGCCCTCGCCGCGCGCGTCCGCACGATCACGGACGGGCAGGAGATCTTCCCCGGCGTCCGCGTGCGGATCACCCCCGGCCACACCGTCGGGCACGCCGAGTACGTCATCACCGGGGGCGGGCGGCGCCTGATCGCCTTCGGTGACGCCGTGCACTCGCCCGTCCAGATCGACCACCCCGAGTGGTCCGCGGCCTTCGACCACGATCAGGCCCGGACCGCCGGCCACCGCCGCCGCCTCGTCGCCGAGCTGGCGGAGCCCGGCACGATCGGCTTCGGCGTCCACTTCGCCGACGTGGTGTTCGGACGCGTCCAGCAGGGCGGGGACGGGCCCGCCTGGCGACCCGTGGACGCCTGAGCGGCGGGCGGCCATGACGGACCGGGCGACGGCGTCCCGCCGCTCGCCCGGTCCGGGTCCAGGTGTGGGCCGGTCGCTGCGCGCCGCCGAGCGGCCCACCCCAGCACGGCCTGCGCCGGACAGGGCCTCCCCCGGCGCGTCCGGCCGTGTCGGCCCAGGTCCGCACCCCGGCGTTGCGTACGGTCGGTGGCGTCGCGGCCGAACCCCGGCCGCCGGGCCAGGCGCCCCGCCGCCGAAGGAGACCGGCTGCTGTGCAACGCAAGTGGTGGACACTCATCGCCGTCTCGGTCGCGACCTTCATGCTCCTGCTCGACATCACGGTGGTCAACGTCGCCCTGCCGTCGATCCGGGAGGACCTCGGCGCGAGCTTCACCGACCTCCAGTGGGTCTTCGACGCCTACGCCCTCTCCCTCGCCGCCCTGGTGCTGACCGCCGGTTCGCTGGCCGACCGGCTCGGCCGGCGCCGGTCCTTCGCCGCCGGCCTGGTCATCTTCTCCGGCGCCTCGCTGCTCTGCGCACTGGCGCCGAGCCCGGTCTTCCTCAACGTCTCCCGCGCGATCCAGGGCGTCGGCGGCGCGGTGATGTTCGCGGTCTCCCTCGCCCTGGTCGCGCAGGAGTTCCCGCCCGGCCGCGAGCGCGGCACCGCCATGGGCATCTACGGGGCGACGATCGGCGTGGCCGTCGCGGTGGGCCCGCTGGTCGGCGGGGCCCTCACCGACTCGCTCGGCTGGGAGTGGATCTTCTACCTCAACCTGCCGATCGGCGCGGCGGCACTGGTCGTCACCGCCCTCAAGGTGAACGAGAGCCGCGACCCCAACGCCACCCGGATCGACTGGGCCGGGGTCGCCTCCTTCAGCTGCGCCCTCTTCCTGCTCGTCCTGGCACTGGTGCGCGGCAACGCCGAGGGCTGGGGCAGCGCCCTGATCGTTTCGCTGTTCGTCGGCGCGGTCGTCCTGCTGGGCGTCTTCGTGATGGTCGAACGCCGCGTCCGGGAGCCGATGCTGCCGCTCGGGCTGTTCCGCCGGCACGCGTTCACCGGGGTGCAGCTGGCCGCGTTCGCCGTCTCCAGTTCGCTCTTCGCGCTCTTCCTCTATCTGACGCTCTACCTGCAGAACTACCTCGGGCTCTCACCGTTCGCGGCGGGTGTGCGGTACCTGCCGATCACGGCGCTGAGCTTCGTCGTGGCGCCCATCGCGGGCGTCATGCTCTCCCGGGTGCAGGCCCGGCTGATGCTCTGCGTCGGCCTCGTCGCCGTCGGTGCGGGCATGCTGCTGATGGGCGACATCCAGCCCGACGACACGTGGACCGGCCTGCTGGCGGGCTTCCTGGTCGGTGGCGCCGGCGTCGGGCTGATCAACCCCGTGATCGCCGACGTGGCGGTGAGCGTGGTGCCCAAGGAGAACAGCGGCATGGCGGCCGGCATCAACGACACCTTCCGCCAGGTCGGGATCGCGGTCGGCATCGCCGTCTGGGGGGCGATCTTCATCGGCCGGGGCGCCGACAAGATCCGCGAGCTGACGGCGGGTACGCCGCTCGCCGAGGGCTCCCGTCCGCGCGAACTGATCGAGGCCGCCTCCTCGGGCAGCCTGCCGCAGGCGCTCGCCGCCCTCCCCGAACCCGCCCGGGACGCCGCGCAGGCCGCCGCCCGGGCCGGGTTCCTGGACGGCCTCAACATCGTGCTGCTGCTCGGCGGCCTGGTGAGCCTGGTCGGTGCGGCGCTCGCGCTCTGGCTCGTCCGGGAGGACGAGATCGACCGGGAGGAGATCGGCGGGCAGGAGGTCGACGGGCAGGAGGTCGACGGGCCGGGGGCGGTCGACGGGCGGCAGGCGTAGGCGCAACCGTCCCGGCCGCACCCGCCGCACCCGCCGACGCGCGCACTCAGCCCTGGTACTGCGCCACGATCTTGGTGAACTCGTACGGGGACTGCGCGACGCCGCTGCAGGCATCGGCGTCCGTTCCGGAGCCGCAGGCGCGGTCGCGGTTGACCGCCCAGAACGCGAACCGGGCCAGGTGGTGCTGCTGGGCGTAGCCGAGGATGGTCCGGAAGTCGGCCGTGCTGACGGTCTCGCCGGCCTCGTCGGTCCTGCCGTTCATCGAGGAGACGCCGATGTGGCGGTAGGCGGCGTCGTCGCTGTAGCCGTAGGCGCTCTTCACGGCGGCCTTCAGGCCGTCGAGGGCGCTGACCGTCGCCTGGCCCATGGTCCCGCTGTGGCCTCCGAAGTCGAACGGCATGACCACCCAGCCGTCGTTCGCCAGGCCGGCCGCGGCGCCGCGCTTGATCAGGTCCTTGCCGTTGGCGTCCGGGCCGGTCGGGGTGGTGCCCAGGGTGACGTAGGTGACGATGCCGGGGTTCTTGCTCTTGACGATCTTCAGGGCGTCGACCACCCGCTGGCGGACCGTCGCGCTGGCGAACTCGGTGTTCTCGATGTCGATGTCCAGCGCCTTGAGCCGGTAGGCGTCGATCACCTTCTGGTACGCGCCGGCGAGCGCGCTCGCGCTGGAGCACTTCTCACCGAGCTTGTTGCCGCTCCAGCCGCCGACGGACACCATGACGTCCCCGCCGGCGGCGCGGATCGACGCGATAGCGGCCGCGTCGGAGCCGCCGGCCAGCGGCCGGCTGCCGTCCCACTTCGGGTTGCAGCCGCCGTCGGAGAGGATGAACGCGAGGGTGAACCACTTCACGCCGGTCGCCTTCATCACGTCGGTGGGCTTCTGCGGGTTGCCCCAGCCCAGGTACTCGTAGGGGGCGGCGGCCATCCCGGGCACGGCTGCTGCGGCGGCAGGGGCGGGGGCGGCCGCCGCGTGGACAGGGGCGGCCAGCAGGGCGACCGGGCCGAGGACTGCGGCCAGCAGCGGGGCGGTGAGACGGGCTCCGACGGACGTGGACATGCCAACTCACTTTCGCGAATCCGCCGTGCGGTGACGGCGGATCAGGGGAGATGGGACGGTACCGCGGTGGACGGCGGCGGCCACCCCGGGCGCCTACAGAATCGGGGGCGCGGGCCGCACGGTCAATGGCTTTCGTTAGGAAAGTTTCCCAACCTTCTCATCCGGCACAACTCCTCCACCCCCGGCCGCCGGGCGGCTCCGCCCCGGGGGTGCCGACAAGCTGCCGGTGAATCTGCCGCAACGCCCCACGTCAGCCGCCGTAGCCTGAAGCCCGGCGCCCACGACGAAGACTGACGATACGTCAGAATCGTCGTCCGATTCCCACGCCCCGCACCCCCGCTCCGTCCGGAAGGATCCAAGGCCCACCCATGAGCACCAGCATCCGCATACGAGCCGCCGTTCTGGCAGCCGTCGCCGCGATCGGGTTCGGCACCCTCACCACGGGTACCGCCGACGCCGCCCCCGCCCCGAGCGCCCCCGCGGCCGCCGAGGCACCCGCCGCCACCGCCGCACTCTCCACGCCGACCCGCATCCCGGCGAACAGCGTGCTCAACCGGAACCAGGCCTGGTACTCGCCGGACCACCACATCATGCTGGCCATGCAGGGCGACGGGAACGTGGTCCTGTACCGCGACACCACCCCGATCTGGGTGGCCAAGGGCGCCATTCCCAACGGCAACATCCTGGCCATGCAGGGCGACGGCAACCTCGTCGTGTACGCGGCCGACAACACCCCGCTCTGGGCGAGCAACACCGGTGGCCGCACCGGCGCCGACCTCGCCATCTACAACGAGGGCGCCATCGCGGTCGAGCTGAACGGCAAGGTGCTCTGGAGCTCCGCGCCGCCCGCCCAGATCCCGCTCCCGCCCTGCCCGCCGTGGGGCCCGCCCTACCCCGGCCAGTTCATCCCGCCGTGGTGCCCCACCTGGCCCTTCCCGAGCTAGCGAGCCCGTGGTGGCGGATGCCCCGCCACCTGCGGCCTGACGCACCGTTTCCCCCCCCGTCGATCAGCCCTCGTGCCTTCCCGGTGCGGGGGCTGCCGGCGTTCGCTCACTCCATGGGGTGGAATCCGGCGGCCAGTGGGCGCAGCGGTGCCCGGGCATCACCGGTCCGCCGACGGGACCACCCGAAGCTGTGTGCCGACGCTTCGGGTGCGTGGGCACCCGCGAGGAGGCGGCGCCGCCATGTGGGTCGTGGACGCGGTGGACGGCGCGCCGACGATGAGACGAGAGGCAGAAGTGGTCCGCATGCCCATGTCCCTGTCCGGTCCGAGACCGGGGTTCGGTCGGGTCGGGGCGGCAGCCGCCGCCGGCCTGCTGCTCGCGCTGTCCGCTCCCGGGGTCGCAGTGGCCGCGCCGGGCGATCTGGACGCCACCTTCGGCACGGGCGGCAGGGTGACGACCGACTTCGGCGGCGCCACGTCGGATGCCGATGCGGTGGCCGTGCAGCCCGACGGCAAGATCGTCGCGGTCGGCCACGCCGACATCACCGGCGACTTCGCGCTCGCCCGCTACAACGCCGACGGCAGCCTGGACACGCTCTTCGGCACCGGCGGCAAGGTCACCACCGACTTCAACGGCGGCGACGACGGGGCCCGGGCGGTGGCGCTGCAGCCGGACGGCAAGATCGTCGTGGCCGGCCACAGCGAGGTGCCCGACGGCGGCGTCGGCTGGTTCTCGCTGGTCCGCTACAACACCGACGGCAGCCTGGACACGCTCTTCGGCGCCGGCGGCAAGGTGGTCGTCGACTTCGGCTCGGGCGGCGCCGACGACGCCTTCGGGGTGGCGGTGCAGTCCGACGGGAAGATCGTCGCCGCCGGCTACACGGGCGGTGACTTCGCCGTCGCCCGGCTCACCCCCGGCGGCGGCCTGGACACGACCTTCGACGGCGACGGCAAGGTCACCACCGACTTCGCCGGCGGTGCCGACGCGGCGCAGGCGGTCGCGCTGCAGTCCGACGGCAGGATCGTCGCCGCCGGCTACACCGGGAACAGCACCGGCAACTACGACTTCGCCGTCGCGCGCTACAACACCGACGGCAGCCCCGACACCGGCTTCAGCAGCGACGGCAAGGTGGCCACCACGTTCGGCGGCGTCGAGTTCGGGCGCGCGGTGGCCCTGCAGCCCGACGGGCGCATCGTCGTGGCCGGCAACACCGGCAGCGACTTCGCGCTCGCCCGCTACAACACCAACGGCAACCTGGACGGCAGCTTCGACGTCGACGGCAAGGTCACCACCGACTTCGGCAACAGCGAGATCGCGTACGGGGTGGCGGTGCAGTCGGACGGCAGGATCGTCGCCGCCGGCGACTCCGTCGCCCTCAACGTCAGCGACTTCGCCCTGGCCCGCTACAACGCCGACGGCAGCCTGGACAGCGGCTTCAGCGGCGACGGAAAGGTCACCACCGACTTCGGCGGAGGCTTCGACCACGCGCTCGGCGTGGCCCTGCAGCCGGACGGCAAGGCCGTCGCCGCCGGTCTCGGCGGGCCGGGCTCGGACTTCGCCCTGGCCCGCTACGAGGGCGGCGCCGGCACCCCGGCCGGGGTGGACCTCTCGGTCACCAAGACCGGGCCCGCCAGTGTCACCGCTGGCGCCCAGGCCTCCTACACCGTGACGGTCACCAACAACAGCGCCACGACGGCCAGTGGCGTCACGCTCGCGGACACCGTCTCCGGGCCGGCCACCGTGGTGTCGGCCACGCCCGGCCAGGGCAGCTGCACCACCACCGCCACCAGCGCCAACTGCAACCTCGGCACCCTCGCGCCCGGCGCAAGCGCCACCGTCACGGTGACCGTCGGCACCACCGCCGCCGGCACGGTCTCCGACTCCGCGACCGTCAGCGGCGCCCAGTCCGACCCCGTCCCGGGCAACAACACCGCGAGCGCCACCACCACCGTCAACGCCCCGGCCGGGGTGAACCTCGCGGTCACCAAGACCGGCCCGGCCACCACCAGCATCGGTGACACCCCCGCCTACACGGTGAAGGTCACCAACACGAGCAGCAGCCAGACGGCCACCGGCGTCACACTGACGGACACCCTGACCGGCCCGGCCGCGCTGATCTCGGCCACGACCAGCCAGGGCAGCTGCTCCACCACCGCGACCAGTGCCAACTGCGCGCTGGGCACGCTCGCCCCCGGTGCCAGCGCCACCGTGACGGTGACCATCGAGCCGCGGGCCACCGGCACCGTCTCGGACACCGCGACCGTGAGCGGTGCCCAGTCCGACCCCGTCCCGGCCAACAACACCGCCACGGCGACCACCTCCGTGAACAACGCCCACGGTTGCACGATCATCGGCACCGCCAACGCGGACACCCTCGTCGGCACCGGCGGCACCGACGTCATCTGCGGCCTCGGCGGCAACGACACGATCACCGCGGGCAACGGCAACGACACCGTCTACGCCGGCTCCGGGGAGGACACGGTGGACGGCGGCTACGGCAACGACACGCTGATCGGCGGGCTCGGCAACGACCGGCTGAACGGCAGCTTCGGCAACGACTCGCTCAACGGCGGCCCGGGCACCGACACCCTGAACGGCGGCCCCGGCTTCGACAGCTGCACCTCCACCGCCGGCGACACCCTCATCAGCTGCCCGTAGCGGCGGGAGCACCACCTCGGCACGGCACACCGGCTGCCCCTCCCCTCGTCCGGGGAGGGGCAGCAGCGCTCGGTCCACCGGGGCCGCTCGGCCCACCGCGGCGCTCGGTCCACCGCGGCGCTCAGTCCACCAGCGAAGTGCGGCGTTCGAAGACCTCGGGGCGGGCGATGTCCAGCGCGGTCGCGACGGCACCGAGCAGGACGACCTCCTCGCCCAGCTCGCTCGGGGCCAGCCTGGGCCGCAGCGGGGTGAGGCGGTGCAGGGCGCGCTCCAGCGGCTCCAGCAGGAGGTCAGCGCTGTTGCCGATGCCGCCGCCGATGACGACCAGGTCCGGGTCCAGGACGGCCGACAGGACCGCGACCGCGTAGGCGAGCTGTTCGGCGGCCCGCTGCACGGCCTCGGTGGCGAGCGGGTCGCCGGCGCGGGCCGCCTCGAAGACCTGCTTGGCCGTCAGCGGGCCGCGCATGCCGAGCTCCAGCGCGGTGCGGACCACCGCGTCGGCCGCGACCGTCTGTTCGAGCGTGCCGCCCGGCTCGCCGTCCGGGCGGGCAGGCAGCGGGACGAGGCCGACCTCGCCGGCCGCGCCGTGGGCGCCGGAGAGCAGCTCGCCGTCCTTGACCACGCCGACACCGAGGCCGGTGCCGACCAGCAGGTAGGCGAACATCCGGCTGCCCCGGCCCGCGCCCAGGGTGAACTCGCCGTGCGCGGCGAGGTTGGCGTCGTTGCCGACGGTGATCTCCGTCTCCAGACCCGCCGCGATCCGGTCGAACAGCCCGCGTCTGCCCCAGCCCGGCAGGCTGGTGGCGTAGCGGACGCCGCGCCGCTCCTCGTCCCAGACGCCAGGTGTGCCGATCACGGCGTGGACGATCTCACGGGCGGCCAGGCCCGCCTCGGCGGTGGTCTCCCGGGCGGCGGCGACCACGGCGTCGGCGACGGCGTTGGCCGAGCGGCCCTTGTTGGGGACGTCCCGGCGCGCGACGATCCGCCCGGTGAGGTCGGCGACCGCCACCCGCAGCCGGGCCCGGCCGATGTCGACGCCGAGCACGTGTCCGGCGGTCGGGTCCGGCTCGTAGAGCACGGCTGTGCGCCCGCGCTCGGGGACGAACCGGCCCGCCTCCCGGACCAGCCCGGCCTGCTCCAGCGCGGCCAGCGCGGCGGAGACGGTGGGCTTCGAGAGCCCGGTGTCCCGGGCGAGCTGGGCGCGCGAGGACGGACCGCCGGTGCGCAGCAGTTCGAGCAGCAACCACTCGTTGTTGCTGCGCAGCCGCTGCCGGTTCCACGGCTGCGCCGGTGACGCGCCCGGCGGAACTGCGGTCGGCAGGTGGCGGCTCATCGGGTGTCCTCCGGTCTCGGGCGCTGCGCGGGGCGCCCCCGTCGGCGCCCGCCCTGGGCACCGCCCAGTATGACCGCTTGTCAATCCGGCAGGCGGGTGCGGTGCCCCGGCGGCGACCGCCCGCCCGCCGTCGGCCGTGAACCGTGAGCCGTTAGTCGCTAGCCGCGAGCCGCGAGCTGTGAGCTGTGAGCCGTCAGGCGACCCAGGAGCCGGTGAGCTGCTGGACGGCCGAGCCGTCGAGGTCGGTGAGCTTGGTGCCGACGAAGGCGCGGGCGCGGTCGGAGGTCTGGACGCGGAACGGCGGGTGCTCGGCGGTGAGCGCCTCGACGATCGGCTCGGCGGCCTCCTGCGGGGTCTGCGCCTGGCCGAAGGCGGCGAACGTGCGCTCGGCGTAGGACTTGAGGGCGGGTGCGTACGGGCCGGCCGCTTCCAGCAGCGCGGGCAGGTCGATGCCCTGGTTGCCGATGAACTCGCTGGCCACCGCGCCCGGTTCGACGACGCTGACGTGGACGCCGACGCTCGCGGCGACCGGGGCGAGCGACTCCATGAAGCCCTCGACGGCGAACTTGGCGGCGCAGTAGGCCTCGTTGAAGGGCTGGCCGACGATGCCGCCGACGCTGGTGACGGTGATCACCCGGCCGCCGCTCGCCCGCAGGTGCGGCAGCGCCGCCCGGGTCACGTCGACCACGCCGAAGAAGTTGACCTCCATCGTGGCGCGGACCGGGTCGAGGCCGTCCTGCTCGACGGTGCCGACGTAGCCGGCGCCGGCGTTGTTGACCACGGCGTCGAGCCGGCCGTGGCGGGCCAGCACCGCGTCCAGGCAGGCGGCGACGGAAGCGGTGTCGGTGACGTCCAGCCGGGCGACCTCCACCCGCTCGGCGACGCCGGCCTCGGCGGCGGCCGCGCGCAGGGCGTCGGCGCGGCCGGTGTCGCGCATGGTGGCGACGACGTGGTGGCCGGCGCGGGCGGCGGCCACGGCGGCCGCGAGGCCGATGCCGGAGGAGGTGCCGGTGATCAGGACGACACGGGTGGTGGCCATGGGGGGCTCCCGGTTGGTTCGAGGGTTTACGTGTGTGCGCACACACCATGTGCGTGCACACACACCATAGGCAATGCGTGCACGCACACGCAAACAGGTAGAGTGCTCGGCATGGCGCGCACCGATCTCACCCTGGGCGAGCTGAGCACCCGCGACCACGCGTTCTACGGCCTGGTCTGGGCGGGCACCACGCTCAGCACCCTGGTCGACCAGGCCCTCAGCAGGGCACACGACCTGCCGCTGTCCTGGTTCGAGGTGATGCTCTGGCTGAACGGCCAGGACGAGCCGGTCGCCGCCTCCGACCTCGGCGCCAAGACGCTGCTCAGCCGCAGCCAGGTCTCCCGGGTGGTCGACGCGCTCCGGGCCCGCGGCCTGGTCGAGCGCGCCCCCTCCCCCACCGACGCCCGCTCGGTGCGGATCGCCCTCACCGCGGACGGTCGGCGGGCCTTCGCCGAGGCCGACGCCACCCGGCGCGCCGCCCTCGCCGAGGTGTTCGACGACCGGCTGGACGAGGCCGACATCGCCGCCCTGGAGACCGTCTGGGCCAAGCTCAAGCAGCCTCGGCCCCAGGACGGCCCGAGCGCCACGGGCTGACCGCGCCCGCGCCGCCCCCTGCCCGGCTGCCCGCACCCCGCCCGGCTGCCCCCGCCCGCACCCACGCCTGCGACGGTGCGGCTACAACACCGCAACCGGTCGGTCAAACTTTCACCGGTCCCTGGGCGTGCCGCGCCGCGGCGCGTGATCATGGACCTATGCGGTTCCGGCACGGCAACGGAGGAGAGCGCGCCACCCCCGCGGGTCCGGTCAGCCGGGCGCGGGCGGCAGCGGCGGCGCTCGTCGGGGGCGGCGGCTCCCCGAGCGGCGACAGCCCCGATCTCCTCCGTGACGTGCTCGCGACGGCTCCGGTCGGTATGGCGCTGGTGGACGAGCGGCTCCGCTGGCATTACCTCAACGCGGCCTTCACCACCGCCACCGGTCTGCGCCGCGCCGACCTCCTCGGCCGCCCGGTCGAGGAGACCGCCTTCGCCGGCGCGGCCGGGACGCTGCGCCGGGTCCTGGACGACGGCCGCGACCGCGAGCAGCTGACCGGCGACCCGGAGACCCCGGGCGCGCCGGTGCCGCCCGGCCTGCGGCTGCGCTACCGGGCCCTCGTGACCGACGGGCGGACCACCGGCGTCGTGGTCGCCGTCCTCGACGACCCCGAACCCGCGGACGCCCTGCGGCACGAGCTCACCCGGGCCCGCGCCCGGCTGGCGCTGCTGGACGCGGCCGCCGAGCGGATCGGCACCACCCTGGACGTCGACACCACCTGCGCGGAGCTGGCCGCCTTCGCCGTGCCCGGACTGGCCGACCTCGCCACCGTCGACATCCTGCCGACCGACACACCCGTCCGCGCCGGGCGCCCGCTGCGCACCCGGCTGCACCGCACCGCGGTCGAGTACGCCGAAGGACTGCGCGACACGGTCGCCGAGCTGGCCGGGCCGGGCCAGTCGGTCCGCCACCGGGAGGGTTCGGCCGCCGGCCGCAGCCTGGCCTCCGGCACGGCGGTGCTGGCCGACGGGCTCCGGGGCGACGACCTCGCCGCGTCCGCCCCCGATCCGGCGAGCCTGGCGGCGTACCGGGCGACGGGGGTGACGTCGCTGCTGGCCGTGCCGCTGATCGCGCGCGGCCGGCTGATCGGGCTGCTGACGCTGGCCCGCACCGCCGCCTCGCCCGGGTTCAGCCCGGACGAGGCCGTCCTGATCGGCGACCTGGCCGGCCGCGCCGCCACCAGCCTCGACAACGCCCGCCGCTTCACCCGCTCCCAGGGCATCGCGCTGGAGCTGCAGCGCGCGCTGCTCAGCGAGCCCGGCAGCCCGCACCAGAACCTCGACCTGGCCTCCCGCTACCTGCCCTCCGGCACCAGCTCGGTGGTGGGCGGTGACTGGTACGAGACGGTGCGGCTGCCGTTCGGGCGCACGCTGCTGGTGATGGGCGACGTGATGGGGCACGGCGTCGAGGCGGCGGTCGACATGAGCACCTACCGCTCCACGCTGCGCGACGTCGCGGGCATGGACCTGCCGCCGCACCGGATCCTGCGGCAGCTCGACACCGTCATCGCGGCCAACGAGTCCGCCCGCCCGGCGACCTGCCTGCTCGCCCTCGCCGACCCGGGCCGCGGCCGGTGGACGCTCTCCAGCGCCGGCCACCTGCCGCCCGCCCTGATCGCCCCCGGCCGGCCCACCGAACTGCTGCAGATCCCCACCGGTCCGCCGCTCGGCACCGGGCTCGGCGGCTACGAGCAGACGGCACGTGAACTGCGCGTCGGTGAAACGCTCCTGATGTACACCGACGGGCTGGTGGAGCGGCGCGACGAGGACATCGACGTCTCGCTCGCCCGTCTCGCCTCCCTCCGGCTCCCCGCGGAGGGCGCGCTGGACGACCTGCTCGACGCCGTCCTGCACGCCCTCGCCCCGGCCGGCCCGTCCGCGCCGAGCGCCGAGGACGACATCGCCGTCCTCGCCGCCCGCCCACGCCCCCGCCCGGAGGGCGCACCCCCACGAGGCCCCCTCCGCTGACCGCCCGACCCCGCGAGGATCACCCGGGCCGACCGGTCGGCGCCATGCGCCTTGCTATCAGTTTGATAGTCGGACTTTCGCAAACCATCTCTCATCGCCACCGACCGACACAACCGATCGGCGCACGCACCAACGCCACTGACGGTGCGTCCACCAGCCGGTATAGAGTCACCCCGCCTTCAGATGATCTTCATCAAGTCGGAGTGGGCGTCATCCCACCCTGCTCGCGACCGCGCTGGCATCACATCAGCCCCGTGAAAGGGAATCCGCATGTCCATACGCGCAAGATCCGGGCCGCTCCGGCCCGGTCGTACGGCGGGGGTGGTGGCCCTCGCCGTGGCGGCCGGCCTCGGCGTGTCCGGTGCCGTGCTGCCGGTCACCTTCGCCTCCGCGACCACCGCATCGACCACCGCCGTCAACGCTCCTGACGACGGGTCGGCCAGCCCCGAGGACAAGGCGCTCGCCGCGGCGAAGGCCGGCGGCCGGCCCGTGGAGCTGGAGGCGGCGCGCACCGAGCTGTCGGACACCTGGGTGCGCCCCGACGGCACGTTCTCGGTCAAGCGGTACGGCTCACCGGTCCGGGTCCTGCGCGCCGGCACCTGGGTGCCGACCGATCCGACGCTGGTGTTCGCCGCGGACGGGCGGGCCGTGCCCAAGGCCACCTCGGTGGTGGTCTCCTTCTCCGGCGGCGGGACCGGGCCGCTGCTGTCCGGTGTGAAGGACGGCCGGACGCTGTCGCTGTCCTGGCCGAAGCCACTGCCGAAGCCGACGCTCAGCGGCAACGTGGCGACCTACGCCGAAGTGCTTCCGGGCGTGGACCTGCAGCTGAAGGCCGAGGTCGAGGGCTTCTCCCAGCTCATCGTCGTGAAGACGCCGCAAGCAGCGGCCAACCCGGAGCTGGCGACCCTCAAGTACACGATGTCGACGGTCGGCGTCACCGTCACCACCGATCCGGAGACCGGCGCGGTCAAGGCCACCAACCCGGCCGGCCAGACGGTCTTCACCAGCCCGTCGCCGGTCATGTGGGACTCCACCACGGCCGCTCCCCCGCCGGCGGCGCCGGCCACCGTGACCAAGGCCGGCCTCACGGCCCGGGCCGTGGCCGCCCCCGAGGCCGCCGCGACGTCCGGCGACCCCGGCTCCCCGGGCGCCGCCTTCGAGCAGCCCGCGGGCGCCAAGGACGCCCAGATGCCGACCACAGTCAGCGGCAACACCCTCCAGATCACCCCCGACCAGGCGCTGCTGAAGGCCTCGGACACCCGCTACCCGGTGTACATCGACCCGTCCTGGGCCTGGGGCGGGCGGCAGAACTGGACCCGGGTCTCCCAGAAGTACCCGAAGAACACCTACTGGAACGCCAACGAGGTCGCCCGGGTCGGGTACGAGACCGACACCGGCGGCCTCTCCCGGTCGTTCTTCCAGCTGGACACCGGAAACCTCGCCGGCGCCAAGGTGCTCTCCTCGACCTTCCGGATCAACAACGTCTGGTCCTGGTCCTGCCAGGCCCGTCCGGTGCAGCTCTGGCACACCGGCGCGATCAGTGACCGGACCAACTGGCTGAACCAGCCCGGCAAGATCGACTGGCTCTCCACCGTCAACCAGTCCAAGGGCTGGTCGGGATCCTCCTGCCCCGGCGGCAACCTGGAGTTCGACCTCACCTGGAAGATCCAGCGCATCGCCGACGCCCACCAGCCCAGCATCACGCTCGGCCTGTACGCGGAGAACGAGGGCGACACCTTCGGCTGGAAGAAGTTCGACTCCAAGTCGGCCGTCCTGGAGACGGTCTACAACAACCCGCCGCGCACGCCGTGGGGCCTGGGCACCAACCCCAAGACCGACTGCACCAACGGCGGCCTGATCGGCAACACCACGGTCAGTCTGTACGCGCACGTCGACGACCCGAACGCCGGCAACCTCGACGCCCAGTTCCGGGTCGTGCGCGGCGGTACCACGGTGGTGGACCAATCGGTCCCCGGCCTCAAGGACCGGGTCTCCACCCTGGTCGTGCCCGACGCCCAGCTGCCGACCGGCGACTACACCTGGCAGGTCAGGGCCAAGGACGGCATGGGCGAGTACTCGCCGTGGAGCGAGACCTGCAAGTTCAGCATCGACCGCACCCGCCCCGAGAAGGCGCCGAAGATCTCCTCCGCCGCCTTCCCCAACGGCGACGGCGGCTGGCCGACCGGCACTGCCAAGGCCCGCACGCCGGGTGACTTCACCATCTCGGCCAACGGCGTCGCCGACATCACCTGGTACGGCTACTACACCGACTGGGACCCGGCGGTGCACAGCAACCAGGTCGCCCCCGGCGGCTCGTGGACCGTCCCCCTCACCCCACCCGGCGTCGGCCCGCACTTCGTCCACGCCTTCAGCCAGGACGCGGCCGGCAACCGCTCCGACACGGCGACGTACCTGTTCTACGCGGCGCGCTCGCAGGATCGCGACAAGCCCGGCGACCTCAACGGCGACGGCCGCAACGACGTCTGGAGCCTCGACTCCAACGGCACCCTGATCACCTACGCCAATCAGGGCAACAACAACTTCACCGCGATGAGCGCGGGCTACCAGTCCCCCGGTGCCAAGGTCACCTTCTCGGGCGACTGGGGCGAGGACGGCTACAACGACCTCGTCGCCCTCGAGTACGACAAACTCGACAAGAAGAACAAGCTCTGGACCTACCCCAACAACGGCCTCGGCATCGCGACGACGACCTTCGGCAAGGGTCGGCAGGAGCTCTCCGTCTACTGCCCGGTCGCCGACCCGGAGCAGGGCTGCGAGCAGGGTGACGACCACTGGCAGCAGGCCGACCAGATCCTGGCACCCGGCGACCTCAACGGCGACGGCAAGCCCGACCTCCTGGTGAAGGAGGGCAAGCAGCTCTGGGCCTACTTCGGCGAGCGCAACAACTACCTCGACGACAAGGGCGCCCCGGTGCTGGTCGGAGCCGGCGACTGGGACAAGTTCACCGTCATCACCCCGGGCGACCTCAACGGCGACGGCGTGCCGGACCTCTGGCTGCGGAACCTCGACAACGGTGAGATCCTGCGCTCGTTCGGGAAGAACGACACGAACGGCCGGCTGGACCTCGCGACCTGGGGCGAGCCGACCGGCCGGACCAGGGTCGGCGTCGGAGTGACCAAGGACCTCTACCCGACGGTGGGTTCGGTCGGCGACATCACCGGCGACGGCGTCACCGACCTGTGGGGCCGCCAGGCCGACAACACCATGTTCGCCTGGTACGGCCAGGCCTGGAACGGCAGCGTCAACTCCTTCTCGGGCGGCTTCACCGTCGACGGCGTGGTCGGCGCGCGCATCCCCTCCGGGACCGTCCTGGCCTCCGGGCAGAGCTTCACCGCCGGCAAGGCCAAGCTCACCATGCAGGGCGACGGCAACCTCGTGGTCACCAGCTCGGCCGGCAAGACGCTGTGGGCCACCGCCACCGGCGGGCACCCGGGCGCCAAGGCCCAGATGCAGCCCGACGGCAACCTCGTCGTCTACGGCGCCGACGGCAGCACGGTGCTCTGGGCCAGCGGCACCAATGGCAAGCCCAACTCCTACGCGATCCTCCAGGACCGCGGCGTCCTGGTGATCTACAACCCGACCGGCCAGGGCCTGTGGACCAGCGGCTCGCAGAGCAGGCCCGACTACAACGGCGACGGCTACACGGACGTCCTCGTCCGTGACGCCAACGGCGACATGTGGGTCTACCGCGGCACCGGGGGAACCGGCACCACGACCCTGGGGGCGCTCGACTTCGTCGGAAACGGCTGGTGGCGCGACTACTGGACGAACGTCTACACCGCCGACCTCAACAACGACGGCCGCACCGACATCGTCGGCCGCACCCGGGAGGGCGACCTCTGGCTCTACCCGGGCACGGGCGGCACCGGCACCAACTCCGTCGGCGCCCCGTCGCTGATCGGAAACGGCTGGAACATGTACGTCACGCTGAACTTCGGCGACGTCGACCTGGACGGCCGCACCGACGTCATCGGCGTCGACGCGGGTGGCGAGATGTGGGCCTACCCCAGCACCGGCGGCACCGGCACCAGCACGCTCGGCGCCCGGAAGCTCCTCGGGAACGGTTTCTGGCCCAACAACTGGACCAGCGTCAAGTTCGCCGACATGAACGGCGACTTCAAGATCGACATCGTCGGCCGCACCGACACCGGTGACGTCTACGTCTTCCCCAACACCAGCTCCGGCGGCAACATCAGCTTCGGCGCCCGCTACTTCATCGGCAACGGCTGGTGGAACGGCTACTGGGAGCCGTGGACGACCGACCTGAACAACGACGGCGTGTCGGAGATGGTCGGCCGGACCGACAAGGGCGAGCTCTACGACTTCGTCCCCGAGGGTCGCATCCTCGTCGGCACCGGATGGGGGCCGCTCGACATCGTCCTCTGACCGCGGCCTCCCGCCGGCCACGCCGCCGGGAGCACGGAACGGCCCCCGGCCTCCGCCGACCCGCTTCACGCGGGTCGGCGGAGGCCGGGGGCCTCCGGTCTCCGGCCCCGCGGCGCCAGGGCTACCGGCGCAGCGTCAGTCCCACCAGAACGACCAGACGGTGGACCGGACCTGCCCGTCCCCGGCCGCCACGGTCTCGTCCACCAGATCGTCGCAGTAGGCGAACTGCTCGACCGCGACCCGGGCCGCGCCCTGCGGGTCCAACGGCGGCCGGGCGACGGCGAGTTCGAGGCAGGACGGGCCGGTGTAGCAGACCTCCGTCCCGTACCTGGCCGACCAGCTCCGCAGCACGGCGACGTGGTCGGCCGGCAGCAGCTGCCGGTCCCGGTACTTCAGCCAGCCCGGCGTCCGAAGGAGACCGGGGAACAACCCGGGGATCTCGTACCCCTCGCCGACGGGGAAGAGGCAGATCCAGAAGTCGCGCAGCCGGGCCGCGCCTTCCTCCAGGTTCCGGAACACCCCGGGCCGCGGTTCGGTGACGGCCGGCCGGAGCCTCGGGGCCAACCGCTCCGGAACGAGGTCGTCGAGCCACTCCTCCAGGGTCTCGTGGTCCGAGTCGTCGTCCGATCCGACGTACGGCTCGATGCTCCACCGCAGCACCGAGTCGACCAACTCGGCGAGCACCTCCTCGGGATCGCGGGCGAGCGCCGAGGCGAGCGGCCCCGGACCGCCGTGCCCCCAGGGGCCGCCGAGCCGGCCCTCGGCGACGAGCCCGGCCGGGCCGGTGTTGGTGATCACGGGGTACGCGCCGGACCGGTCGCGGACCTCGAACCAGCGGCGCCACTCGCCGAGCGCCGCGTCCAGGCCGACCCGGTAGCCGGCCACCGGAACGCCGTCGTCGGAGACGGCCCGCTCCAGCAGGGACGGATCGACCCCGGAGACATCGGTCACCACGCCGTCCGGCAGGAATTCCTCGGCGCACGGTTCCACGATGTCCCGGGGTCGATCCATGGCAGTTTCATCCCATCAACGGAAAGGGCCTGCCGACCGTTTCAGACGATCACCTCAGATGGAACGTCATGTCGTAGTCGGATCCGATGATCCGGACGGTCGTCAGATTCTTGCTGGAGCTCCGATTGTAGCTTTCGAAGCCCCTGCGCGCCTCCTCCTTGGACTGATTCGGGGTGTACAGATAGACGGCGTCCGCGCCCTGCTTGTTGGCGTCCCGGAGCCGCTTCTCGATCTGCTTCTGACTTCCGTCGACCTGCTTGAATTCGGAGCGCACCCCGTCCACCCAGGCATCGAAGCGCTTCTTGCCCTCGGCGCCGCCGGCCGCAGCCTCGTCCCCCTTCTCCGCCCGGGAGACGACCTTCTTGCCTTCCAAGGCCAGCTTGAAAGCCATCTCGAACTCCTTGTCCATGAACTCGCCGCCGGACTCGTCGATATTTGCCAGCGCCTTCTTCACCCGCTCCTCTAGCTGCTTCTCACTCCATCCACTCGCAAACGAGCAGCCGCTCTGCTCCCGCCGGTCAAGGTGGTTGCAGTCACGGGTGTTGATGTCGTGGTACTTCCTCAGGAACTCGCCGTACTCGAACTTGTGGTGCCCGACGATCTGGTCGTACCGCTTCTTGCGGAGCTCCTGAGCCCGGACCGGGTCGAGCGTATTGGCACGGTAGAGGTCGTCCTCGGCCGCATGGGCCTTGGTCTTGTAGTAGGGCTCGTCCTCGGACATGCCGGCGACCTCGCCGCCTGCCTCGCTGACCATCTCCTGGTACCGCTTGCCCTCACCGACGACCTCGGTGCCGCCCCGACGACAGACGTACATCCCGCTGGCGCACTCCTCCAACTGCGTGCCCGACGGGTCGCTGAAGACCAGGGGGTTGTTGTTGGCGTACGTGTAGGCGTTGATCTGCTGCGTGTCCGCCGGGTTGAGCACCGGGTCGACGCTGATGAAGCGCGCGGTGTTCGGGTCGTACTCGCGGGCGCCCAGGTGGGTCAGCCCGGTGTCGGCGTCCTTCACACCGCCGACGAACCCGAGGTCACCGGTCCAGACGGCCGGCTGCGCACCACGCGGAGCACCGAAGATCGTGCTCCTGCGCCGGGTGATCGCCTGGGTGTTGGCGTCGACCTGGGCCGTGGCGGTGCCGTGCTGGTCGGTCAGCAGGAAGGTGAGCGCGCCGCCGGTGCGCACCGCGACCGTGCGGCCCCGGAACCCGTAGTACCGGGTACCGGTGACGCTCCCGGAGGGCGAGAGCTTGAGCTCGGTGCCGCCCGGGAGGTACAGCGTGGTGCCGCCGGAGTCGCGGCGGATGAGCCGGGTTCCGTCCGCGTCGTAGGCGTACTTGGTGGTGCTGCTTCCCTGGACCACCTTGTCGAGATGGCCCTCGGCGTCCCAGCCGAGGCTCTGCTCAGCGGCGTTGCCCATCTTGCGGGTGGCGGTGTTGCCGGCCGCGTCGTAGGTGTACGTGTCGGTCGTGGTACCGCCCGGACCGGTCTGACTCACCGAGGTGAGGCTGTGCGGCCTGGCCGCCGTCGGCGCCGGGACCGTGTAGTTGCGCGTGACGTCGGCGGTCGGGCCCGCACCGGTGCGGTGCTGGGTCTCGGTCTTCCGGTTGCCCAGCAGGTCGTAGCTGTAGCTGGTCCAGTAGGCGTCCGGACCGCCGACGTTGGCCGACGACGGGGCCGCGGCGCAGTTGTCGGTGGCCGTCCAGGCCTCGGTGATCCGGCGCAGCGCGTCGAGGCCGAAACACTGGGTGTCGGTGACGCGGTCGGCGTCCTGGCCGGAGGCCGTGCTGACCGAGGTCAGGTTGCCCACGGCGTCATAGCCGTAGTGCGTGTCGTCGATGCGCTGCGGCGCCAGCTCCCGGTCGGAGACCGTCTCCTTGACGGCACCGGTGTGCTCGTCGTAGATGTTGCTGACCCACAGGTGCTTCCCGAACGCACCGTACTCCTCGCGGGTCGCCCGTCCGTAGTGGTCGTACGTGGTGGCCGAGGCGAGCGGGTCGCTGCCGGCGTAGACCGTGCCGAGCAGACCCGAGGTGGGCGTGTACGAGTTGGTGACCCGCTCCTGGGGCAGCCCGCCGGCGGCGGGGTGCTGGACCCACATCACCTGGCCGGTGTTGGCGTTGTAGGAGTTGGTCCACTTGTACGTGCCCGCCAGTGCCCCCTCCGAGGCCGGGACGGTCAGCTGGCTGAGCACCGGCTTGTAGAGGCTGTTGTACGAGGTGACGGAGCTGACGAAGGCGTTGCCGTCCACGTAGCGGGTCGACGACGACAGCATGCCCTTCGCCACGGTGTCGTACGTCCACTCGGCCAGCGTGGTGGCGCCCTGCTTCACCGCGGTGCGCCGGCCGAGGGCGTCGTAGTCGCTGTGCAGCGTGATGCCGCGGGCGTCCTCCACGTCGGTGAGCCGGCCGCCGGCGTCGTAGGTCATGACCGAGGCGCCCTTGTCCGGGTCCTCCAGCCTGACCTGGCGTCCGGCCACGTCGTAGGTGTACGCCCACGTGCTGCCGGCGGAGTCGGTGATCCCCGTCAGCCGGCCCAGCTTGTCGTAGTTGTAGGTGACGTTCTGGAAGGCCGTGCGGCCCGCGTCGGTGTACTCCCGTGTCTCGACCGTCCGGCCGCGGGCATCGGTCAGCGCGGTCTTCGCGGTGCCGCCCTGCGGCGGCACGGTGGTGATGCCGTCGCCGAGGTAGGTCGTGGTGGTGCGCTTGGTCTCGTCGCCGAACTTCTTGCTGATGGTGGCGACCGGCCGGCCGGCACCGTCGAAGAGGGTGTCCGTGGAGGCGGGGTAGTTGAGCTCCTGACCGGTGACCAGGACGCCCTCCGCGGCACCGTTCGCGTAGAAGGTGCCGGACTCGCGCCAGGTCAGACCGCGGGTGTCGTAGAACGTCTCGGTGACCAGGCGGCCGCCGGAACCGTCCGGCGCGGGCTCCTGGGTCTGCCGCGGCCGTCCCAGGCCGTCCATGATGGCGAAGCCGGTCGCGTAGGTGGAGTCGTGCCGCAGGGTGGTGGTGCTGATGACCGACGGGCCGTCGTTGCGGATCTGGTAGCCGAAGGAGTAGTTCGGCGAGTCCGGGTAGGTGACGGCCGAGCGGGTCGGGATCCACACCCTGGTGGTGCGGCCGAGCGCGTCGTACTGGGTGGTGGTGACCTTGCCGTTCGTGTCGGAGACGGCGACCGCCTGCCCGCGCAGCGGCTCGTAGGTCGTGGTGACCTTGTGGCCGAGCGGGTTGGTGACCACGGTGCCGGTCGGCACCTCACCGGTGGCCGGCGTGTAGTCGGTGGTGGTCGTCTTCCCGTACGCGTCGGTCGCGGAGGTGACCCGGCCGTACTGGTCGTGGGCCGTGGTGCCGAGCGACTGGTATCCGTCGCCCTTGCCGTTGATGGTGCGGGCCTCGGTCACCAGCCCCCTGGTCGGTGCGGCGCCGAGCGTCGTGCTCCCGTCGTAGTAGCGCCGGCTGTCGGCCATCACGTCGGCCGGGCGGCTCACCTGGCCGCCGCACGCGGCGGCCAGCGTCTCCACCCGGGACACCCGGTCGATCATCCAGGCGGCGATGTTGCGGGCGTACTCGGTGGTGGTGCACTGCTCGTCGCCGGACTTGTCGGTGTCGCCGAGGTCGGAGACGCTGGTCACCATGCCGTACGCGTCGAACGTCCGCGACAGCGCGGTGCGGCGCTCGCCACTGCTGACGGCGGTACGCGACCGTTCCTGCTCCGTGCCCGTGAAGTAGGCCTCCAGCGCAGGGAGCCCGCCGCGGTTGCGGGTCGCGGTGGGGACGGAGCGCCACGGGGTGTAGGAGACTGCGCTGACGAGCGCGCCGCCTTCCCCGTTGTAGGTGGCCGTCTCGCGCGGCATGCCGGCGAACTGGGGGCGGTCGGTGACCGCGGCGCCGGCGGAGTCCGCGACCTGCGCGCCGTCGATGCCGCGGAAGTAGCGGCTCTCGGTCAGCGTGCGGGCGTCGTAGCCGGCTCCGGTGCGGGTCTGGACCCGACCGTAACCGCGCGCCACGGAGTAGGTGCGGTCCTCGGCCTTGGTGAACTCGTCGTCGCTCTGGGCCCAGGCGGCGCCGTCGAGGTACGCGTACTCGGTCACCTTGTCCGGGGTCTCGGCCAGGTTGTCGCCCTCGACCACCTTGCTGACGGCGTAGGTGTTGAACCAGTCGTCCGACGTCTTGGTGCCGGTGTGGTACTTGACCGGGTAGCAGCGGCGGGTGTTCGAGCCGTCGGCGGGCGGCAGGGAGGTTGCGGTGCACTCGGGCGCGGTGTAGTAGGCGCCGATGGTGCCGCCGGTCTCGGTGGTGACCTGGGACAGGCGCAGTCGGACGAAGGGCGCGAGGCCGTCACCGGTCTTGTCCACCCGGTTGGCCATCTGCTCGCCCGCGAAGGTCACCGCGGGCAGCGCGTCGGAACCGCCGGCCTTGCCGGTGCGGGTGACGGAGCTCAGCCACATCGGGGTGGAGAGGCCGTCGCCGGCGGGCGGGAAGCTCTGGTTCAGGGACCAGGCGTCGACGTCCTTGGCCACGCCGCCGGTGAGCACGCTGGTGGTGATCGCCGTCAGGCGCTTGCGCGACCAGAAGGTCGGGGAACCGTTGTTCTTGCAGTCCGCGCCGTCGGCGCAGAACAGGTCGAACGGCACGTCCGGCCAGTTCTTGGCGTTGGTGGCGTCGAAGGTGCCGCAGTTGGCCAGGCAGCGCTCGTCGACGGCGAACCGTACCGTGGCCATCGGCTTCGCGGTGTACACGGTGTCGGCGCGCAGGCCGTACTCGATCCGGTCGAGCCAGCCGCCGCGCACGTACGGGGTGGCGGTGCCCTTGCCGGTGGTGGAGCTCCAGTTGCGGGCGTAGTTGTTGGACTCGGTGTTCCAGTAGTACGCCATGGCGTTGCCGCGCGGGTCGACCACGTAGTCCAGCTGCCAGCGCCAGGCCTGCTGGCACCAGGCTTCGGCGAAGGAGGAGTTGTAGCACGGCTCGCCGGCTTGGTTGCCGAAGACCGGCACCGTCCAGGCGGACCCGGTCTCCGCCGCGCCGGCCGTGTGGCCCGGCAGTCGGTTCAGGCCGAAGAAGTACTGGGTGCCGTCGACCGTGGTGATCTTCCAGTACTCGCCGTCGTTGTCGCCGTTGCCGGCGCCGGTCAACCGCTCGACCTTCTCACCGCCGTCGGCGGCCGGGTGCCAGCCCTTGCCGGCGTCGTGGACGAGCTCGGTGGTCTTCCCCCCGAGGGAGAGCGTGGCGTTGTCGTTGAACCAGCACAGGTCGCCGACCTTCGTGGTGTTGGTCCCGCCCGACTGGTCGTCGTCGCAGGCCTTGTACCGCCGCTCGACGTGCCCCGGCTCCCAGCCCCAGCCGTCGCCGATCCAGCCGGCCTGGTTGTTGGAAGCGCTGGTCAGGCCGTCCACGGCCTGGGAGGAGTAGCCGAGCCCGATCGAGGGCGCGAGGCCTCCGGGCACGGCCGGGACGCCGATCGGGTAGGACCAGGTGAACGCGCCGGTCGTGCCGCCCGCCGACCAGGAGCCGGATGCCTGCCACGGGGTGGCCTTGTAGTCGCCGGTGCCGCTCGAAGTGTCCGCCGTGGCGGCCAGGACGGTCCCACCGCCGGCGGTGGCGGCGCTGACGGCCGGGCTGCCGAATGCCGAGCTGCTGAAAGCGGCGAACTTCGCCGCACCGCCGAGGACCGCCTTCTGCGGGGCGGAGAGCGGGGCCGGCTGTGGGAGCGCGGATCGGGCGGGCTGCCCGACGGGCGTCTCCACGGTCGCCGAGACGACCCGGGCTGCCGCGTCGTTGGCCGAGGGCAACGGCTCCTGGACCCGGCACTGCGGGAGCTCCGGCGTGGTGAGCGCGCAGGACGGGAGCTTGACGAGCTTGAGGCGGGCGGCCCAGTCACCGCCGAATGCGTGTGCGAAGCCCGAGTAGTCGACCTTCACGTCGACGCTGCCGTTCGACGCGCCGCCGTCGGCCCGGCCGATGGAGAGCAGCACGCCGTCGACCCCGGCCCGGCGCGCGGCCTCCCGGTCGGCCACCGTGACGCTGACGCTGCCCGGGGCGGCCGGCTTGCCGGCCTCCGATCGCGGGGCCGTCACCTGGACCACCCGTCCTGCCTGGCCTGCCTGGCCTGCCTGCAGCTTCGCCGAGCCGGTGGGCGTGCCATCGACGTCGAGCACCGAGGTGCCCGCGGGGGGCCACACCACCCTGGCCTCGCCCTTCGGCGCGACCGCCTGGTCCTGCCGCTTGTCCCCGCCCACGGCCACCGACTTCACCGGTACCGCCTTGGGCTGTTGCAGCGCGGGAAGCGACGGCCCGGAGGGTCCGGCTCCCGCTGCGACTGCCGACGACGCCGGCAGGACTCCCAACAATGCCGCTGCGGCGGCCGATGCCGCCAGCCAGCGGGCACGGAAATGACTCACGCCCAAACCGTTCTGATAGATCATATTGGCCGACGAGCGTCGGCAGCATCAACCAATAGACCCAGCGGGCGCCCGCCGTCGATCCCACCGGAGCCCGAATCGTCCCCCTTGTGGATCTTGCTCCGAATGATCCACTACCTGACGCCACATCACATCGACGAATAGTCAGGAACGGCCCCCACCTGCACGGATATCGCAGAATCCATATGTGTCCAAGATCATGTTTCGAGAGGGGCGAGGCCTGGATGTCCGAAATCCGGGAATCGCCCGTCCGGCCCGTGGGCCGGACGGGCGGCCGGCGCACCCCCGCAGCCGGAGACCGCCGGCAAAGCACGACGGGCGTCAGGCCGCCCGGCGGCGTACCCACCGGACCGCCGCGACGCAGGCGGCGATCCCCACCGCTGCCATCCAGGCCGACTCGGAGATCTGGAACGGCCAGTAGCGCTCGCCCGACTGGTACACCTGGTGCACCTAGCAGCTGCCGCCCCGGGCCAGCCGCTCCAACTCCCCGAAGTCCTGCCCGAGCCGGTAGAAGTCCCCGTCCGGAAGCCGCCGGCCGGATCGGCGAACCACGTGCTGCCGACCCAGCGCTGGTCCGCGGCCGGCTCCAACAGGGAGTGCACGACCCCCTCCAGGGGAGGCAGGTAGTGGAACCTCACGGCCTCCCCGGCGAAGGAGGCCACCACCGAGACGACCAGGCCAGTTCGGGCCCACCAGCGCCACCACGTGCCCGGCCGGGACGGCCAGATGGCAGTCCCGCAGCGCCCATGAGCGACGGTAGCGCTTGCCCAGCCCGCCGCAGTCGATCACCGAGTCCGGCGCCCTCACGCCACCACCCCGTCATCCCCGCTCCGCAGGTCGCGCAGTGCGTCCTCGAACAATGAGTGAAGTAGACGTGTGACTGATCGTCAACCAAAGAAAGGACAAAGGGTCGAAGCCGGGTCGCGTCTTCACTCCGGGACGGAACGGCGTCAGGGGTTGTCCGAGCTCTTGGGAGGGTGTCCGGCGCCACTGCTGAAGAACTGCCAGATCGTCAGCATGGCGACGATCTGTGCCACCAGGTAGGCGACCTGAACCGAGAAGGCACGCATCTGGTAGAGGGAGAACAGCAGGCCCACGCGGGTCGGCCAGTACTGTCGCTCACTGTGGAACGTGTCGATGTCCATCTGCAGGCTGGTCAGCGTCAACACGAAGAGCATCAGCGATGCAGCCACGGCGCTGTTCCCGAGCGGCTGGTCCAACAGCTGTCGGACCAGGATGTCGATCGCGACGGGCAGCGCGAACGCGATTCCCAGGAGGAGTGCCCTGGCCGGTCCACGGCGTCCGGGCAGGGCGCGCCAGAGCGCACCCAGGGTGAACCCTGCACCGGCCCAGGTCACCTGCCAGGCAAGAAACGAGACCACGAGGCTCGGCAGGCCGAGGTAGGTGTAGAGGGTCGTCGTCCACGCGCCCCCCTTGACGTAATCCTCCCACACCATGATGCCGCTCGCGGGAACTCCGACCACGCTCGCCAGGAATGCGGCACGGCGCCCGTTGTCCCACCAGTTGTCGCGCGGGCCGAGACTCAGGGCGACGTCAACAGGCGTCACCTGTGGAGGAAGCAACCGGCTGGGGGAGCCGTCAATCGGGTCGGGACGCCATCGCTGCAGCTCCAGCAACTCGCGTTCGAGGTCGCTCCTGCTCTTCCCGGATTCATCGGCCTTGCCCTGGTCCGCATGGCGCAGCTGGGAATGCAGTTCCCGATAGCTCCGGGCGCGTGTGACGAGTTCGTCCCGGTCGTCCGGACCGAGGCAACGCCGGATCCTCGGACCGGGCCGATCGTCCAGCAGGCGTTGGTGGAGCACCGAGTATCGCTTCCCCGCCGCGAGCAGGAGGAGGATGACGGCGATGTTGAACAGGAGCCACACCGGTTCGAGAAGGCTGTTCGCCGCATACCACCCCAACTCGAGTGCGACGACGGCCGCGAAGAACAGCGCGATCAGGAGTCTGTCGCGGCGCCCCGGCTCCAACCAGGTGGAGGCCGCGCTCGGGCAGACCCTCAGGACGGCTGCGATGGCAAGACCTGTCAGCACCCATGACCAGTGGAAGTACGCCCATGACGGGACCTCGCGGGGCAGCCAGTCGAGATCCCTCCCCAGGGCCCCGAGGTGGTCCGGGCCGTAGGACGGACTGAGCTTCTCGTGCAGCCAGGATGCGCGCTGCCAGTCGCGTTCGGCCGCCCACACGTAGCAGCCGACGACGGCTACGGACACGGCCAGGAGTCCGAACGTCCACCGCAGGGGCGGGATGGCGCCACCCTCCTCCGACCCGCTGCGGAACATCCGCGATGCCCAGGCCGCAATCCCCACCAGCCAGATCCAGAGGGCGACCGTCCCGACGAGTGTGATGGCCAGGAGAGCGCGGCCGTCGATCGCGGCAGATCCGGCGAAGAGTTCCGGTGGCAATCCGAAGAGCTGTGGTGCACGGACCACCAGAAATGCCTCGGCGCCGGCCAGCGAGACTGCCAGGACCGTCGGAGCGGTGGGCCTGGCAAGGAGTGCCAGCAGCCATCCCGCTCCGAGGCAGAGGAGTGAATCGTCCCTGCCATCACCCAGTTCTCGCAGAGTCAGCCCCGACACCACAACCAACAGGACGGCAGTAGCCGCGCTGACACCACCCCAGTGCATGAGTGTGAGGCTGGAGGATCTCTCCACCACCGCGTCGGACGCGAGGAATGCCCGCCTTGCCAGGACGACGGCGAGCAGTGAAACGCCCAGCCACCATGCCAGACCTCCGAAGCTGCTGAGCTCCCGCCACGGTGAATCGTTCGCACGTGCTGCCAGCTCCTGCTGCCACGGTGGAAGCAGGTACACCTCCACCGCGAGAGCCGGCGATCCCGACGGAGTGACCCACGCGAGGGTTTCGGAATCGCTTTCGGACGGGGCAATGCGCAGCCGCGTCACGTCGATTCCGTTGGGGTCCACCTCGACGCGCTTCCACCACGCCGTCTGGAGGGCGCTGGGCCGCTCGAGAGTCACTCCCCAGTGCGACCCTCGCGTCTCGATCCGCCAGGGGCCGACGTAGTAGTAGTCGCCTCTGTCGAGCCACGAGAACGCTTCGTAGTGGACGGTGGTGGTGTTTCCGGATGCCGTCACCCTAGGATGTCGCGGAATCCACTCGTCGTAGCGAGTCGTGGAGAACTCCCCCTGCTGCCGGAGGAGGCAGCGCATGGCCCTGCGGTACTCGTCCGATGCCACGCTCAGCTTCAGGTCGGCGGCGTATTTCCACTCCTGGGGTACCTCGATCGTCATCGCCGAGCGGGCCCGTACGTAGGTGAGGTCCCGGTGGTCCAGCGCGATGGAGGCCGTGACATTGGCCTTCGCCAGCTGCTGGACTTCGCACCGGTCCTCGTCGGCCGCCGCGGCCGGTCGCGCGGAGGCGACGGACAGGAGCGTGACGAGAATCGCCAGGCATCCGCACGCCCGCGCAGAAAGCTGCTTCAGGAATCTTGGTATGACTCGCCCCCCAGTTCAGGTCCTGCACGAACCAGACAGGATTCGGAGCGAAGTCTGCACCGGGCAGGGCAGGGGTCACCAGCTCGACCGGCCGGTCGGGTCGCAGAGATCACCCGCAAGGCGGCGTCCGGCCGGAGCGCTCACGGTGCCGGGTCGGCAGCACACGGTGTGGGGCTCACATCGGCGTCATCATGTCGTCCGACGGTTGCAGGCCCGGCAGCAGCCAGTCCTGGAAGGGGGCGAGCACCGCGAGGGCCAGGAAGACCACGCCCATGACGCGGGCGAGCTGCGGCCCCCGGTACCAGAGCTTCTCCAGGAGGATCAGCACCGCGAGCCCGGCCATCGCCGCGATGTTCATGGCCCCCAGCGGAATCAGGACCACCATCAGCGCCCAGCAGCAGCCCAGGCAGTACCCGCCGTGGTGCAGGCCCACCCGGAGGTCGCGGACCGGCGGCCGGTAGGCCGCGTAGCGCATCAGCTGCGCCATCGGACTGCGGCAGTGCCGCAGGCAGATGTTCTTGAGCGGGCCCAGTTGGTACAGCCCGGCCAGCGCGAAGGCGGCCACGGCGATCCACGTACCGACCTGCGGATCGCTCTCCACCGCACGTCCGGTGAGCGCCAGCCCACCGTACGCGAGCAGGCCGAAGGCCGCCCAGACGACCAGGTAGCCGGCGAGGAACTCGGTGGTGCGCAGCGCGCGCGTGGAGCCACTGGACTGCCTGGCGATCCCCTTCGCCCAGGTCACCGCGACGGGGGCGACCGACGGCAGCATCATCGCCGCCATCATGGCGACCCAGAGCAGCAGGAACGCGGGCAGCGCCATCCCCATGGTGCCGGGCTCGATCCCCATGTCCAGGGCCTGGCCCACGGTGAGCACCCAGGCCAGCGCGGCGATCAGGACGATCAGCGACCAGGCGACGGCGAGGTCCCGGGCCGGCAGCAGGGCGCCGTCCCGCAGCGGGCGGTCGTTGGCGATGGGGCGTTGAACGGTGTGCATGGTGCTCTCCTGCCGACCACCTTCCAGCACAGCACGGAACCGGCCCCGGCGACACCCCGCCCGGCGCGACGGTTCGCCGCCGGAGCCGGCGGCCTGGAACCCTTGGTGCTCCCCCGCCGGGAGCGCAGGATGGAAGGGAAGGCGATGACCCGCCGCCGGGTGCCGGGCGCGGCCGGTCGGACGCGCTCGTGCGGCCGGGCCCCCAGGGTCACCGAGGCCGCTGGGGCCGCCGAGGCCCCGGTCCCCGGTTTCGCCGGAGCGGGTCGGTGAGGAGTGCGCGCGATGTCCGAGGCGGCGACGATCGTTCCTGCGTGGCGTGTCGCAGGCGACTGGTTCGATGTGTGCAAGTGCAACATTCCGTGCCCGTGCGCGTTCGCACAGCCACCGACCTACGGTGACTGCGAGGGGGTCCTGGTCTGGCACATCCGCGAGGGCCACTACGGCGAGGTCCGGCTGGACGGCCTCAACGTGCTGATGCTGGGCACGTTCGTCGGCAACGTGTGGGCCGAGCACTCGGACGCGTACGCCGCCGTGTTCCTCGACGAGCGCGCGGACGGGGGACAGCAGGGCGCCCTCCAGATGATCTTCGGCGGGCAGGCCGGCGGCTGGCCCGCGCAGCTGGTCGCCATGCTCGGGCCGGAGATGCGGGGCATGGACATCGCCCCCATCGAGGTCGAGTTCGCCGACGACCTCGCCACCTGGCGGGCCGCCGTCCCCGGTCGGGTCGAGGCCCGCGCCGAGGCGCTGACCGGCCCGACCACCCCGGACGGGGCGCGGGTGCAGTCCACCGGTCTGCCCGGCTGCGAGACCGGCCCCGGACAGCTCGCCACCTGGGGCCGGGCCACGACGGACCAGGCCGACGCGTTCGGCTTCACCTGGAACCGGGCGGGCCGGTCCAGCAAGACCATCACCTTCGACTGGTCCGGTCCCGACTGACGGATCCGCCGCCGGGACCCTCCGTGCCGGAAGGTGAACGGCCCGGGTGAACGGCCGGGGTGAACGGCCGGGGTGAACGGCCGGGGTGAACGGCCGGGGTGAACGGCCGGGGCGGGCCGGCGGCGACCGCCGGCCCGCCCCGGGGCCGATCACGGGGAGGGGCGTCCTACCCCACCTGGACTACCCCACGTGGACGCGGGGGCGGCGCGAGCGGTCGGGTTCGGCCTCGCGCAGCACCTCCCGGGTGACCGGGGCGACCTCGCCCTGCCCGAGCAGGAAGAACCGGAAGAACTGGGCGAACGGGCTGCCCTCGGTCCACTCGAAGTAGATGTGCGGCTGCTCCCCGGTGCGGTCGCGGATCGACAGGAGCAGCGCGGCGAGCGCGTTCGGGACGCTGGAGCTCTCCAGGGACAGCACGCGGTAGCGGCCGTGCAGCACCTCGCCGCGCACCGTGAGCGCGGCCTCGAACTCGGACGGGTCGCGGACCGTCACCTCGACGAAGACCAGGTCGTCCTCAGCCGGGATGTCGTTGTCCGCGCGGATCTGGCGCTTCTTCGCCTGGTACTCGGCGAGGTCGCGGCTGCTCGGCTCGTTGGCGATCAGGCGCAGCGGCCGGTGGGTGTAGTCGCGGACGAAGCGCTCGGCGGCCTCGTCGAAGGTGACGTCGGTGACGCGCAGTTCGAAGGCACGCCGCAGCCGCGAGAGCAGCGAGACGAGGATGATGCCCGCGATGAAGCAGGCACCGATCTTCACGCCGTCGGGGCGTTCGGCGATGTTGATCGCGGTGGTGTAGAGGAACACCGCGGAGATCACGGCGAAGCCGACCGTCCAGTTCCGCTGGCGGGCCTTGTGGGCGGCGATGGTCACCGCGATGGCGGCCGAGCTGATCAGCACCAGCACGCCGGTGGCGTACGCGCCGCCCTGGGCGTCCACGTCGGCGTCGAAGATCCAGGTGACCAGGAAGCCGATCAGGGTCAGCACGATCACCATCGGCCGCACGGCCCGGGCCCAGTGCGGGGCCATGCCGTAGCGGGGGAGGTAGCGGGGCAGCAGGTTGAGCATGCCCGCCATCGCGGAGGCTCCGGCGAACCAGAGGATCAGGATGGTGGAGAGGTCGTAGACGCTGCCGAAGGCGCTGCCCAGGTTCTCGTGGGCCAGGTAGGCGAGCGCACGGCCGTTGGCCTCGCCGCCGGGCTGGAACGCCTCCTTGGGGATCAGCAGGGTGGTGATGAAGCTGGTGGTGATCAGGAACGCGCTCATGATCAGCGCGGCCGTGGTGAGCAGCTTCCGCGTCCCGCGGATGCGGCCGGTGGGCTTCTCCTCGGTGTCGTCCGGGTCGCCCTCCACGTGCGGCATCACGGCGACGCCGGTCTCGAAGCCGGAGAGGCCGAGCGCCAGCTTGGGGAACACGACCAGGGCGACGCCGATCATCACGAACACGTTGCCGTGCTCGGCGGTCAGCGCGTCCGACCAGTCGGTCACCACGTGCGGGGCCTGAAGGACGTGCCAGAGGCCGTTCACCACCACGACGACGTTCAGTGCGAGGTAGACGCCGACGAGCGCCACCGCCAGGCCCATCGCCTCGCTGAAGCCCTTCAGGAAGACGCCGCCGAGCAGGGCGACCAGCAGCAGCGTGATCAGCACCTGCTTGCCGGAGAGTGCGCTGCTCAGGTGCGGGTTCTCGACCAGGTGCGCGGTGGCGTCGGCGGCCGAGAGGGTGATGGTGATCATGAAGTCGGTCGCCGCGAAGCCGAGCAGGGCGAGGACGAAGAGCTTGCCCTGCCAGAACGAGAGCAACCGCTCCAGCATGGCGATCGAGCCCTCGCCGTGCGGACTCTCCTTGGCCACCCGCCGGTAGACCGGCAGTGCGCCGGCCAGGGTGACGATCACCAGCACGATGGTCGCCACCGGGGAGAGCAGGCCGGCCGCCAGGGCCGCGATGCCGGGCTGGTAGCCGAGGGTGGAGAAGTAGTCCAGACCGGTCAGGCACATCACCCGCCACCAGCGGGCACCCTTGTGCTCGACCGGCGTCTGGGCGTGCGGGCCCGGATGCTGCTTCGCCATGTCGGACAAGCCCTCCAGCAGCCACGCGCGGAATCTCCCGCCGCGCGCCGAAGGTATCGCCCCCGTGTCAGCCGAACTCACCCTGTGCTCCTGTCCGAGTCGTTCCCCGTGCGCCACCAGGCCCGATGGCAAGGCGACAGGGTACGCGAGCACCTGTTCGGCCCCGCCTCCGGTACCGCCCCGGACGACGGCGGCCCGCCTGCCCGGCGGCTCGCCGACCCCGCCGACCCCGCTGACCCGGCGGCCCGACCGCGCCGCCGGGGCCCCGTCCGCGGCCGTCGGCGGCCCCGATCCGCCCGGCGCCGCCACCGCCGGGGAACCGTCCCGACCGGTGCCCGGCCCCGCCCTGCCTCCGCGGGAACCGAGGGCGTTTTGATCAATCGTGGTCGAGCCGGTTTGATGTGCCCGTGTTGACGGATGCAGTAGTACTGATGACCGATCAGGGCGAGACCGAGGGGAGCCGGGCTGCGCTGGCGCAGGCCGTGCTCCGCCTGACCGGGTCTGAGCCGATATGCCTGGACGCGCGGGACTTCACCCCGTCCGGTCCCGGCCGGGCGGAGATCGTGGCGGACCGGCTGGTCCTCGAAGCCGACGGCGTGCGGGTGGTGGACCCGGCCGCCGTCGTCGTCTACGAGATACCGCCTGCGGGCCGCCCGGCGCTGGAGCCGCTCCAGGACGTGCTGGCCCGCTCCGGGGTGCCGTGCCTCGGCACCGGCGCCGGCGCCTGGCGGACCGCCAGCGACAAGGAGACGATGGTGAAGGCGTTCGCGGCGGCCGGCGTCGCGCAGATGCCCTCGCTCTGCCTCCCGCCCGACGCCGGGGAGGCGGCGGCGCTGGACGCCTTCACCGAGCTGGGCGGCGACGTGTGGGCGCGCCCCGTGTCGGGGATGGGCGGCCAGGACGTCTTCCACGTCACCGACGAGGCCGAGCTCCGGCAGGCTGCCCGGCGCTACGCGGCCGAGGGGCAGCGCTGGCTGCTGACCAGCGACGCCCGCAACTACAACGCCGACGGCCTGCGCCACCAGTACCGCGTGGTGGTGTTGCAGGGACGGGTGATCTGGGTGGCCGAGCACATCCAGCCGGACTCCGACGCGCCGTGCAACGTCGCCCAGGGCGCCACCTCCACCCCGCTGTCCCCCGACGCCCTCCCCGGCCACCTCCACGAGCTGGCCGCCGCAGCGGCGGAGGCCGTCGGCCTGCCGTACGCCGGCCTCGACCTGGCCGCCGAGAGCGGCGGGGTCGTCTTCGAGATCAACGTCCACCCCGCCTTCGGCGCGACCGGCGCGCTGGAGGGGCTGGCCGTGCCCTACGTCCAGGCCCACCTCGACCTCGCCGCCGCGGCGTCCACCGCCTGACCCCCGCCCGCCCAACGCGCCGGCCGGCACCGCCCGGCCGGCACCGACACGCGTAGTTTCCAGAGCTGACGTCAAGTCAATTCTCGGACGACAGAGCACAATCCGGAGCAACGCCGGGCGGAGCGCCGCAATCCGGCCCGGAGTTCCGCCCGGAGTTCCGCCCACAATCTTGACGGTGCATGGACACGGCTCTACAACGTAGTCAGCTCCCCGTTCCCCCCCACCCCCGGGAGCAGCGAAAGGTCGTCTTCTCGTCCCCCCTCACCGAGGAAGAGGCTTCCCCCATGCGCCTTCGCCGCCACCTTGCCCTCACCGCCGCGGTCGCCGCACTCGCCCTGGGCGCGGTCCCCGCGTCCGCGACGACCGGCCCCACCGCCGCCACCCCGGTGCTGACCACCGGGAGCGCGGGTGGAGCCGCGGTCGCCGCAGGCGACTCGCTCGCCGCGCCGCTCGCCGCAGGCACCCGCGCCACCTTCTACTCGACCGCGACCAGTACGACCGGCGTCACCTGCACCGCCTCCCAGCTCTCGGCCAAGGCGTTGAGCAACCCGGCGGCGCCCGGCGTCGCCACCGAGTCACTGACCGGGCTGACCTTCGGCTCGTGCACCAGCAACGTCACCGGCGTCATCTCCGTCCGGAGCCTGACCGTCGGCAACCTTCCCTACGGTGTCGCCGTCGACGACGCCCCCGGCCTCCCGGTCACCCTCACCGGCGGGGCTGCCGGGCCGATCCAGGCGACCGCCGTGCTCAACAGCTGGTTCGGCACCATCACCTGCACCTACCAGCTCAGCGGCCAGTTCACCGGCAACGCGGACAACGCCGCCCACAGCCTGGCCTTCCGCAACGAGCACTTCGCCAAGAACGGCGGCTCGGCCCTCTGCCCCGGTGACGGCTACTTCTCCGCCACCTACGGCCCCGTCACCGACACCTCCCAGCCCGGCAGCCCCGCGGTGTTCGTCAACTGAGCAGCTGAGCATCGTAGTTGATCGACCAGAGCGCGCCGGTCCGGTGCTCGCCGTCGGTCGCGACCGTCCTCGGTCGCCACCGGGGAGGCCGCCGGGCCGGCCGCTGCACTGTCGGAGGTAGTGGCCGGGGCCACGCGCAGGGCAGCGGGCGTGCGGGGCGCAGGGCGCAGGGCGTGCAGCTGCGTGCAGGCGGAGCCGACTTCTTACAGGTCTGTGACCGGGGCCCGATCGCCCTGGTCTGCGGTCGTCACGCCGCGATAGATCTGGCTCCGAACATGCGCCACCACTGCCCACGGGAGCCCACGATGTCCGACACCCCGCGCCGCTCCGGCCGGTTCCTCCGCCCCGCGCTCGCAGCCGCGGCCGCACTCGTCCTGCTCGGTGCCGGACTCGGCCTCTACGTCTTCCAACCCTGGAAGGCCTTCACCGACACCACCGTGGACGAAGCGCTTCCCGCTCCCGCGGCCGTCATGTCCACCGCCCCGGGGCCCTCGGCCACCGCCGCGGCGGCTCCCGCAACGTCCCCCGCGGCCATGCCCGCCCCGGCGGGGCCCGTCGACCTCGCACGCGGCGGCTTCCGGTCCGGTGAGCACACCACCACCGGCACCGCGCGTCTCGTCCGCCTCGCCGACGGCTCCGCCGTGCTGCGGCTGGAGGGCCTCGACACCTCGGAGGGCCCCGACGTCCGGGTCTACCTCTCGGCCCTGCCCGCCGACCGGTCCCGCCAGGACAACCTCGGCGACAAGCCCCTCGAACTCGGCAAGCTCAAGGGCAACCACGGCAACCAGAACTACGCCGTCCCCGCCGGCACCGACCTCACCGCCTTCCACAGCACCGTCATCTGGTGCCAGCGCTTCTCCGTCACCTTCGGAGCGGCCGATCTCGCCGCAGCCTGACCGGTTCTCGCGGGCCTGCGGCCCGCCCGACTGCCGGCTCGGCGGCCCAGCCGGCAGTCGGGCGGGCCGCAGGTCACGCACGGCTCCCGGGAGCGTGCGGTGCGCGACCGAAGATGACGAAAGACTGACGTCCTGGTCCCGCCCCTGGCCGCGGTCCGGCCGGTCCTGGTCGAATCGAGCCGTGGACAGAACTGCGAAACACCCCGAGGGCACCCCGGTCGGCCGCCGGGTGGTGCTCGGCATGCTCGGGCTCGGCGTCGCGGGCGTCGCCGCCGGCCCGTACCTCCAGCGGGCCCAGGACGCCGTGGCCGGCAAGGACCCGACCGGCCTCACCGGGTTGCTGCCGGCCGGCGGCGGGTTCCGGTACTACTCCGTCGCCTCGTCGGTGCCGAGCCGGGGCCCCGACGACTACACCCTGACCGTCGACGGGCTGGTGGAGCGTCCGATGAAGCACCGCCTCGACGACCTCCGGGCGATGCCGCAGCGCCGACTCGTCCGGGACGTGCAGTGCGTGACGGGCTGGCGGGTACCGGCCACACCGTTCGAGGGTGTGCCGCTGGCGCAGCTGCTGGACGCCGCAGGCGTGCGGCCCGGCGCCGCAGCGGTTCGGTTCGGCTGCTTCGACGGCGAGTACACCGAGAGCCTCACCCTGGAGCAGGCCCGTCGAGAGGACGTCCTGGTCGCGCTGAAGCTCCAGGACGCCCCGATCTCCCACTCCCACGGTGGACCGGTGCGGCTCTACGTCGCCCCCATGTACTTCTACAAGTCGGCCAAGTGGCTGTCCTCGATCACGGTCACCGACCGGGTGCAGCCGGGCTACTGGGAGCAGTACGGCTATGACGTCGACGCCTGGGTGGGCCGGTCGAACGGACGTGACGATGCCCCGACCGCCTGAGCGCCTGCTCCGCTTCACCCGGGCCGAACGCCGGGTGCACCGGGCCACCGCCGCCCTGATGCTGACCTGCCTGGCCACCGCCGCCTGCCTCTACCTGCCGCCGCTGGCCGAACTGGTCGGGCGCCGGCGTCTGGTCGTCACCGTGCACGTGTGGTGCGGCCTCGCGCTGCCGGTACCGCTGCTGCTCGGTCTCGTCTTCCGGGCGGTACGGGCGGACGTGTCCCGGCTGAGCCGCTTCTCCGCGGCGGACCGGGCCTGGCTTCGCGCGGTGCGCACGAGGACGTCCGACCGCCCGGCGGGCAAGTTCAACGCCGGGCAGAAGCTGTACGCGCAGTGGACCCTCGGGGCGATGCTGGTGGCCATCGGCACCGGCCTGCTGATGTGGCTCACCCACCTGGCTCCGCCCTCGTGGCGGACCGGCGCGACCTTCGTCCACGACTGGATCGCGGCGGCCGTCCTGGTGGTGACCGTCGGACACGTCCTGATGGCGGTGCGCGATCCCGAGGCCAGGCGCGGCATGCGCACGGGGACGGTGGAACGCGCCTGGGCGCGGAGCGAGCACCCGCAGTGGGAGGCCGAGAGCCGGGGCGGGGACGCGGGGTAGCGCCGCACCGCCCCGGGTGACGGGAAGTCAGAGCTCGGCGAGCGCCTGCGCCAGGTCCGACCAGAGGTCCTCCGGGTGCTCGACGCCCACCGCGACGCGGACGGTGCCGGGGCTGATGCCGGCGGCAGCCAGCGCGGCGTCGTCGAGCTGGCGGTGCGAGGTGCTGGCCGGGTGCATGGTCAGCGTCTGCACGCTGCCGAGGGAGGGCGCGAGCGCCGCGAGCCGGACCGACTCGGTGAAGGTGCGGGCCGCGTCCCGGCCGCCGACCAGGTCGAAGGAGAGCACGCCGCCCTGGCCCTCGGGCAGCAGCCGGCGGGCCAGCTCGTAGTCCGGGTGACCGGGCAGGCCCGGGTAGTGGACGACCGAGACGGCCGGGTGGGCGGCCAGCCGGTGGGCCAGGTCCAGCGCCGAGTCGCAGTGCCGGCGCATCCGCAGCGGCAGCGTCTGCAATCCCCGCAGGGTCAGCCAGGCCGCGTGCGGGTCGGCCGAGGCGCCCAGCTCGACGGCGTAGTGCCAGACCTTCCGGTGCAGTTCGGCCCCGGCGAAGACGGCGATGCCTGCCAGGACGTCGCCGTGCCCACCGAGGTACTTGGTGGCGGAGTGGACGACGATGTCGGCGCCGTGTTCGATCGGCCGGCAGAGCAGCGGGGAGGCGAAGGTGTTGTCCACGACACCGACCACCCCGGCCTCCCGGGCGACGGCGAGCAGAGCCGGCAGGTCGGTGACCCGGGTGGTCGGGTTCGAAACGGTCTCCAGGTGCAGCAGCCGGGTGTTCGGGCGCAGCGCGGCCCGCACCTCGGCGGGGTCGTCGCCCCGGACGTGGGTGACCTCCACGCCCCAGCGGTCCGCCAGGTCCGCGAGCATCGCGAAGGTGCCACCGTAGAGGCTCTGTTGGGCGATCACGTGGTCACCGGAGCGCAGCAGGGCGAGCAGCACGGTGTTGATTGCGGCCATGCCGGAGGCGGTCGCGATGGCACCCGATCCGCCCTCCAGCCCGGCGACGGCGTTCTCCAGCGAACGGACGGTCGGATTGCCGTGCCGGTTGTAGAGGAACGCCCCGTCCGGGCCGCCGAACGCGTCCACCAGGGAAGCGGAGTCCTCGAAGGCGAACAGGTGGCCCTGGTGCAGCGGCACGCCGAGCGGGCGGCTTCCGGCCACCTCCACGACAGGCGGGTGGACGGCCCGGCTCTCGCGGCGCAGCGTGCCGTCGAGGCCGGGGCGGGCGTCCGGGCCGGGGTGGAGATCGCGGTGGTGGTCGGGGCCGGGAGCAGGGGCAGGGCGGACGCGGTCGAAGTCGTTCATGCCGCCCATCCTCGGGCGGCCGCGGGAAAGCCGGCCAGGGCCAATCCCGATCAAGTGGACTGGGCGACTCGCACGGTCGGGGGCGGCTCCCGCTCCCGGCGGGCGCGCGGTCACTCCTCGATGAATACGAGGTCCTCCGCCGGGTGGAGGAGCCGCAGGGTCTGACCGTCCGTGATCTCCAGGATGTGGTGCAGGCCGCGGATCTCCGGGCCGGCGCCGTTGATCTTGAAGACGTCGTTGGCCCCGGCGAGGAAGGCGGGGAAGTGGTCCAACGCGTTGCTGCCCAGGTCGAAGTAGTCCTTCAGCCTCCGGAACAGCTTGGGGAGAATCACCACCTCCTTGGTGATCGAGTCCATGCCGGTGATCTTCGCGCCGCGGACGGTCACGTCCAGCGCCCAGAGGCCGTTCGCGGGCGGGGCGGCGGCCTGCGCCTGGTGGACCAGGTCGATCAGGGACCGGCGGAGCTCGGACGGGAAGCCGGTGTAGAAGGTCGCGTAGGCGAGGCCCTTCGCCAGCAGGTGGTGGTTGGCGGTCTCCGCCAACAGGCCCTTGTCGACGTTGAGCTCGTACCCGCTGGGCCCCGGCGGCACGCCGCGGCCGACCAGCGCCACGCAGCGGCCCTTGCTGTCGCCGCCCCGGGTGAGGATGTAGCCGGGCACGCGGTCGGGCGTGACACTGACGGTCTCGTCCTTGTGGCGCACGATGTCCCGGAAACCGAGCCAGATGAGCAGTTCGTCGGCGGCCGCATGGGCGAAGGCCGGCGGCTGGCTCTCGTCGTGGTCGTTGGCGCCGGGGTAGTGGGTCTCCAGCGTGTCGATGGCCTCCAACCGGACGTTGATGTGGCCGTCGGCCTTGGGTTGGAGCGGGCGGCCGCCCTCGACGAGCTTCCACTCGCCGACGTAGTGCGGGATGAACGCGATGGTGTCGCCGTCCGGCCTGGCGGCGGCGGAGACGTGGAACGAGCCCTTGATCAACAGCATCGGCATGGCGATTCCCTGATGGATGGTGGCTTCAGGTCTGACGGCCCTGATGGAGTCACGTGGAGTCACGTCCGGCGGCCGCCGGCCGGAGGGCGCGGCGCGGTGGTCGCACGCGGCGTCGAGCCAGGTGATCGTGGCCTGCGGCACGCATGTCCACACGGTCGCGCACAGTGCACACTGCCGTGAATATTCGTACACGGTGCACCCTGCCGCAACCGCGCGCGGAGCGGCCCGGGGGCGCGTGCGCGGGGAGGATCCGTCGGTGCCGTGCCGGGCGCTGGCGCCAAGGACGCCGGGAGCCGGGGCGCAGGCCGTACCGGGGTCGGGTCAGAGGCCGCCGGCCGGGAGCAGCACCACCCGGGCCTCGTCGAACGGCTCCCAGCGGGCCGGTCGCCCGCTCCGGGCCACCCGCAGACGGCACCAACGCGTGCCCGCGGCGTCCCGCCACCAGGCGCTGATCCGTCCGAGCGCCCAGTCGCCGTCGGCGAAGTGCACCTCGACCGGCTGGTACACCCACTCGACGTCCGTCGCCGCGACCGCACCCACTGGGCCCGCGGCGCCGGCACCGCTTCCGCCGCCTGGCACCGGACCGCGTCCGCTCTCCACCACGGTTCCGCCTCCGTTCCGGATCCGGCCGCCGCTCCGCCGTTGGGGTGGCCGCGCAGCCGGACGTACGGCACACCGCGCCGACTCTACAACGCTGTAGAGGATGGCGCGGCGGAACCCGCACACCCGTCGGCGAGGCCTGCCGGCGTGCGGCAGGGGCGCCCGGCGTGCGGATACGACTGCTCCCCCACCGGTCGTCCGGCAGGGGAGCAGCGTCGGCCCGGTCGGAGCCGGGTCAGGACGACTCGGCCGGCCGCGTCCGCCCGACCGCCCGGGCGCGGCGGCGCTGCCACACGGCCAGCGGAACGGCGACCGCGAGCGCGGCGGCCTCCGGAGCGGGCAGCTCCTCCAGCTGACCCGATCCGCCCGGCGCCCCCGCTCCGCCGCCACCTGCACGCTGGTCCAGGGCCTTCTGGTCGAAGGTGTCCGGAACCGGCAGCGTGGCCCAGTGGGTCACCGGCCAGGCCACGACGAAGGCGCGGCCGATCACGTTGTCCACCGGGACGAAGCCGCCGCCGGGCTCGTTGACGTGGTACCGGGAGTCGCGGGAGTTGTTGCGGTGGTCGCCCATCACCCAGATCCGGTCCTTGGGCACCTTCACCGTGCCGACCGGCGCGTCCCCGCACGGCGTCGCCCCGGGGAAGAGGTACGGCTCGTCGAGCGGCACGCCGTTCACCTTCACCGGGCTGCCGCTGTTGCACTCGACGGTGTCGCCGCCGACCGCGATCACCCGCTTGATCAGGTCCTTCTCGTCGTCCGACGGCATCAGGCCGATCACGCTCAGGGCCTTCCTGATGCTCCCGAGGAAGGAGTCGTCGGTGGTGTGGGGCGCGCCCTCCAGCCAACCGCCCGGGTCCTTGAAGACGACGACCTCGCCGCGCTCCGGCTCGGCGCCGAACCACGGTGTCAGCTTGTCGACCAGCACCCGGTCGCCCTTCTCCAGGGTGTGCTGCATCGAGCCCGACGGGATGGAGAAGGCCTGGACGAAGAAGGTCTTGATGCCCAGTGAGAGCAGCAGGGCGACGACCACCAGGATCGGCAGCTCCTGCCAGAACGGGCGCTTGCGCCGCGCAGGCCGGCCGTCGCCGTCCGTCGACGCCTCGGCGGGTGACTCCGTGCCGGTGTCCGGATCGGCGGCGACGGCGACGGCCGGACCGCCCTGGTCCGCCCGCGGCACGGCCGGGCCGGTCTCCCCTGCTACGCCGGTCTCCCCGGTGTTGTCGACGCTCATTCCTCGGCCCCCTCCGAACGGCCCGGTGGGGCCCGACGCGGAACCCCCCGTTGTCAGCTAACGAACGGAGGTTCCCGGCTTCGCCCGGACGTGGATGCGCTCGCCCTGTGCCCCGAACAGGCTGAGGAACTCTACGGCCTGCGTGCCCGCGTTGCCGAACGCGTGCGGGATCCGGGTGTCGAATTCGGCCGCCTCACCGGCCGCCAGGACGAGGTCCTGGGAACCGAGCAGCAGCCGCAGCTTGCCCGCCAGGACGTACACCCACTCGTGCCCCTCGTGGACCTTCGGCTCCAGCTCGGGCCCGGCCCGGAAGCCCGGGGGCATGATCTGCTTATAGGCGTGCAGCCCGCCGAAGTGACGGGTGAGCGGCACAAACGTCTGGCCGCCGCGGGTGAACGGACGCGAGTGGACCCGCGGGTCACCGGTGGCCGGCGCGCCCACCAGCTCGTCCAGCGGCACCCGGTACTCCCGGGCCAGCGGCAACAGCAGCTCCAGGGTGGGCCGGCGCAGGCCGGACTCCAGGCGCGAGAGGGTGCTGAGCGAGATCCCGGTCGCCTCGCTCACCCCGGCGAGGGTGGCGCCGCGCTCGCGCCGCAGGGCGCGCAGCCGCGGACCGACGGCCTCCAGCACGCCGGCCAGCTCGTCGCTGAGGGCTCCGGCGTCACCCGGCTCCGCTCCCTCGGCCGAGACCGAGACCGGAGCGGCAGGATCCGGGCCGGCCCCCTTGCGGCGGGTGCGGTGGGTCCGGTGGGCGTGGTCGTCGTGCGAGGCGTTGGCCATGCCTCCTATCTGCTGCTGTGACAGGCCGTTTTGTCAATCCGGCCACGGCCGGCACGCCGGGGCGGGCCTGCACGCTGCCGTACGGCAGAAGATGGCGGAGTGAGGTCTAGGCTGCCGTCGTGCGAGTCGAACTGACCAGGGACAGCGTCGCGATGGGCGACGACGTGTGGGCACCGCATGCCGACGTGCGGGAGGTGCCGGACGACGCCTCGGTGCGGGACGTTCTCGACGCGGTCAGCGGCGCCGGCTACCTCGCGTCGATCGCGGGTGGCCGTGCCACCTGGATCGCCGAGACCGCCGACGGGACCGCGCTCGCGGTGGTGGCCCAGCAGTGGCCCGCGGCCAGGCTGCTGACGGCGGGCGAGGGGCCGATCGCCGGACTGGCGGACGCCGGGGGCGTGGTGCGGCTGCACTTCGTGTACCGGACGCAGGCCGACCCGGAGGCCGAGCTCCGACGGCTCGCCGCCGACCAGGGCGGCCACCGGCCCCGGTAGCCGGGCCGGGCGCGGTAGCCGGGCCGGGCGCGGTGGGACCGGGCCCCGGCCGGGGCGGGCCGAGGACCGCCCGACGGCCGCTCAGTCGTCCTGCGTGAACCGGGAGTCGAGGGGGAAGAGCGCGCTCAGGACGGGGAGGCGTCGCGCGGCCTCCGCCTCGTCCCGCACCTCCCAGCGAACCCCCCTCGGCGGGGCGTCCGGCGCAATGGGCCGGCTCTGCTCGGCCGCGACGGCGTCGAGGAACTCGTCGGAGACCTCCTCCTCGTCCCTCTCGTCCGCCTCCGCGCCGTCGCCGCCGGTCAGCCGCGCGAATGCGCTCTCCGCGACGTAGTCCAGCTCCTCCCAGTCCGGCCACTCCTCCGTGTCGCACCATTCGGCGCGGGGCCGGCCCGCGAGGCGCCGGACCTCCGGCAGCTCGGCGAGCGAGTCCGGATCACCGAGGACCCGCTCGAAGGCCGCCCGGCCGCAACCGACCAGCCAGAGCCGGAAGTAGAAGAAGCCGTCGTCCGAGCACCAGCCGCCCTTGATCCGGTCCGCCGCCGCCCAGAGCTCCCAGGTGTAGGCGTCGTCGACGACCTCCTCCAGGCGGACCTGGAAGCGCACGACATCGGCGAGCGGCCGCCGCGACAGCTCCTCCTCCAGCCGGACGAGGCGCTCCTCCAGGGTGTCCGCCGCGCGGCGGCACTGCTCGACGACGTCCCAGAATGCATCGGTGTCCATGGGGCACACCCTGTCACGGGCCACCGACAACGGCGCCGGAGCCCCGAAGGCCGTCCGTCGCGGCTCAGAGGCCTTACCGCACGCAAATGACGATCGGGAAGCAGGTGTGGTGGAAGTACGCCCTCACCAAGTCGAGCCAGTCCGTGAAGAGAACGACCCACATGGCGACACCGAGGCCGAGCAGTCCACCGAACGCGGCCGCCGCCACCACCAGGCTCAGGAGGAGGCGCAGCCTGCCGCCGCCCCGTTCGTCCGCCGCGTCACGCTGCCCCACGGATGCCCCCCTCGCCGTCCCCAGGTCCACCGAGCATCCCCGCCGGGGGCGGCGCGCACCAGCCAACGGACGTGCAGTGAGGCCGAGTTGTGATGTACAGGCGGAAGGGCGGCCCCCGGTCCTGACCCGGGGGGCCGACGGGCCGGGCCGGTGTCAGAGCCAGTCGCGCCGCTTGAAGATCAGGTAGAGGCTGGTGCAGACGAGCGCCATCAGACCGATCGCGAACGGGTACCCGAAGGCCCAGTGCAGCTCGGGCATGGTGTCGAAGTTCATGCCGTACACGGTGCCGATCAGCGTCGGTGCGAAGAGGATGGCCGCCCAGGAGGAGATCTTCTTGATCTCGTCGTTCTGCGCGTGCCCGGCCTCCGCGAGCTGCTTCATCTCCTCGTTCTGCCGCTGCGACACCAGTGTCGCGTTGACGGTGAGGATGTTCTGCAGCATCTGCCGGAAGCCGTCCACCCGCTCGGCGGCGTACGTGGCGTGGTCGGCCACGTCGCGCAGGTAGCGCTGGAGCTCGTCGTCGGTGCCGTACTTGCCGAAGCCGGCCTCCAGGCTCTTCATGATCTCCAGCAGCGGCCGGGTGGCCCGCTGGAACTCGATGACCTCGCGGGAGAGTTCGTAGATGCGCCGGGACACGTGCGGGTCGCCGCCGAACACCTCGGTCTCGATCTCGTCGATGTCGTGCTGCAGGCCCGCGATCACCGGGGCGTAGCCGTCGACCACGGCGTCCAGCACCGCGTACAGCACGGCCTCGGGGCCGAGCGCGAGCAGGTCCGGGTCGGCCTCCAGGCGGCGGCGGACGGCGGAGAGGTCGGGCGCCTGCGAGTGGCGCACGGTCAGGACGAAGTCCGGGCCGACGAAGAGGTGGATCTCGCCGAAGTCGACCTCCTCCACGTCGTCCAGGTAGCGGGCGGCGCGCAGCACCACGAAGAGGGTGTCGCCGTAGCGCTCCAGCTTGGGCCGCTGGTGGGCGACGATGGCGTCCTCGACGGCCAGCTCGTGCAGGTTGAACCGCTCGGCGGCCTCCAGGAGCTGGGACTCGGCCGGCCGGAACAGCCCGATCCAGGCCATCGTGCCGGGCTTGCCGGGCAGTTCCCGGTAGATGTCCGCCAGGCTGGACGGCGTCTCGACCCGGCGGCCGTCGTGGTAGACGGCCGCGTCCACCAGCGAGCGCTCCAGCGTGACCGGCGCGACGGGCTGGTCGGGCCGCGGGTCCATCGAGTGCTCGGGCGCCGGCGTGGTCTCGCCGGACCGGGTGGTGGCGACGTGACGGGAAAACGGGAGCCTGCTCGCGCGCACGGCGCGCACACGCCAGTCGGACATGGCGGGGTACCTCCACGGTTCGGTGGCCGCCGCTCCCGGGGACGGGCAGGGGTCGCCGGGGCGGGGCGGGCGGGAGGCGCCCGGCCTGCCTCCACCGCGCACCGCGCCCGGCCGCCCGGTGCCCGCCCGGCCGGAGTCAGCGGCGGGCGGGGCGGCGGCAGGGGGTGGGAGCGGTACGGGAGGAGGGGTGCCGGGTGCCAGGAGATGAGGCGGACGTCCTGGGGCGGGGCCGACTTCGGCCCGGACTACTGGAATCCACAGCTCTCACCTCCTCACCGCCGGGCGCCCGCACACCGGGTCGCCGCAACCGGGCACCAGGAGGATCCGCGCCGAGCGGCCGCGGGCGCACACGTCCGCGGGAGTCAGGCGGGCACCCCTGATCTCGTCAGAGCTTTGGCACGCCACGGCGTAGCACCCGACGGGTGCAGCCACTTGGGGTCACCCCTTAGGCCGGGGAGACCTGTCCTGAACCTGGGCGTCTCTCGACGTCGTGGGGTCAGTGGCCTGTGTCCGTGGCGACGCCTCACCGAACGAGGTGCCTTCACAACCGCACCAAGTGTAGTACCCGTGCACGGGTCCTTCCGACCGGGGTCCTGCCGTGCGGGCCCTGACCAGCGGCTCCGTCGGCCGGAAGCCGGCCGGAACGGCGGGCCACGTCCACCGGACCCCGGACCTACCGAGGCCCGAGGTGCGCGGCGGCGTACGGGACGGCCACCGTCTCCAGGCCGCCGACGGAGCCGAACACCGGGTGGACGTTGGCCTCGAACACCACCCCGCCGTTCTCCGCCGCGAGGTCGACGCCGGCCAGTGGAAGGCCCAGGGACTTCGTCGCCGCCACGGCCAGCTCGGCCAGCCCGCCCGGCAGCTCGCCGTCCTCCAGCAGGGTCGAGACGGCGCCCCGGCACTCGTTGCACGGGGCGTCGGGGTTCGCCTGGACGTGCTCGACCGTGCGCACGACACGCCCGTCCAGGACGACCACCCGGTACTGGTGGCGCCGGCCGTCCGGGGTGAAGTTCGCGGCGTCACGGGCGATCAGCCAGTCGGTGCCCGCCTCGGCGTAGTGCCGTGCGGCGGCGTCCAGTTGGGCGCCGGTGGTGATGTGGAAGACGTCGCTGCCGCCCATCCCGACGGTCGGCCGGGCCCAGACGTCCCCGCCGAGGCGGTCGAAGGCCTCGGCCGCGGCCTGCGGGCTCGGCCGGGTGAGCGTGACGGTGGGCATGTGCGGGATGCCGTCTCGGACGAACCGCTCGATGGTGAGGTCCTTCTCGGTGGCCGTCCGCCAGGCCTCCGCGTCGGTGCCGAGCGAGCGGGCGCCGTGGTCGCGCAGCAGCCGCTGGAACCGCTCGAAGTCGCGGCGGCGGTGCGGCGGGACTTCGTAGACGAGCACCGCCTCCGCCGTCACGGCGATCCCCTCGGCGGGCACCTCCAGGTGCAGGGCGCCGCCCGCCGCGCCGACGCCGGGGGTGTCGGCGGCCGGGGTGTCGGCGCCCGGGCTACCGGTGCGGGTGATCCGGCCGGTGCCGCCGGTCATGAAGTGCCGCGCGTCGACCAGCACGGGTGGTCTGCCGGTGAGCGTCCGCACGGCGGTGGCGAGGACGTCCCGGCTGCCCTCGGTGGAGCTGTGGTCGGTCATCACTACGAGCTCGCTGCGCACCATGCCGCCATGGAACGGCCGGCCGCCGGACGCGGCAAGACGGCGTCTTGCGCCGGTCACCGTCCGGGTGGCCGAAAGCGGTCGGGTGGGCCGGGGGGCGGGACGGGGCCGGGCGCACGCCGTCCCGCCCCCCGGGCTCACGCCGCCCTAGGCGGGTTTGCGCGCCTCGATCAGGTGACGGGAGGAGTGGGCCACGAACGGGCCCTCCGCGCGGATCCGGTCGTCGAGCTCGCGAAGCCTGTCCCGGTACGCGTCGACGGTGAAGCCGGGGACCATCCAGATCACCTTCCGGAGGAAGTAGACCACCGCCCCGATGTCGAAGAACTTGATCCGCAGCCGCTCGGACCGCAGGTCGACCACCTCCAGCCCGGCCGCCCGCGCGTCCGCGCTCTCGTGCTCGGGGTCGCGGCCCTTTCGCGCCTCCGGCTGCGGGCCCAGGAAGAACTCGACCAGCTCGAACACCGACGCCGGCCCCACGTGCTGTGCGAAGTACCTGCCGCCGGGCCGGAGTACCCGGGCGATCTCGGTCCACCAGACCGTCGCCGGGTGCCGGCTGGTCACCAGGTCGAACGCCTCGTCGGCGAACGGCAGCGGCGGCTCGTCCGGGTCCGCGACCACGATCGCCCCGAGCGGGTGGAGCAGTTCGGTCGCGCGCAGGACGTTCGGCGGCCAGGACTCGGTGGCGACCATCGCCGGCGGGAACGGCCCGGCGCCCGCCAGCACCTCGCCGCCGCCGGTCTGCACGTCCAGCGCCGCCGAGGCCGACGCGAGCCGCTCCCCCAGCAACCGCTGGTACCCCCAGGACGGCCTCGCCTCCGTCGCCCGGCCGTCCAGCCAGGAGAAGTCCCAGCCGTCGACGGACACCGACTCGGCCTCGGCGATCAGATCTTCGAACGCTCGCGACATGTCCGTATGATCCCGGCGCCCAAGCCTTTCGGCCAACTGGATTTCGGGCGCGCGCAGCGCGTTCGGCGAGCTCCGTGGCAGGCAGCCACACCCGTCAGGACCGCCCCCTTCCGGCGTCACGTGCGACACGCCCGCCGCACGCCCGCCATTTGCCGTGCGCGACCACCCGCCCCCGCCTAGGCTCGCTGGGATGAGGCGACTCGACGCGGTGGACCGGGCCCTGTTCGACCGGGTGGCGCTCTCCCGCCTGCGCGGGACCCACCCGTGGCTGCGCGGCCTGAGCCACGCCGCCGACCACGGGAAGCTCTGGTTCGGGACGGCAGCGGTGCTCGGCGCCCTCGGCGGCCGGACCGGCCGGCGGGCGGCGCTGCGCGGCGTCGGATCACTGGCGCTCGCCTCGGCCGCCGCCAACATCGCCGCCAAGCAGCTGAGCCGGCGGCCGCGCCCCGGCCTCGACCTCGTTCCCGCCGTGCGGCGGCTGCTGCGGCAGCCGGTGACCACCTCCTTCCCCTCCGGGCACTCGGCCTCGGCCGCCGCCTTCGTGACCGGCGTCGCCATCGAGTCGCCGCTCCTGGGCGCCGCGCTGGCACCGGTGGCCGCGGCCGTCGGCGCTTCCCGGGTCTACACCGGCGCCCACTTCCCCGGCGACGTGCTGGCCGGGTTCACGCTCGGCGCGGCGGCGGCCGCCGTGACCGTGCGGTGGTGGCCCCGGTCGAACGACACGCCGCCGCCCGCCGGACCGCCGCCGCGCACCGCTCCGGCGCTGCCGGAGGGCGCCGGCCTCTCCGTGGTGGTGAACAGCGGTTCCGGCAACGGGTCGCTGCTTGCAGCCGGCCCGGAGGAGACCGTCACCGAGCTGCGCGCTCTGCTGCCGCGCGCGGACGTGCGGCTCTGCGGCCCGGACGACGACCTGCCCGCGGTGCTCGCCGAGGCCGCCGACCGGGCGGCCCGGACCGGCGGGGCGCTCGGGGTCTGCGGCGGCGACGGCAGCGTCAACCTGGCCGCTTCCCTGGCCACCGAGCGCGGGCTGCCGCTCGCGGTCTTCCCCGGCGGCACGCTCAACCACTTCGCGCTGGACCTCGGCATCGAGTCGCTTGCGGACACCGCTGCGGCCGTGGTGGCGGGTTCCGCCTGCGGGGTCGATCTCGGACTCGCCACCGACGACACCGCGCGCCGGGTCTTCCTCAACACCTTCAGCCTCGGCGTCTACCCCGAACTGGTCCGGGTGCGGGAGTCGTTGGAGGGCCGCCTGGGCAAGTGGCCGGCGCTCGCGGTGGCGGTCGCCCGGGCGCTGGCCTCCGCCGAGCCGGTGACCGTCCGGGCCGGCGGCCGCGACCGGTGTGTCTGGCTGCTGTTCGCGGGCAACGGCGCCTACGATCCGCCCGGCTTCGCCCCGACCCGCCGGACCGGCCTGGCCGACGGGCTGCTGGACGTCCGGGTCGTCGACGGCGGCCGCCCCTTCGCCCGTACCCGGCTGGCGGCCGCCGTCCTGTCCGGGACCATGGCGCGCTCACGGGTCTACCACGCGGCCCGGCTCACGGCGCTCGACCTCGACTCCCTGGGCGACGCCGACCGGATCGCCGTCGACGGGGAGAGCCTGCCGGCCGCCGGGGCCCTCCGACTGGCCAAGGCCCCCAACGCCCTGACGGTCTACCGGCCTTCCGTCGGCTGAACCGGCACCGGACCGGCGTGCCGGGTCGGTGTGCGGGGCTGGCGCAGTGGGCCGGCGCTGCCTGCCGGCCCACCGTCCACGTCGGCCTCGGCCGACGTGGACCACGTGGACGGCGTCACCCGGTGGCGACGCCGCTCGCGGAGGCGACGTGGAGCACCGCGTCGCACTGCTCCAGGACTGCGGCTTCGAGGGGGAAGTACCCCTGCTCCGGCCTGATGTCCGTACGGACCAGCGGTGCGGGTCCGCCGGGCGCGGCGAAGGCCTCGCGGAGCCGGTTCGCATCGAGGAGCGCACACCCGGCGGCCGCCACCTGCTGCAACACGTCCTCGTAGGTGTTCGCCGGGGGCGCGTCCAGCCCGATCGTCGTGCTCGAACCGAGGGTGGTGGCGACGAACGCGTACTGGTCGCCGACCAGCGCGCCGGTGACGGCTCCGGCGCTGAACCAGCCGACGGCCGTCCCGCCCATGTCCATGCTGCTGGGGTTGCGCTGGAGGTGGGCGTTGTGGGCGAACACCAGGGTCGGGCCGCGGTGCTGCTCGCGGGCACGGATGTCCAGCAGGTTCTCGGACATCAGGGTGTCGCGGACGGCGGTCAGGCGGGACAGCCGGCGGTCGGGCGGCGCGATCTCGGCGAGCTGGGAGTGGTAGCGCAGCAGCCCGAGCGTGGTCCTGCCGTGCAGCTCGGCGAGCTGCCAGGCGGCCCGGGAGGACGCCGCGACCAGGTGCGGCAGCTGGGCGTACAGGGTGGTCAGCAGGTCGTCGGCGACCGCCCGCAGCGCCAGCGCGTCCGGCGAGGCACCGATGGACTTCCCGATCTCCAGCACCGCCGCCGTGTTGCTCCAGCGCTCGTCGTCGCCGAGCAGCCGGTCGAGGTACCCGTCGAGGTCCGCGCGGCCGTGCAGGAAGGCGTCCGGGCCGAGGTGCTCGGACAGGAAGCCGTGCAGGTGCTTCAGGTAGCGGCGGGGGCTGGGGGCGCTGAGCGTCTCCAGCGGCGCGTCGAAGCCGTGGAACGCCACCTGCTCGTCCGCCGGGCGTCCCTCGTTGTGGGCGCGCAGCCACGCGACGAGCTCGCGGTTGGCGTCCAGCCGGCCGAAGCCGTGGCTGAAGCCCTCGGCCATGACCCGGTCGAGCGTCCCGGCTCCGCCGCGGACGAACGCGTCGACCTCCAGTGCGGCGATCCGGTCGGACTCCACCGCGATCGATCGGAACCCGTGCTCGACCAGCACCTTGAGGATGCGGTTGCGCAGGTGTGCGAAGGCCGGCTCCAGGTGGGTCGGCTCGCCGAGCGCCAGCAGCGCGGGCTGCGGGTCCAGTGCCTTGAGGAGGGAGGACAGCGCGGCCGTCAGGCCGGGGCCGCCGTCGGGGGCGAACGATCCGTGAACGGCTTCGGTTACGGAATGGGTCGAAGTCATGACTTCGACCGTATCGTTGAACCGACGGTGTAAAGTCGAGCGCTTCGGCAAGCGACAGACACGGCACGGAGTCGCATGAACCTTAAAACGGGGGGCCGGGCCGGGGGCGGACGTCACCGCCCGGTGGACCTCGCCCGGGAGCACGGGATCTCCACCCAGGCGGTGCGCAACTACGAGCGGGACGGCGTGCTGCCGCCGGCCGAGCGCACCCCCAGCGGTTACCGCAGCTACTCGGACGTGCACGTCCGCGCCCTGCGTGCCTACCTCGCGCTCGTTCCCGCTCACGGCTACGCGGCCGCCGGCGAGATCATGCGTGCGGCCAACCGCGGCGAGCTGGACGCCGCCCTGGCGTCGGTCGACCGCAGCCACGCCCAACTGCTGCACGACCGTGAGACGTTGGACGCCGTCGAGGCGGCCGTCGCCACGCTCGGCCGGTCCGCGGCGGCTTCGGGCGGACCGGCTGCCGGTGCGCCCCCGTCCGGTCCGCCCGACGCCGCCGCGGACCGCCCCTTCTCGGTCGGCCAGCTCGCGCACCGTCTCGGCCTCGCGCCCGCGACCCTGCGGAAGTGGGAACGGGCCGGGATCCTCGTGCCGCAGCGCGACCCGCGAACACACCACCGCAGCTACACGGCGGGCGACGTCCGCGACGCCCGGCTCGCCCATCTGCTCCGGCGCGGCGGCTTCCCGCCGGCCCACATCGCCACGGTGCTGCACCAGGTCCGCGGCGCGGGCGGGCCAGAGGCGCTCGCCCTCTCGCTCGGCGACTGGCGGCAGCGCCTCACCGACCGCGGACGCGCCATGCTGACGGCCGCCGGCGAGCTCGCCGAGTACCTGCGCGCGCAGGAGACCGGGTCGGCTGCGGCAGGCTCCACCGCTCGGTCGTGCCGGGGAGCGACGCCGGCCGGGCCCGGCGCGACGACCCCGACCGAGGTGGCCTGACCCCGGAGCCGGACGTGCGGTGGGCCGGCCACAACGGTGGGCCGGCTACAACAGCCCGTGCAGGAGGTGCCCGGACCGCCCGTCCGTGCGCCGGACGGCGACGACGGCGGCGTCGTCGCCGAGCCGCCCGCCGGCGTGCGCCAGCAGATCGCGACGGATGTGGTTGACCAGCGCCTCCGGTGTGCTGCCGGCCCAGCGGGCGACCCGTTCCGCGAACGGGTAGAACGCACCGGAACGGTCCCGGGCTTCGACCACGCCGTCGGTGTAGAGCAGGAGCACGTCCCCGATCTCGAAGGGGAACGTGTCGTCCGGGTAGTCGTCGGCCGCCAGCACGCCGAGGCCGAGCGGCGGCGCGGCACCCGCGCCGTCGAGGCCGATCACCCGGTCGTGGTGCACCAGCAGCGGTGGCGGGTGTCCGCAGTTGGTCATGCGGGCCACCGGGGCGTCGTCGGGGATGTCGAGGAACAGCGCGGTGACGAAGTGCTCGGCGGCTTCCCGCTCGGTCTGGGCGAAGTCGACCAGGTACCGGCTGACGTTGTGGTCCAGCGTCCGGGCGAGGTCGGGCAGCGTGGCGTGGTCGGCGGCGACGAGCCGGAAGGCGCTGAGCAACAGGGCGGACTCCCCGACGGCGGCCAGGCCCTTCCCCCGGACGTCCCCGACGATCATCCGCGCCCCGTCGCCCGTGCGGGTCGCCGTGTAGAGGTCGCCGCCGATCTGTGCCTCCTGCTCGGCGGCCAGGTACACGGTCGCGATCTGCAGCGGGCCGATCCGCTCGGGAATCGGGCGCAGCAGAGCGCGCTGGGCGGCTTCGGCCACCGACTGGGCACGGGCGAGCTGCCGGTCGCGGCGCTCCCGGACCACGGCGAAGACCACGATCATCATGGACAGCGCGGCGAGTGCGACGAGCTGGGCCGGGTGGTTGCCGGTGGTCACGCCACCGCGCAGGACGGCGATGAGGACGCCGACGGCGACCGTGAGCGCCGCGACGGCGGCGGTCACCCGGGGACCGGCGAACGACGGGGTCAGCGCGGGGGCGACCACGAGCAGCGGACCGAGTCGAACCGACTCGGGCGAGCGGACGATCACCACGAGGAGCACCGCGAGGAGAGCGACGGGTACCAGCACCAGGGCCGGGACGCGCCCCCACGGCCTCGCGTCGGCCGAGCGCCGTTCGACGTCCATGCCTCCAAGAATGCGCTGCGCCCGCGGACCGGCGCATCCGGCGCGTGCGGGGTTCGCGACAGGCCGCCCGTACGGCGTAGACCGCGACGGAATCCGCTCACCGGGCGCGGCGGCCCCGTCAGGGCCGTCGGGGAGACGGCGCGCTCCCGGGCCGGGCCCCGGCCCGCCGCTCCGACGGCATCGCCCTGCTGTTCAACGACGACCGACCGCTACCGACCGCTACCGACCCGAGTAGAGCTGCTCCGCCCAGATGATCTTGCATTCGGGGGTGTAGCGCGTACCCCAGCGCTCGGCCAACTGGGCGACGAGGAAGAGCCCGCGTCCGCCCTCGTCCGTGGCCGCGGCGTAGCGCAGGTGCGGGGCGGAACTGCTGGTGTCCGAAACCTCGCAGATCAGCGCCCGGCCCAGGAGGAGGCGGACGCTGATCGGCCCGGCGCCGTAGCGGATCGCGTTGGTGATCAGCTCGCTGAGGATCAGCTCCGTGGCGAATTCCAGCTCCGCCAGCCCCCACTCGTCCAGCTGCCGAACGGCCTCGGCCCGGATGCCCGCCACCGCCGCCGGATCCGGCGGGACGTCCCACCGGGCGATCCGGTCGGCCGGCAGTGCGCGGGTCCGCGCCACGAGGAGGACGACGTCGTCCGTCGAGCTCGCGGGCCGCAGCGCGTCGAGCACCGCGTCGCAGGTCTCCTCCGGCGCCCGGTCGGCGTCCGCCAGCGTCGTGCGCAGCACTTCGAGTCCGCGGTCGATGTCCCACTGCCGGTCCTCGACGAGGCCGTTGGTGTACAGGACCAGCCGGCCGTCATCGGGCACCCGCAGCCGCGCGGTCTCGAACGGCAGTCCGCCCACGCCGAGCGGAGGTCCGGCCGGCATGTCGACGAACTCCACGGTGCCGTCGGGTGTGACGAGCGCGGGCGGGAGGTGGCCCGCCCTGGCCAGCTCGCAGTACTGCGACGCCGGGTCGTAGATCGCGTACAGGCAGGTGGCTCCGGTGATCCCGGGGTCGTCACGCGTGGTGACGTCGTCCTTGTCGATCCGGCTGACCAGTTCGTCGAGGTGCGCGAGGAGGTCGTCGGGGGGCAGGTCGAGCATGGAGAAGTTGTGCACGGCCGTCCTGAGACGGCCCATGGTGGCGGCCGCGTGCACGCCGTGCCCGACGATGTCCCCCACCACCAGGGCGACGCGGGTGCCCGACAAGGGGATGACATCGAACCAGTCCCCGCCGACGCCCGACTGCGCGGGCAGGTAGCGGTAGGCGACGTCGAGGGCGTCCTGCTCGGGCAGCCCGTGCGGCAGCAGGCTCTGCTGCAGGGTCACGGCCGTACTGTGGTCGCCGGTGATGGCCGAGACGATCTGCTCCTGGGTGGCGTACTTCGTGTCGAAGAAGCCCCCGTTTCTGCCCAGGCGCAGCACCGCCACCCGGTCGGCGACCGCGCGCACGTTGTCCAGGTCGTGGCTGACGATCAGCACGCCGAGCTTCTGCGCCCGCAGGCGCTCGACCAGTTCCAGGACCACGGCGGTCGCACCGACCCCGAGGGCGGCGGTGGGCTCGTCCAGAACGACCATCCGGGGCTCGCCGATCATCGCGCGCGCGATGGCGACGCTCTGACGCTGGCCCCCGGAGAGCGAGCCGACCGGGACCCGCAGGCTGGGGATCCGGAGGGACAGGACGCTCAGCAGCCTGCGGCAGCGCTTCTCCATCTCGATCTCGTTGAGAACACCGAACCTGCGCAGTTCACGGCCGAGGAAGATGTTGGCGACCGTGTCGAGGTTGTCGCACAGTGACAGGTCCTGGTGGACGGTGGCGACGCCGAGGTTCTGGGCGTCGAGCGGCCTGCGGAGGTCGACGCTGCGCCCCTCCCACTCGATCGCTCCGCTGTCCGGCGCGGACACCCCGGAGACGACCTTGACCAGGGTGGACTTGCCGGCACCGTTGTCCCCGACCAGCGCGACCACCTCGCCCTCCTCGATGTCGAGGTCGATGTCGCTCAGCGCCTGGACGGCGCCGAACCGCTTGGAGATGCCGCGCACGGCCAGCAGCGGAGTTCGTGCCAAGGAAACCGTCTCCTTCCCGTCGCGGTTCACCGGGGGACGACGCCGGGCCTGTCGGTGAGGCCGTCGCTGTGCGGGACCGGGCGCACGGCCTCCCTCCCATACTGGCCCGGACGGGCACCGGTCGCCCGAGCTCGTCCCGTCGCCCGGCCCGGGGCCCGCAGCCGGAGCCACCGACCGCCGGCCCGGCAGGACCGTGGGCCCGGTGGCCCCGCCTCGCCACCACGGGTTCTGCGCGTGCCCACGGACGACGAGCCACCGTGTCTCCGGGGATCGCCACGCGCCGGGCCCTCCGCGGCCCCGACAGCGGCCGAATCCTTTTCCTCGCCGGTGGCTCTTATGGTCGTCCGCATTCCGCCCCCCTGCTCCGCAATCGAGTGAACACCGAGAGGCGCCGCATGATCCTTTCCTCACCTTCCCGAGCATCCCGAGGGGTACTGCTGGTGCACGGCGCATGGCACACCGGTCGCGCTTGGGACGGCGTCGCGGCCGGGCTGCGCGCACGTGGTGTCGCCGTGGCCGTCGCCGAGCTGCACCGCGGGTCGCTGGCAGCCGACACAGCCGCGGCCGAGACCGCGCTGGACCAGCTGACCGAGGCCGGCCCCGCCATCGTGTGCGGTCATTCCTACGGCGGTGCCGTCATCACCGGCCTTCCGCCGCACAAGATCGACCACCTCGTGTACCTCGCCGCGATGATGCCCGACCGCGGCGAGACCGCACTCGGCCTTCTCGCCAGTGCACCGGCCACCGACCTGGGGACCAGCATGATCGGTGATCCGGCCGGAACGACGACGATCGACCCGGAGGCTGCGGGCGGACTGTTCCACGCCCAACTCGGCGAGGAAGAACGCGCCCGCCACGCCGCCGAGCTCGTCCCCCAGCTGATGGCCCCCGGCCGTCAGCCGACGACCGGCGCCGCCTGGCACCACCGGCCCAGCACCTATGTGCTCTGCACCGAGGACCGCGTCATGCACCCGGACCTGCAAGGCCGATTCGCCACTCGCGCGACCCACGCGCTCACCTGGCGCAGCGACCACGGAGCCTTCGCGTCACACGAGAAGGAGACCGTCGGACTGCTCCACCGACTGGCCACCGGAAGCCGCCTCACCCCGGCCGACTGAAGCTGGTCGGACCGGCAGGCGCATCGGCGTTCTCCATCGCCTCGCGACGCGACGACCGCCGGGCCGTCTGCCGCGCGCCCTTGCTTCTGCTTCTGCTTCTGCTTCTGCCGCTGCCTCTGCCTCTGCCTCTGGCGGGGCGAGGTGACGGGGGGTTACCGGAGGTGGCCGGAGCGCGGCGGAGCGGCGGGTGCCCGGGGCCGGACGGTGGTGATTCCGGGTGAACGGACGCGGCGCGTCGGCACGATGGCACCGGAGACGTGTGGGCGGGCGGCTAGGACGGGGGGATGCACCTTCTCTCTCGGACTGCGTTCCTCGCGGTTGCGCTGGTGATGCTTCCCGGTACCGCCCAGGCGAGCGCGCTCGGCAGGTGGGATCCGGCTGCCGATCGGGCGGCGGCGTCTCCGGTCGCCCGTCCCGCGCCCTCGGCCGCGCCGTTTGCCACGCCCGTTCCCACGCCGTTTGCCGCGCCCTTTGCCGCGCCCTTTGCCGCGCCGCCGGACGATGCTGCGGACGGACTGCCCGAGTACCGGTTCACCGGAGCCGGATTCGACGCCTGCTCGGCCCCACCGGTGGAGGCCATGTCCGCCTGGCGCATCGCCTCGCCGTACGGCGCGGTGAACATCTACAGCAGCGGCAGCCAACGCGCCTGCGAACAGACCCGGTTGACGCCGCAATGGGTCGGCATGGTCCGGGCGATGGGGTGGAGACTGGTGCCCACGCACGTCGGACTCCAGGCACCGTGCGCCGAGCGGGAGGACAAGCCGCTGCGGATCGACCCGGCCCGGGCCGAGGAGCAGGGCGGACAGGAGGCCGGCGAGGCGGTGGCGTCGCTGCAGGTGCTGGGTCTGGGGCCGGGCAGCCCGGTGTACCTCGACATGGAGGCGTATCCGACGGGCGACGCGGTGTGCAGCCGGGCGGTGGTCGACTTCACCGTCGGCTGGACCCGGGCGCTTCGGGCAGCCGGGTACCGGTCGGGCTTCTACTCCAGCGTGAGCTCCGGCATCGCCGACCTCGTCGCCGCCGCCCGGGCCGGCCGTGCGCCTCTGCCCGACGCGATCTGGTACGCCCGCTGGGACGGCCGCCCCACGACCAGCGGGCAGGCCGGGCTGCCCGACGACCTGTGGACCGGCCACCGCATCCACCAGTACCGGGGCGGTGCCGACGAGACGTACGGCGGGGTGACGCTCAACGTCGACCGCGACGAGCTGGACGGCCTGGTGGCCGGTGGGACCTGGTAGCCGGCCGGCGGGCACGCAGGTACGGGCCGGGGACGTCACCGGCCCGTACCGTCGGCTCATGAGCGTCGGCTCACCGTCGTCGGGCCGCCGCGGTCCGCGTCCTGCCGAGGGTCAGGGCAGGGTCCAGAACCGGGTCGTGATGAGGTAGAAGGCGACGGCCCAGAACGCCGTCACCCCGGCGACGATGCCCAGACCGATGCGGTTGGTCCTCGCCGGCGGCTCACCGGGTGAGGGCCGGAGCCACCGCTTGAGCAGCGGGTTCACGTAGTAGGGCATCGTCAGGAAGCTCATGATGAAGCTCGACAGCAGGTTTCCCACCAGCAGCCCGATCCAGAGCGGCATCCCCAGCGGCGACAGGGCGAGGGTCAGCAGCACGACGGTCGGGTAGAGGCCGATCCACACGGCAACGGCGGTCTTGGTCTCCGACGGTGGCGGCGCCTGCTTGCCGTTCTCCTCGAAGGCGAACCAGCTGCCGAACGAGTTGTCGATCGTCCGGAGTCGGAACTCGCTGAACCTCTTGCCCTCGGCGAGGATCCTCCGCCGCGTGCCCGACGTCAGCCAGGCGTCCAGGTGTTCGGCGCTGTCGAACCGGTACAGCGTGGTCCACTCGTCCTGGATCCCCTCGATCGGGCGGAAGAGCTCCGTACCGCGGAAGCCCTCGAAGGTCTGTTCCTCCTGGCTCATGCGCTGCTGCCAGTCGAGGAACTCGTCGACGTGGTCGGGGTGGACGCGATGGGCGATCACGGCGGTCACGAGCGGATCCGGTGCCTGAACGCCGCCTCTGACGACCTGCTGGGTTCCCGGGCCGTCGAAGTACCGGCGGCCGGCGTCGAGCAGGTTCTGACGGGTCGCGCTGTTGATCCAGGCCTGCAGATGGGCAATCGAGTCGAACCGGTAGACGACGACCCAGTCGGGCTGCAGGGACGTCGGCGGGGACACCTCCGCGCCGAGGTGGCCGGCGTAGTCGGCGGCGGCGGCGTTGACGCCCTTCTGCCACGTCTCGTACTCACGCTCCAGCCCCGGCCGCACCTTCAGACCGAGGATGGCCGTCGCCGCCGTTTCCCCGTCCCGGGGCTTCACGGTGCTCATCTCGGTCCGGCCGCCGTCGACACCGGCCGGTCTTCGTTCAGCCGGCTGTAGATCCGTTCCGGGGTCAGCGGCAGCGCGCGGTAGCGGACGCCCGTGGCGTCCGCGAGCGCGTTCGCCAGGGCGGGGGCCACCGGGTTGATGCAGCATTCCGCCATGCCCTTCGCCCGCATCGGCCCGACCGAGTCCGAGGACGCCACCAGGAGCACGTCGGTCCGGGGGACGTCGGCATATGTGGGGATGCGGTAGTTGCGCAGGTTCGGATTGACCATGACACCGTTCGCGTCGACCTGGTGGTTCTCGGTCAGCGCGAAGCCGATGCCCTGGGCGACACCGCCGTCCACCTGCCCCCGGACCTGTGCGGGGTTGATGACGTCACCGGCGTCGGTGGCCTGCACGCTGTGGAGGATGCGGATCTCGCCTGTCACCCGGTGGACGGCGATCCGGAATCCCTGCGTGTTGGACGTGACGCTGCGCGGCGATCCGTAGGCCTTGCGGGCAGCGGTGAACCGGATGCCGCGGCCACGGGCCAGGGCGACGAGGTCCGCCAGCGGGACGCGCTGCTCGCCGCAGACGACGCCGTCGTCGTCCATCGAGCACATCACGACGTGGACGCCCGTGTGGGCGGCGGCGAACTCCAGGATCCGGTCCCGCACCGCGTTGGCCGCACGGAGGACGGCGTTGCCTGCCACGAAGAGTCCCGCGCTCGCGAAGGCACCGGTGTCGAACCCCGTGCGATCGGTGTCGGACTGCACCAGGCGGATCCGCTCCGGCGTCGTGCCCAACTGATTGGCCGCGATCTGGACATGGGCGGTCGAGGTGCCCTCGCCGAACTCGACCGTGCCGACCGCCAGCTCGTACACCAGGTCGTCGCCGAGCGTGACCCAGGCCTCCGAGATGTGCTCGGTCGGGGGTGCGGTCTCGTGCAGGGAACTCGCCACGCCCGTCCCGACGAGCCAGTCGGGCCCTGGCGGCGGCTCGTGCGCCGAACCGGCCAGCGCGGCGTCCACCAGGTCGATGCACCGGGCGAGCGCGTCCTCGGTGAACATCACGTCGTCGGGTCCGTCGTCCAGGGCCACGAGCGGATCGCCCGGTCGGACGATGTTGCGGCGCCGCAGTTCGAGCGGGTCGAGGTGCAGGGCGCGGGCCAGCTCGTCCATCGCCGATTCCACGGCGAACGCCGGCTGTGTCATCCCGTACCCGCGCAGCGCCCCGCTCGGAACGGTGTTCGTGTAGACGGCGAAGGCGTCGTACTTCTTGTTGGGGCAGCGGTAGATCATGACGGCCGCGCCGCCCGCGTACAGCGTCTCACCGCCGTGGTTGCCGTAGGCGCCGGTGTTCGACACGTTGCGGACCTGCAACGCCGTGAGCTTCCCGTCCGCCGTCGCACCGAGCTTGACCGTCAACGACATCGGATGCCGGGGCGAGGCCGTGGTGAACTCCTCCTCGCGGGTGTACTCGAAGCAGACCGGCCGCCCGGTGTCCAGCGCGGCCAGCGCGACGAGGTCCTCGGAGATCACCTCCTGCTTGCCGCCGAAGCCGCCGCCGACGCGTTTGCAGAACACCCGCAGCTGGTCCGGCCGCAGGGCGAACAGATAGGCGAGCTTGACCTTGGCGATCGACGGCGACTGCGAGCTGGTCCGCACGTTCAGCCGGCCGTCCTCCGTCCAGGCGATCGAGCCGTGGGTCTCCAGGTGCGCGTGCTGCACGCGCGGGGAGAAGTACGTGCCCTCGTGGATCACGTCGGCGTCGGCGAATCCGGCATCGACGTCACCGACGTGCGCATGGATCTCCAGCAGGATGTTGCGGACGGGATCCCGGACGAACGGGTCGTCCGTGCCGTGCAACTGCGGCGCCCCCTCGGCCATCGCCTCCTCGGGGTCGAACACCGCCGGCAGGACGTCGTAGTCGACGACGACCCTCCGGCAGCCCTCTTCCGCCGCCCCCACCGTGTCCGCCAGGACGGCGACGACGCGCTGGCCCACGAAGCGAACCGTGTCGTCGAGGACGAAGGTGTCGTCCGGATCGACGAGATGATCGGTGTGGATCGCCGTGGTGAAGCGCTTGCGGGGCACGTCCTCCCAGGTGTAGACGCGGCGCACCCCGGGGACCGCGAGTGCGGCGGTCTTGTCGATCGAGACGATCCTGGCGTGCGCGTGCGGCGAGTGCAGCACCTTGAGGTGCAGCATGCCGTCGAGCGCCGTGTCCATGGTGAACTCGGCACGGCCGGTCACCACGTCGTCGGCCGCCGGTGCGCCGACACTCCTCCCCACAACCTTCCCCGGGGCCGCCGTCTCCACGCCGGTGACGCCCCGCACGGCGTCCTCGATCGCCCGGTAGCCGGTGCAGCGGCAGAGGTTGCCCTTCAGCGCCCTCGGCAGGTCGTCCGTCTGAGCCTCGGTGAGCGCCGCCGATGTCATGATCATCCCGGCTGTGCAGAATCCGCACTGGAATCCCGGGGCGTCACGGAACCGCCGCTGCACCGGATGCAGGTCGCCCGGTGGTCCAAGACCCTCGATCGTCGTCACTTCGTGACCGTCCGCGCGGAACGCGGGGGTGATGCAACTGTGCACCGGCTCGCCGTCCAACCACACCGTGCACGCGCCGCAGTCGCCCGCGTCGCACCCCTTCTTGACGCCGAAGTGACCGAGCGAGCGGAGGAAGGTGCGAAGGCACTGGCCGGGTTCCGGCTCGTCGTCGAAGCTCCTGCCGTTCACGATGAAGGTCATGCCGGGCCCCCAGCCACGAGTTCGTGACGGATCTCTTCGGTGAAGTGCTTGGTCAGGTGGCGCCGGTGATCGGGGGTCCCGTTCGGGTCGGCGAACCAGACGTCGGCGGGGACGACGTCGATGCTGTGCTGAAGCGTCCGGGCGTCGGGCATGCTGTCGAAGGCGATCCGCACCGGCCGGGTGGTGCCGGCGGTGACGGTGAGCAGCAGGTCGTTCGTCCCGGGTGTCTGGGTCCCGACCAGGAACACCGTCGAACGACCGAGACGGGTCAGGGTGAAGCGGCGGTGCACGGCACGTTTGCGCAAGGCGCTCGCCGGAATCCTGATGCGGCGCAGCAGTTCACCGGGTGCCAGGATGTTGCGGTTGTTGCCGGTCACGAAGTCGAGGGCGTCGACGACGCGGGTCGAGCCGTCGGGAGCCCACAGCTCGTATCCGGCTTCGAGGGCGACCGTCAGTGTGATCATCGGGCCCGCGGGCAACGACAGGCAGATGTTGCCGCCGACGGTCGCCGCGTTCCACACCTTGAACGAGGACAGGAACGCCTCGCAGCCCGTGGCGAGCAGGGTGCCCGCGGTCCAGTCGCGCGGCGGCTCGAAGGCATACAGGTCGCGGATGGTGCAGGTCGCACCGATCTCAAGGCCGGCGTCACTCGGAACGAGTGGATCCCAGCCTAAGGACGTCAGGTCGATCAGGCGGCGCAGGCTCGGCTGCTCGGTGGAGAACAGGAACGTGCCGCCCGCGAGCCAGGCATCGCCCTCGCGCCAGTTCGGCCCGGGCCGGGCGGGCGGGCGCCGGACGACTTCGGTGATGGTGTTCAGGTCCATGGGAACCGTTCTCCCTCACGACGACCACCGTGCGACGGACGCCCACGTCGTCACCGTCGGACCGCAGCGGTCGAACCGCCGGAGGAGACTCTCGACGGGCGCTCGGACTCCTCTCCAGCGTATCGCCGGACGAGGCGAACCGACTTGTCGGGCGGAGGCCCCCGCCGGCCGCCGGCGCCTCTTCCCGGTGCAGACGGCCGGCTGCGCGCTGTCGGCGGGCACCCCCGAAATTGCCTCCCGCGCGAGGCATCGGCCTGGACAATCGGGTCATGCGCATACGAGAAGTCCGCACCGGGGACCTGCCGCTGCTCCAGGACATCGAGCGAGCGGCCGGGCGGTGCTTCCGCGACATCGGCATGCCGGAGATCGCGGACGACGAACCGCTGCCGCTCGACGAGCTCGCCCGATACCAACGGGCGGGGCTGGCCTGGGTGGCCGTCGACGAGGCCGACGTTCCGGTGGCCTACCTCATCGCCGAGCAGGTCGACGGGAACCTGCACGTCGAACAGGTCTCGGTGCACCCCGACAGCGCACGCCGAGGCATCGGACGCTCGCTGCTGGACCACCTCGCCGAACGGGCGGCGGCCCACGGCATCCCGGCCCTGACCCTCACCACGTTCGCCGACGTCCCGTGGAACGCCCCCTACTACGCACGCTGCGGGTTCCGACCGCTCGAAGACGACCTGCTCAGCCCGGACCAACTCGACATCCGGGCCAGGGAAGCCGCCCACGGCCTCGACAGGTGGCCACGCCTCTTCATGCGCCGACCCGTGTGACCGCCGCCCCGTGTGACCGCCGCCCCGCGCGGTCACCCCCGGCCGGTTCCACCGTCAGCTCCGAGCCCGCCACCAGTACTTCTCCGGTGCCCAGCCAGAGAAGCCAGTGGTCGAGCTCCCCCTCCTCGCCATCCCTTCTGTACATCGGGAAGGTCTCCAGCCGTAGCCCGTCGAAGTCGAACCGGGTCTCCAGCGTGGACGGCTTGATCACGACGCTGGTCAGCGGCCTGCCTTCCAGCCGGGTGAGCGCCTCTTCGAGTCCCTGGTCCTCGGAACCGACGAGGACCCGGTCGGCCGTCTCCAGCCGCCATGCGGCCATCTGGATCCACAGATGCCACCGGCCGTAGACCCGGCCCGACCGGTCGGGTGGCAGTGGCTCACCGAACTCCATCGTCACGAAGCTGCCGATGCCCCGCCGGACGTCCCAGGCGGGCTGCCCGAGCAGTGGGCCGATCCGGCGATGGGTCTCGGGGAGGTCGACGGCCGTCATGAGGTCACCGCCCAACGCGGCCCCGGGCCGACGACGAGCAGCCGGCCCGACGGCATCCGGAAGGTCCAGTCCGGGGCCGCCGAAGGATCGTGGTGATACAGGGGAAAGATCGTCAGCTCAAGGCCGCCGAAACTGATCCGGGTGTCCCAACCCGGCGGTCGTATCCGCACCTCCGTGATCTCCCGGCCCGTCAGCACGGCGAGGTCCGCGGCCAGCCGGTGCTCGGCATCACCGGAAGCGGCCAGCACGGCGTTCACTTCCGCCGCAGCCCGGTCCAGCCGCCAGGCCACCGCGTGCACTCCCAGCCACCTGAGCCGGGTCTGCGTCGTCCCGTCGTCCCGCAGCCGCGTCAACCTGAGCTGAAGGCCGAACCTGCCTCCCCTGTCGGGCGGAACGTCCACTCGCTCCACCGTGCTGCCAACCAGGCGCGCCACCAGCCCTTGCAGCTCTTCGATGTCCGTCGTCTCCTCCATCGCGCACAGTATGAGCACGAGCGCCCCGCCCTCACAACGGAAATCCACCGCCCCCGAGACCGGGCCACGCCAAGGGGACGCCGAAGAAGTCAGGACGTACAGGGGTGGGTCAACGGCCCTGTGGAATGGGAGACGACGAAGCTCGCCTCGACGGCAGACCCTCAGTCGTCGAACTCAAAGCCTGAAGTCTCCGCACGGGCAATGATCTCGCGGACTGCGTCAGGGCTTGTTATGACGGGTTCAACAGCGGCCTTGAGCCTCGTGAGGTGTCTCAGGCTCCCAATGGCGCAGAACATGCCGGCCTCGCTGTCGAAGTCGAGGCGCTCGGCAATATCCGGCCAGGCGAATTGAACGAGGCCTTCCCAGAAGTACCCGTTCGGCTCGTGCCCAGTGGCGGCTACGGCAGCATCCGCGGCCTGGCCACCGGCATCGAAAGGCAACGAGTGCTTGCCATTGAAGTCATGCAGGGTGACCGTCACGGCGCGATCTTCCCATGCCCCGCGCGAAGGCCCGGTCCGAGAGTCAGCGGCCGGTCGTGCGGATCCACTGCAACGTCGTGGCGACCTCCGCGCCGAAGTCCTCGCACAGCCCGAGCAGTTCGCGCCCGGTGGAGGAGTCGAGGAGTCCGGCCCTGTCGGGGAGGGAGCGGAGGCCCCGGTGGCAGGCCGACTCGACGGCGGAGCGCCGCGCAGCGAGGTAGCCCAGGCCGTGCGCCTCGTACCCCAGGTCGGCGAGGTACTGGCGATGGGCGTGCTCCGACGGGTGGGAGTGGTACGAGTCCTCCACGAGACCGTCGAGGTAGCTCGCAAGGCCGGCAGAGGATTCGATTATCAGATCCACCTTGTCCGTAGGCGGATCTTCCAGCAGCCCGCCGAAGGTCAGCAGGTTACCGATGGTCTCCAGCTGGACGAGCTGGACGGTGTCCGGGTCGACTTCGGAGGTGAACAGCGGGGCTGTGCGCAGCACGGCGAGGGCCTGTCGGTAGGCCTGGTCCCGCTGTTCGCCCGGGGCCTCGGCCGCCAGGCGGAACAGCGACTCCAGCACGGACCTGTCGATTCCCCAGACCTCATCCGGCTCGCATGCGATCAGCGGCGCTCGCCACTGCCGGAGCACCAACGCCGCGACCTGACGCTGTTCGGCGGGCGTCAGGCCGGACAACTGCTCGCTCTGCACCACGCCCCGTCGGCCCTCCGCCCGGTTGTTCTCCGTTCGCTCCGTCACGGTCCGGAAGTGTAGGAGCCGCCGAGGGATCGCGTGGAACCGGGCCGGATGGCCTGCTCGGCGGCCGGTGGTGTGGTCAGCGGGTTGGTGTGTCGTCGTAGTCCTGGCGGGCCTGTTCGACGCGGGTCAGGTTGGCGGCGGACCACTCGACCAGGCTGGCGAACAGCGGGGCCAGGCTGCGGCCGAGCTCGGTGATCTCGTACTCGACGCGCGGTGGCACCTCGGCGTGGTAGGTGCGCTGCACCAGGCCGTCGCGCTCCAGTTGGCGCAGGCGCTGGGTGAGCACCTTCGGGGTGATCGCGGTGACCCGGCGTTGCAGCTCCACGTAGCGCTGGCGGCCGTGCTCGTTCAGCGTCCAGAGGATCGGGGTGGTCCAGCGGCTGAAGACCAGGTCCACCACCGGGCCGATCGGGCAGGCCCGGCCCGGGTCCGTCGATCCCTCGGCCGCCGCCCAGGCCGCCTTCGCCCCGTCCGCCTCGCCCACAGCGCTCCCCCTCCGAGCCGGGTCACTTTCCTCTAGGTACCTACTGTACGCAGGCTGTTAGCGTCTCCCTGTCGCCGCGGACGGGATGAGCCGAGGTGGCATCAACTCGCTTTGATGTAAGGCGAGTTCAACGAATTCGACGGAGAGACGGGACAGCTGTGATGATCGTGGTGACGGGTGCGACGGGCAATGTCGGGCGGCCGCTGGTGCAGGCGCTCGCGGCGGCGGGCGAGCGGGTGACGGCGGTCTCGCGCCGACCGTCGGATGCCTCGCTGCCGGAGGGCGTGCGACATCACCGGGCCGACCTGACGGACGCCGGGAGTCTGCGGCCGGCCCTGGACGGGGCAGAGGCGCTGTTCCTCCTCCTCTCCGGTGAGGTGCTGGCAGGCGCGGACCGTCAGAGCGCGGGCGCGCTGCTCGACGTGGCCGAGGCGGCGGGGGTGCGCCGGGTGGTGCTGCTCTCCTCCCAGGTCTCCGGGACGCGGCCCGGCTCCGTCTCGCACGCACCGCTGGTGGCGTACGAGGAGGCGGTCCGGGAGTCGGGGCTCGACTGGACGGTCCTGCGGCCGAGCGGCTTCCACTCCAACGCCTTCGCCTGGGCGGAGCCGGTCCGGACCCGGCGGACCGTGCCGGCGCCGTTCGGCGACATGGCCCTGCCCACCGTGGACCCGGAGGACCTGGCCGCGGTGGCCGCCTCCGTCCTGCGCGACGGGCGCGCACACGCCGGTCGGACCTACGTGCTGACCGGCCCCGCGCCGGTCTCCCCGCGCGAGCAGGCGGACGCCCTCGGCGCGGCGCTCGGCGAGCCGGTGCACTTCGTGGAGCTCGGCCGGGACGCCGCCCGGGCACACCTGCTGCAGTTCATGCCGGAGCCGGTCGCTGAGGGCACCCTCGACGTCCTCGGCGAACCGACCGACGAGGAGCGGCTGGTCAGCCCGGACGTGCAGCAGGTGCTCGGCCGCCCGGCCGGCACCTTCGCCGACTGGGCGCGCCGCAACGCCCCGGCCTTCCGGTAGGCAGGATCGACCGGAGCCGAGGGAGTGCTCAGGTCTCGCGCTCCGGGCGGTAGTCCGCCTCCGGTATGCCGAAGGTCCAGGCCACGCCGGCCCGGGCGGTGCGGGTGCTCGGCGGGACGCGCAGCCAGTAGGTGCGGAACGTGCCGTCCGGCTCGGCGGTGGAGTTGACCACCTCCACCATCACCACCGGTTCGTCGTCCGGGAGCTGGATCCGCCAGAGCACACCGGTCTCGTCGCGGTGGAGCGGCTCGGCGCCGGAGTCCGCGAGGTAGCGCTCGTAGCCGTAGTGCTCCAGCAGGACGCGGCGCAGCTCGGCGTTCTCCTCGGTCCGGATCCGTTCGGCAGTCACCTCGCCCAGGCCGGCCAGGAATTCGGCGGGGACGGGCATGCCGCGCCAGGCGTGCAGGGCGAAGCCGTCGGCGAACTCCAGGGCCGGACCGTCGGCGCGGTCCAGCCGGCCGGCCTCGTCGCGGTGCAGCGCGACCGGGCGTTCGCTGACCAGGGCCACGCCCTCGTACGGCCACCACCAGCCGGCGCCGCGGGCGACGCCGGCGATCGCGGCCAGGCCGGCGGTCGCGGCGTCCGGGCCGGCACCGGTGGCAGCCGATTCGCCGAGCGGGACGCCCGCCGCCTCGAACGCGGCGAACCAGGGTGCGTCGTGCTGGCCGCGGACACCGTCCAGCAGGGCGAGCCGGGCGGCGGTCCGTCGCTGCCGGGCCTCGGCGACCTCGGCCTGCCCGCTGTGCTCCCGGTCCGGCTCGGGGGCGAGCTCGTCGAGCACGGCGTCGCGGATCCGGTCGGCCAGCGCGTTGGCGACCGGGCCGAGCTCACCGCCGGTGAGGGCCCACAGCTCCGACCATCCGGCCGCGCCGACCCGTTCGACGGCCTGCCGTCGGGCCGCCTCCCAGGGCGCCGTACGGACCGCCTCGCGCACGCTCACCGCGCCCTCCGCACGCAGCTCCAGCGCCGCCCCGGCCGCCGCGACCGGCGAGCCGAACCACCGGATGTCCGCGGGCTCGGCCAGCCCGGCCGCGCGGTAGGCGGCCCGCACCGCGCGCTCGACCGCGGCCCGGTCGGCCGTCCCGGTGGCTGCCGCGCTCGCCCGCCAGCGCCCCGCCGCCTCGGCGGGCAGTACCGCCTGATCCGTCACCATCACCAGCTCCGATCCCGGCCGGGGCACTGCGCCCGGCCGTCCGACTCCCGTTTCCCGTTCCGCTCGCGGCCCACTGCCGACGGCGCGGCCGACGCCCCGGCGCTCGACGCCACGGCGGCCGCCCTCCGCAGTGACCGCCCCGTCAGTCCGCGACCATCCGCACCGCGCCCGGCACGTACTCGCGCTGGCGGACCACCCGGTACCAGCCCTTGGGCAGCGGTATCGCCGCGTGCTCCTCGTGCACCACCCGGCCGCCCTCGGGCAGGTGCAGCCAGGCCGCGCCGAACGGGCCGGCCTCCCGCCGCAGCTGCCCCGGGCCGACCACGGCGTGCGCGTGGCCGGTCACCTCGCCCAGGGCCAGCACCAGCCGGCCCCGCACGTCCCTCGGCTGCCCGGGCAGCTCGGCCACCCGCGGCGGCACCGCCGTCTCCTCCACCGGCACGATCAGCACATCACCCTGGCGGTACATCAGCCCTCCACACCGGTCCGACCGGACGCCGGAACTCCACGGTCGGAACGTAGGCCAAGGGTCTGACAACGCGCCCGGAATGCGCCCCCGCCGCCGGATTGTCCGACCCGACTGGTAGACATCTGTTCGGTCCCGACCCCGGAGGAGCAGCGCATGACGGTCAACGAGCACATCCAGCAGTTCCACGGCCTGCCGGTCTTCGACCTCTACCAGGCGGTCGAGCAGGACGGCGAGCTTCCCGACGCCGCGTCGGTCGCGTGGAAGGTCGGCATCGAGTTCGACTCGTCGTGGACGTTCGTGGAGCTCTGGGAGCACTTCGTCGAGAAGGTGGCCACCGAGCGGGTCACCGCGGTGGTGATCGGCGAGTGGTCGCACGACGGGCCGGAGAGCTTCGCCGAACCGCTGGCGGCCGTCCTCGCGTCGGCCGACCGGCTGCCGGCACTGCGCGGCCTGTTCGTCGGCGACATCACGTACGAGGAGAACGAGATCTCCTGGATCGACATGGTCGACATCACGCCGGTGCTCACCACGTTCCCGCTGCTCCGGGAGCTGGTGGTGCGCGGCGCGTCCGGGGAGACGGTCGAGGGCGAGGGCATCGGGGTGCAGCCGGTGCGGCACGAGCACCTGCGCGCGCTGCGCTTCGAGTCGGGCGGCCTGCCGGCCCGGGTGCTGCGGGCCGTGGCGGGCAGCGATCTCCCGGCGCTGGAACGGCTGGAGTTCTGGCTCGGTGTGGCGGGCTACGGCGGCGACGCCACCCTGGACGACCTGGCGCCGTTCCTGGACGGCTCGCGGTTCCCGGCGCTGCGCCACCTCGGTCTCCAGGACAGCGAGATGCAGGACGAGATCGCCGCCGCCGTCGCCCAGGCCCCGGTCGTGGCCCGGCTGGAATCGCTCAGCCTCTCCATGGGCGTCCTCACCGACCAGGGCGCCGCCGCCCTGCTGGAGGGCCAGCCGCTCACCCACCTGCGGGCGCTCGATCTGCACCACCACTTCCTGACCGAGGCGATGCAGGAGCGGGTGCGCCAGGCCCTGCCCGGCGTGGCGGTCGACCTCTCCGTGCCCGGCAAGCCGGACGACCGGTGGCGGTACGTCGCCGTGGCCGAGTAGCCGACACCGCCGAGCGGGCCGGGCCACCGGCCCGACCGCCCGTCCCTGCCCTCGCACCCGCACCCGCACCCCAGCCGAGCACCAGCGCCGCCAGGAGAAACCATGGCCGTCTCCCGCCACATCGAAGAGTTCCACGGCCTGCCCGTGTTCGCGTTCTCCGCCGATCCCGGTGACCGGCGCGAGCTGCCCGCCGCCGACGCGGTCGCCTGGCGGATCGCGGTGGACTACGGCTCCGGCACCGGGTTCGAGGACTCCTGGCGGGCCTTCGGCTCCGCCGTCGACCCGTCCGCGGTGAAGGCTCTGGTCATCGGCCCCTGGTGGGACGAGGACTACGAGCCCGTCACCGCCGCGCTCGCGGCACTCGTCCGCGACGCCGGGCTGTTCCCGGCGCTCGAAGCGCTCTTCGTCGCCGACGTGACGTACGACGAGTGCGAGATCTCCTGGCTGGAGATGGCCGACGTCACCCCGCTGCCGACGGCGTTCCCGCAGCTCACCGAACTCGTGGTGCGCGGCGGCACCGACCTGGCGCTGACTCCGTTCCGGCACGACCGGCTGAGGGTCCTGCGGTTCGAGGCGGGCGGCCTGCCGAGCTCGGTGGTGGAGGCGGTGATGGCGTCCGAGCTGCCCGCGCTGGAGCGGCTCGACCTCTGGCTCGGCGTCGACGAGTACGGCGGCGACGCCGGCCTCGGCGACCTCGCCCCCGTCCTGGACGGGGCCCGCTTCCCCGCGCTGCGCCACCTCGGTCTGGCCAACAGCGAGATCCAGGACGAGATCGCCGCCGCCGTCGCCCAGGCCCCGGTCGTGGCCCGGCTGGAGTCCCTGAACCTCTCCATGGGCATCCTCGGCGACGAGGGCGCCGCCGCCCTGCTGGAGGGCCAGCCGCTCACCCACCTGCGGGCGCTCGACCTGCACCACCACTACCTCACCGAGCCGATGCAGGAGCGGCTGCGCAAGGCCCTTCCGGGCGTGGACATCGACCTCTCCGACGCCGAGCACGAGGACGACCCGGAGGACCGCTATGTCGCGGTCGCCGAGTAGCCGGCCGGCCGTCCTGGGCAACCCGGGCCACCGGCGGGTGACGCTGTTCGCCGCCGCGGCCCGGGCGGCCGGCCTGCCCGAACCGGTCGTGGTGCCGTGGATCGACGTCCTGCGCGGCACGTACCGCGTGCCCGAGGGCAGCCTGCTGCGGATCGACTCCCCGGGTGAGGACGAGGCCGTGGACGCGCTGCTGCGCCGACCGGTGCTGGGTGCCGGCTACGAGCCCACCAGGGTCGAGGGCGGGGCGGCCTGGTACGCGGGGGTCGTCGCGGCCCTGCGCGCGGTGGCCCGGGTGCCGGGCGTCAGCCTGCTCGGCGACCCGGAGGAGATCGCCGTGATGTTCGACAAGCGCCGCACCCACACCCGGCTGGCCGCCGCCGGAGTGCCCGTCCCACAGGCTCTGGCCGGCCCGCCCGTGGCGGGCTGGGAGGATCTGCGGGCCCGGCTGGGGGCGGCCGGGCTGCGCCGCGTCTTCGTCAAGCCCGTGCACGGTTCCTCGGCATCCGGGGTGGTGGCGCTGGAGTTCGGCCCGCGCGGGCAGGTCCTGGCCACCACCTCGGTCGAGTCGGCGGACGGCCGGCTGTACAACTCACTGCGGGTGCGGCGCCACCGGGACGAGCGAACGGTGGCCGAGCTGGTCGACCGCCTCGCGCCCGACGGTCTGCACGTCGAGCAGTGGATCCCGAAGTCCTCGCAGTCGGGGCGCTCGGCGGACCTGCGGGTGGTGGTGATCGGCGGGCGTGCCACCCACGCCGTGGTGCGGACCAGCACCCAGCCGATCACCAACCTCCACCTCGGCGGCGCCCGCGGCAGCCTCGACCTCGCGCAGCAGGCCGCGGGCGACGCCTGGCCGGCCCTGCTGGAGACGGCGGAGCGGGCCGCCGCGTGCTTCCCGAACTCCCCCATGGTCGGCGTCGACGTGCTGCCGGCCGGCGGCTGGCGGCGGGGCCTGGTCGGCGAGGTGAACGCCTTCGGCGACCTGCTGCCCAACCTCACCGGCCTGCCCGGCGGCCCGGCCGAGGGCCTCGACACCTACGCCGCCCAGCTCGCCGCACTCCTCCGCACCGACCCCCGCACCGACCCCGACGGCCGGCCCGGACCGGCCGACCGCACACGCCTGGAACCGATCAGATGAACCACCAGCACCCGCCTGCCCACCACCGCGCGGACGCCGACACGAGCCCGACCGTGACGGCCCCCGCCACGACCACCGACACGGCCGCGGTCCCGAGCGCCGTCACGGCGACCGCCACCGCCGCGGACGCGACCGCCACCGCGCCCACCGCCGCCGCGACCGCCGCCCTCGTCGACGCCGCGCCCGACATGAACGCCGTGGTGGGCAGCCACGACCTGCTCCTGGTCACCCTCGACACCCTGCGCTTCGACGTCGCCGAGGAGCTGGCGGCGGCAGGCCGGATCCCCAACCTCGCCGCCCACCTCCCCGGCGGCCGGTGGGAGCGCCGGCACTCGCCCGGCAGCTTCACCTACGCCGCGCACCAGGCGATCCTGGCCGGCTTCCTGCCCACCCCGGCCTCCCCCGAGGGGCCGCACCCGCGGCTGTTCGCGGCCCGCTTCGCCGGTTCGGAGACCACCGCCCCGCGCACCTGGGTGTTCGACACGCCCGACCTGCCGAGCGCCCTCGCCGCGGCCGGTTACCGGACGGTCTGCATCGGCGGCGTCGGGTTCTTCAACAAGCAGGGCGCCCTGGGTTCGGTGCTGCCCGGCCTGTTCCAGGAGAGCCACTGGGAGCCCGAGATGGGCGTTCCCTCGCCCGTCTCCTTCGAGGCGCAGGTCGCCCGGGCCGAACGGGTGGCCGCCGAACAGCCTGCGGAGCAGCCGCTCTTCCTCCTCCTCAACGTGTCGGCCCTGCACCAGCCCAACTGGTTCCACCTGCCCGGCGCGACCCGCGAGGACGGGGACTCCCGCGCCAGCCACGCGGCCGCGCTCGAGTACGTGGACGCGCACATCGGGCGGCTCTTCGCCGCGCTGAGCGCGCGCCGTCCGTGCTTCGCGATCGTCTGCTCCGACCACGGCACGGCCTACGGCGAGGACGGCTACACCGGCCACCGGATCGGCCACGAGGTGGTCTGGACGGTCCCTTACGCGCACTTCACCATCCCCGCCACCACCGCCGCCACCGGAGCCACCGCATGACCGCCACCCCCGCCGGCACCCCGGCGGCCCCCGTGACCTCGGCCGGCCCGGCCGCCCCCGTGACCTCACCCGCCCCGACGCCCACCGCTGCCGGTGCGGCCGGCTCGCCGTACCAGTCGTACGTCTACGCCTACCCGCACAAGACCGCCTACCGGGCGCTGCCGGAGCGCCCGCCACTGCGCGAGCTCTGGGCCGGTGAGCCGCAGCACGCCCTCTCGCTGTACCTGCACATCCCGTTCTGCGAGGTGCGCTGCGGCTTCTGCAACCTGTTCACCCGGATCGGCAGTCCCGAGGGCCTGACCACCGCCTACCTGGACGCGCTCGACCGCCAGGCCGCCGCCGTCCGTGAGGCGCTGGCCGGCGACGCCAGGTTCGCGCTGGCCGCGTTCGGCGGGGGGACGCCCACCTACCTCTCGGCCGGTGAGCTGGAGCGGCTCTGCGACATCGCCGAGCAGCGGATGGGCGCCGACCTCCAGGCCGTCCCGCTCTCCGTGGAGGCCTCCCCCGCCACCGCGACCGCCGACCGGCTGGAGGTGCTGGCCGCCCGGGGCACCACCCGCCTGAGCCTGGGCGTGCAGTCCTTCATCGACCGCGAGGCCCGCTCGGCCGTGCGCCCGCAGAAGCGTGCCGAGGTCGAGGCCGCCCTCGGGCGGATCCGCGCCGCCGGGTTCCCCGTCCTCAACCTCGACCTGATCTACGGCATCGACGGCCAGACCGAGGCCAGTTGGCGGCACTCGCTGGACGCCGCCCTCGCCTGGCAGCCCGAGGAGCTGTACCTCTACCCGCTGTACGTCCGGCCGTTGACCGGCCTGGCCCGGCGCGGTGAGCCGGAGAGCCCGGCCGCCTGGGACGCCCGGCGGCTCGCGCTCTACCGGGCCGGCCGCGACCACCTGCTCGACCGGGGCTACCAGCAGGTCTCGATGCGGATGTTCCGCCGCGCCGCGTCCCCGCAGGCCACCGCCGGCGAGTACGCATGCCAGACCGACGGCATGGTCGGCCTCGGCTGCGGAGCCCGCTCCTACACCTCGCAGCTGCACTACTCGTTCGACTACGCCGTCGACGCCACCGAGGTCCGCGGCATCATCGACGCGTACGTGGCCACCGAGGACTTCCACCGCGCCGAGTACGGGCGGTACACGACGCCCGAGGAGGCCCGGCGGCGTCACCTCCTGCAGTCGCTGCTCCAGGCCGAGGGCATGGAGGTGGCGGACTACCGGGCCCGGTTCGGCTCCGCGCCCGCCGAGGACTTCCCGGTAGAGCTGGCCGCGTTCGAGGCGCGCGGCTGGCTGGCGGACGGGGGCGGTCGGCGGCTGGTGCTCTCTCCCGAGGGGCTGGCGCACTCGGACGCGGTCGGGCCGATGCTCTTCTCCCCCGAGGTGCACCGGCTGATGGCGGAGTACGAGACGAAATGACCTTCCTCGGCATGCCCGCGCGCGGCCCCGGACCCGGCGACGCCCCCGCCGGCTCACCCGCCCCCGCCGCACCCGGCGGCGGCCTCGACCTGTCCCTGCTCTACCGGGGCCCGCTCGCCTCCTGCGACTACGACTGCCCGTACTGCCCGTTCGCGAAGCGGCGCGACACCCCGGAGCAACTGCGGACGGACCGCGCCGCGCTGGAGCGGTTCACCGGCTGGGTCGCGGACAGGGCGGGCACGGGTGACACGCTGTCGCTGCTGTTCACCCCGTGGGGCGAGGGCCTGGTGCGGTCCTGGTACCGGCGCGCCCTCGTCGAGCTGAGCCGTCTGCCGCACGTCCGCCGGGTGGCGATCCAGACCAACCTCAGCGGCCGCACCGACTGGCTGGCCGAGGCGGACCTCACCTCCCTCGCGCTCTGGGTCACGTACCACCCCGGGCAGGTCGGCCACGAGCGCTTCGTCGCCAAGTGCCGGGAGCTCGACCGGCTCGGTGTGCGGTACAGCGTCGGTGTGGTGGGCGAGCCCGAGCACCTGTCGGCAGCCCGCCGGCTCCGCGCCGAGCTCGCCCCCGCGGTCTACCTGTGGATCAACGCCGCCGAGGGCCGCACCTACGCGGACGCCGAGGCCGCCGACTGGCAGGCCCTCGACCCGCACTTCGGGTACAGCCGGCACGCCCACCCCAGCGCGGGCCTCCCCTGCCGCACCGGCGAGTCGGTGCTGTCGGTCGACGGCGACGGCACCGTCCGCCGCTGTCACTTCGTCCGGGACGTCCTCGGCAACCTGTACGACGGCTCGTACCGGGCGCAGCTCCGGGCCCGCCCCTGCCCGCTGCCGGTCTGCGACTGCCACATCGGCTACGTCCACCTGGAGACCCTGCCGCTCTACGAGGTCTTCGCCGGGGGCGTCCTGGAGCGGGTGCCGCAGGACTGGCGGCCGCCGTCACGGATCGGGCCGTTGCCGCAGGTCAGTTGACGTTGACCGCCGACCAGGCCGCCGCGACCGCCGCGGCCTCGGCGGAGCCGGCGCCGTAGAGGTCGGTGGCGGCCTTGAGGGTGGCGGTGCGGGCGCCCGCGTAGTTGGTGGTGGACGTCATGTAGACGGTCAGCGCCCGGTACCAGACCTGCAGCGCCTTGTCCCGGCCGATGCCGGTGACGGTGGAGCCGTTGGAGGTGGGCGAGTTGTAGCTGACGCCGTTGATGGTCCTGGCGCCGCTGCCCTCCGAGAGCAGGTAGAAGAAGTGGTTGGCGACGCCGGACGAGTAGTGCACGTCCAGGTTGCCGACGCCGGAGGACCAGGAGTCGGCGGAGCGCCCGTCCTTGGAGGGCTTGTCCATGTAGCGCAGCGGCGTGCCGTCGCCGTTGATGTCGATCAGCTCGCCGATCAGGTAGTCCGGGGTGTCGGCGGGCAGGTTGGCGTACCACTCGACGCCGGTGCCGAAGATGTCGGAGGTGGCCTCGTTCAGGCCGCTGGACTCGCCGGAGTAGTTCAGGCCGGCGGTGTTGGACGTGACGCCGTGGCTCATCTCGTGGCCGGAGACGTCGAGGGCGGTCAGCGGGTTCCGGTTGGACGCGCCGTCGCCGTACGTCATGCAGAAGCAGGCGTCGGACCAGAACGCGTTCACGTAGTTCCTGCCGTAGTGGACGCGGCTGACGGCGCCGACGCCGTCGCCCCGGATGCCGAGGCGGCCGAAGGTGTACTTGTAGAAGTCCCAGGTGGCGCCGGCGCCGAACTGGGCGTCCACGGCGGCGGACTGGCTGTTGGCCGCCGTGCCGTCGCCCCAGACGTTGTCGGCGTCGGTGAAGAGCGCACCCTGGCCGCTCTGCTTGTTCTTCAGCCCGACGGTGTACTGGCCGCCGCGGGTGTTGTCCTTGAGCTCGTAGGTCGAGCCGGTCCAGTTGGTGGTCAGCGTGACGTTGCCGACGAACACGCCCTTGCCGGAGCCGGTCGCGTTCGAGGTCTGCACCTGGTCGTGGGTGGAGAGCACCTCGCCGCCGGCGGCGTCGGTGACGACCAGCATGCTGCTCGGCGTGCCGTCGGCGCGCATGCCCTCGACGGTGGTCCGGTAGGCCAGCCGCGGGGTGCCGGAGGCGGCCCACACGACCAGTTGCGCCGTACCGGCCCGGTCGACGGAGACGAGGGCCGGCTCGTCGCCGTCGGCGATGCCGACGGTGGCGCGCACGGCGGCGGTCGCCGTGTCGGCGGCCTGCGAGGCGCTGAGCCTCGGGGTGAGCGAGGCCGGCGCGACGGAGCCGCGGACCGCGCGGTCGGTGGACTTGACGACCCCCTTGGCGTCCTGGTGGACGATCAGGTCGCCGCCGAGCACCGGCAGGCCGGCGAAGGTGCGCTCGTAGCGGAGGTGGCGGGTGCCGTCGGCGTCCACTACGGTGCTCTTCGCGACGAGCCGCTCCTGGCCGGTGAGGCCGAGCGCGCGGGCCGTGGCGTCGGGCGCGGGGGCTGCGTGTGCCACGCCGGCACTGACCTGGATCACGCCGGCCAGCAGGGCCGAGGCGGACAGAACGGCTCCGAGGGCGAGCTTACGCTTCACGAAGGTTCCTTCCGTGTCTACCGCGTGTGCGCGGTCGCGCCGCGCTCCGAGGCGCCGGGTTGGCGCGCACTGGGGCGGAGCGGGCGCTGACGTGCGTCCGTGCGACCGTCGGCACCCGTCGGTGCGGGGAAGTGCGGGTGCCGGTCGCGCCGGGTGGCCGGAATCATGACGAACAATCAGGTCCGGCGAACAGAGCGCTCGCGGTGATTGGCAGGAGCTCGCCAGCCGGCCCGCCCCCCGGCCGGCCGGTGACCGGTGGTCGCCGGGCGCATCCCTGCAGGCAGCGGGAGCCGCGCACCGGCGGCCCGCCACCGCGACGTCCGCGCCGGGGCTGCCGCATCGGCCCCTCTCGCCGACGGGCCGCATTGCGGCGTTGGCGGAATCCCGCCAGTGCACGCCGCTTGCCCGGCGAAACCGAATTCAGTAGGCGACTGACGCGAATTCAGCAGAAATGCAGGTGAATTCCGGGCACGACTTCGAGGCGAATGCCGCTCATCGGCACTCGCCTGACGGGACGGACGGAATCCTCTTCTGCGCCAGATCCGGGTGGACGCGTCGGTCCGCCCGGTGGACCCCCCCTCTCTCCGCAACTCGCGCAGGCCCGGAGCAGTACAGGGCCCACGTCTGCTCAGCGGCCGGGGACCTGCCGGCGTCACACCCCGCCCGGGCGACGGCTGCACGGCGGCGGGCGGTCCGTTCGAGGACGCACTGTTCGGGGACGCATCGCACCCCGGCCGCAGACCGCCCCGGACCGGATCGCCGCCGTCGGCGACGCAACCGGGGCCACCGTCGCGCCGGAACCCGACCGCGCCGGCGTCGACCTGCGAGCGGCCGGACAGGGCCTAGCCTGGTGAGTAGGAGGAGGCGATGGACATGCTTGGAGACGCACCACTGGTGGCCATCATCCCGGCAGCCGACATGGCACGGGCCAAGAGCTTCTACACGGACACCCTCGGCCTGAAGCTCAGCGACGACAGCGGACAGGACCTGACGTTCGAGTGCGGCGGCACCGAGTTCGGCATCTACGAGACCCCGAGCGCGGGCCAGGCGGCGCACACCCTGGCCAGTTTCAAGGTCGACGACCTCGACGCCGCGATGACCGCACTGCGCGGTCGCGGAGTCACCTTCGAGGAGTACGACATGCCCGGCCTGAAGACGGTCAACGGCGTGGCCGAGGCCGAAGGCATGCGCGCGGCCTGGTTCAAGGACAGTGAGGGGAACATCCTCTGCCTCAACGAACGCGGCGGCCGGTGACCCGACGGCCGGACCGGCCCGTCGTACGGAGCGGGGCCGCCCCCGGCCCCGCCGCGTAGGCCCTGTCCGGCCCGAGCGGACGGCGCAGTCCCCGGGAAGGTCGGCGTCCTTCACCGACGGGCCGGGGGCGAGATGCCGTGCGCTTCAGTGCGGCCGGCGCTGGGCGGGCGTCAGCGCCCGCCCACCCCTGCCCGGCGGGCAGGACCGCTTCCCTGCGGTGGCGGAAGTGTCGCTTCCTCCAGCCTGCGGGCCGATCTTGCGGCGGATCGACCAGGCTTCGGAGACTGTTGGCAGATGCTGGCGATCCACTACCTTTCCCATGGCACATGCGCCATAGAAGCAGGCATCAGGCTCGCATCTGCAATGCACTCCGCGTCCCCGTGGCGGTGCGCGCAGTCACGCGCGTCCGGGCCGTCCGGGAGGGAACAGTCCATGCGAGACCGCCGCGAGAACAGCTCTGCCGACCGGCGCCGGCGGGGGAGGGGAGGGCGCGGAGCGGCACGTCCGGCCGTCTGCCTCGCCGCCGCGGCGCTCGTCGCCCTGCCGCTGGCCGGGTGTGCGAGCGGATCCGCCGGCTCGGACCGGTCGTCGTCCGCGGCAGCCACACCCACCGGCACCGCCGCCACCTCTGACACCTCTGCCACCGGCACCACCGCTGCCGCCCCCACCGCTTCCGCCACGCCGCTGAAGCCGGGCGAGGTGCGGATCACCGGACAGGTGGACAAGCCCTACACCGTCACGGTCGCCGACGTACGCAAGCTGCCCCAGGTGTCGGTGCCGGTCGAGTTCACCAGCGCCAAGGGCCCGCAGGCCCACACCTACGAGGGCGCGCTGCTGAACACCGTGCTCACCGCGGCCGCGCCCCGTTTCGACCAGAGCAAGAAGAACCCGTTCCTGCGCGGTGTCGTGGTGGCCACCGGCGGCGGTGACTACCGGGCCGTCCTCGCCTGGGCCGAGCTCGACCCCGGCTTCGCCAAGAGCCAGGTCCTGCTGGCGGTCTCCGAGGACGGCAAGCCCTTCGACGACGCCGCCGGGCCGCGGCTGGTCGTCCCCCAGGACACCAAGGGCGGCCGCTACGTCTCGGAGCTGAACCAGCTGTGGGTCGGCACCGTCGACGCGGTGGTCGACGGTGCCCGCTGAGCCGGTACCCACTGAGCCGGTGCCCGCCGAGCCGGTACCGACTGCACCGAGCGGCCCGCCCGGCGGTTCGCCGGAGGGGCAGGACGCCGCCGCCCCTCCGCGGCCGGCCCGCCGGGCCGTACTCGGCGCCGGCGGGCTGGCCGCCCTCCTCGCCGGGGGCGCCGCGGTCGGAGCCGCCACCACCGCGGCCGTCACCGCCGCATCGGGCTCGGGCCGGGAGAAGGAACCGAGCCCGGGACGGACCTCCGTCCCGTTCCACGGCACCCACCAGGCCGGAATCCTGGACCGCCGCCAGACGCACGCCCACCTCGTCGGTCTCGACCTCGCCGCGGAGGCGGACCGGCCCCGGACCGCCGCCCTGCTGCGCCGCTGGAGTGCCGCCGCCGAGCGGATGAGCCGCGGCGCGGCCGTCGGCGACGATCTCGCCCCGCCGTCCGCCGACCCCGCGTCGGGCCGTCTGCCCACCGCCCGGCCGTCCGACACCGGCATCGCCCTGGACATCGGCCCGGCCTCACTCACCGTCACCTTTGGGTTCGGCGCCTCGCTGTTCGACCGCCTCGGGCTCGTCGCGGCCCGCCCGGAGGCCCTCGCTCCCCTGCCGGATTTCCCCGGCGAGCAGTTGGACCGGGCCCGCGGCGGCGGCGACCTCTTCGTCCAGATCGCCGCCGACGACCCGCTCGTCGCCGTCCACGCCCTGCGCACCGTGCAGCGCCTGGCCCGGGGGGACGCCACGCCGCGCTGGCTGATGTCCGGCTTCACCCTGGCGCCCGGCACCGCCGCGCCCGGGACCACCCCGCGCAACCTGATGGGCCAGCCCGACGGCACCGCCAACCCCGACCCCGCCGACGCCCGGGCGCTCGCGGCGATCACAGTTACCGACCGTGACGCCCCGCCCTGGCTGCGGGGCGGCTCGTACGTGGTGGTCCGCCGCATCCGCATGCTCCTCGACCACTGGGAGAGCCTGCCGCTGGAGCACCGCGAGCAGGCGGTCGGCCGCCGCACCGCCGGCGGTGCACCGCTGACCGGGGGCACCGAGCACACCCCGGCCGATCTCGCCGCGGCCCGCCCCGACGGCGTCCCGGTGATCGCCACCAACGCCCACATCCGGCTGGCCGCCCCCGCGTCCAACGGCGGCGCCACCATGCTGCGCCGCAGCTGGTCCTACCACGACGGGCTGCGCCCCGACGGCGGCCCCGACGCGGGCACGCTCTTCGTGGCCTGGCAGTCGGACCCCCGGACCGGCTTCGTCCCGGTGCAGCACCGCCTCTCCCGGGGCGACGCCCTGGGGCGCTATCTCGTCCACGAGAGCTCCGCCCTGTTCGTCGCCCCGGCCGGAGCACCGCCCGGCGGCTACGCCGGTCAGGCACTGCTGGAGGGCTGAGCCCGGCCCGCCGAGGGCCCGGGGATCCACGGCCGACCGAACCCGCACGGGAAGTCGCAGGACTAGGCTGCTCACCATGGGTGCGCATCCGACGTCCGGGGAGTCCGTGGCACGCCGGGCCGGTCCGGCGGGCGGGTCCGCAGCGGCCGACGGGACCGCGGCCGTCCCCGGCCGGGCCGCGGCGGCCGGCGCGGGGCTGGAGGCGGTGGAGCAACTGCTGGCCGGGCGCGGGGTGACCGTCCTGAGCGGGGCGGGGCTCTCCACCGAGTCGGGGATTCCGGACTACCGGGGCGCCACCGGCAGCCGGCGCCGCGGCACGCCGATGACGTACCAGGAGTTCACCGGGAGCGAGGCCGCCCGGCGCCGCTACTGGGCGCGCAGCCACATCGGGTGGCGGGCGATCGCCGGGGCCGAGCCGAACGCCGGGCACCACGCGGTCGAGGCGCTGCGCCGGTCGGGGCACGTGTCGTCGGTGATCACCCAGAACGTCGACGGGCTGCACCGGGCGGCCGGGACGGCGGACGCGGTGGAGCTGCACGGCGGGCTCGACCGGGTGGTCTGCCTCGGGTGCCGGCGCACCGGCGCCCGCGCCGAGCTGGACCGCCGGCTGGAGGCGCTGAACGGCGGCTTCCGGGAGGCGGAGGCACCGCTCAACCCGGACGGGGACGTCGAGCTCGCGGACGAGCGGGTGGCTGCGTTCCGGGTCGCGCCGTGCGAGGCCTGCGGCGGTGTGCTCAAGCCCGACGTGGTGTTCTTCGGCGAGTCCGTCCCCAAGGAGCGGGTCGAGCAGTGCTACCGATTGGTCGACGCGGCGCGGGCGCTGCTCGTCCTGGGCTCGTCGCTGACCGTCCTCTCGGGGCTGCGGTTCGTCCGCCACGCCGCCCGCAACGGCCGGCCGGTCGCGATCGTCAACCAGGGCACGACCCGCGGGGACGACCTCGCGGTGGCCACGGTCGCGCTCCCGCTCGGCAGCACGCTGACCGCACTTGCCCACCGCCTCACACCGCGCATCGAAGCACCGTCCGTCGAAGCACCGCGCATCGAAGCATCGCCCGTCGAAGCACCGCCCGTCGAAGCTCCGACGGTCGAAGCACCACCCGCCTGAGCACCCTTCACCGGTGACGGTCCGCCGGACACCGGCGCGTCCCCCGACAGCGGGGCGCGGCCACCGGGTTTGGCGGAAGGTCCGTGCGCACGGGCGCCCGTCCGGCGGCGGACGGGCGCATTGCCCAATTGGCCCGGCCGGAGGGCGGATCTAGGGTTCCTCGGAGCCGGCGCCGGCGCCGGCGGTCCTGCAGCGAGGGGGAGCCCGGGGTGGCTGGTGGGGTGGCGGTTCGGAGCGGGGTGCTGCCGGTGTTGGCCGCGGCGGTGCTGTGGGGGACGGTCGGGCCGGCCCAGCTGCTGGCGGACACCGGGGCCGACCCGGTCGCGCTCGGCGCCGGGCGGATGCTGCTCGGCGGCGCCGTGCTGTGCGCGGTCGCGGTGCGTGCGCGGGGCCTGCGCAGCCTCCGGGGCCGGGAGGTGCCGGCCTGGCTGCTGCTCAGCGTCCTGGTGACCGCGCTCTTCCAGGCGGCCTTCCTCCAGGCCGTGGACCGGACGGGGGCCGCGCTCGCCACCGCCGTCGCGTTCGGCACCGTCCCCGCTGTGTCCGGGCTCTGCGCGCGGCTCCTCCAACGGGAGCCACTGAGCGCCCGCTGGTGCGCCGGCACGGTGGTCGCCGTCGCCGGGACGGGCTTCCTGCTGCTGCCCGGAAGCGGCGGACGGGCGGACCTCGTGGGCGTGCTGCTCGCGGCCGTGGCCGGGGCGAGCTTCGGCGTCTACATCGTGGCGACCAAGCGGCTGGCCGCGGCCGGCGGCGACCCGGCCACCGCGGCGCCGGTGGCCGTGCTCTGCGCCGGACTGCTGGTGTCACCGTGGCTGGTCGCCCACCCCGCGGGCCTGGGCGAGCCGCGCGCGCTGGTGCTGCTGGCCTGGCTGGCCCTGGGGACGACCGCGGCGGGCTATCTGCTGTTCACCGCCGGCCTGGCGCGGATCAGCGCCGCGACCACCAGCACGCTCAGCCTCGCCGAACCGTTGGTCGCCGTGGTGCTGGGCCTGGTGTTGCTGGGCGAGCGGCCGAGCGGCTGGTCGGGCCTTGGGATGGCGCTGCTGCTGAGCGGCCTCCTGGTGGTGTCCCTGCCGGTCCGCCGCCGGGAGCAGCCACTTGCGGGGACGGCCTGACCCGCCGGGAACGGTGGCCGGCGGCGCGCCCGACCCCGCCGCTCAGCGGTCCCGGTAGGCCGCCATCGCCTCGGCCACCCGGTGGGAGAAGAAGAGCGGGCCCACCGCGTCCGCCCGGGCCATGCCCTCGGGCGTCAGCCGCACCGTCCCCGCCGTGCCGTCGCCGTCGCCGTCGGCCCAGCCGCGCTCGGCGAGAGCGGCGAACTGCGCGGGGAAGTGCTCCGCGGGTGCGGCGCCGAACAGCTCCCGGTACCGGGCGACGACCGTCCCGCTGCTCTCCAGCAGCGTCTGCAGCAGGTGCATCCGGCGCCTCTCGTCCTCGTCCATCGCGAACGCCCACTGGGCGCGGCGGAATGCCTCCGTCGGGGTGGCGATGTAGTCGTCGATGATCCGGCGGACCTCCGGGACGGCCACCGCGTAGTCGGTCGTGTAGTGCAGGTCGGTGGTGAACGAGCGGGCCCCGACGCCGAGTCCGACCATGCCTGCCTGCTGGTTGTACTCGCTGATGCCGGCGTCGCCGGCCTGCTCGACGGCGGCGGTGCCGGTCCGGCGGAACACCCTCATCGAGGTCTGCTCGTAGCCGGCGGCGAGCAGGTGGTCGCGGCCGGAGCGGTAGAGCCGAAGCCGCTGCTCGTCCCAGCTCTCGCCGCTCTCCCGGTGGCGCCCGATCAGTCCGGTGAGCGGGCGCACGTACAGCGGGTAGAGGTAGATCTCCTCGGGCGCCCAGTCGAGCGCGGCGTCGAGGGACGTCCGGAAGGTCCGTTCCGTCTGGCCCTGGATGCCGTAGATGAGGTCGATGTTGAGGATCGGGAAGTCCGCGGCCTTCAACCGGGCCAGCGCGGCGTCGACCTCGGCGCGCTTCTGCGGCCGGACCGCGGCGCGGGCCTCCTCCTCCAGGAAGGTCTGGACGCCGATGCTGACCCGGGTGGCGCCGCGCTCGGCGAGGACGGCGATCCGGTCCTCGGTCGCGGTGGCCGGCGACGTCTCCACCGACCACGGGACGGCGTGCAGGTCCGCCCCCATGACGCCCTCGCAGACGTCGGCGAGGCGGGTCAGCTCACCCGCCGCCAGATAGGTGGGTGTGCCGCCGCCGAAGGCCGCCAGCGTGAAGCGGATCTCCCGTCCCTGGGCCTCCAGCGCCTCCCGGGTGACGCGCGCCTGGCGCTCCAGGGTGCCGAGCCACGCCTCGGTGATCCGCTCGGGCGCGCCGGTGCGGGTGAAGAGGTTGCAGAAGCCGCAGCGCATCTCGCAGAACGGCACGTGGACGTAGAGCGAGAGGGCGTCCAGCCGCTCGCCGGCCCAGACCTCGCTGAGCAACGGGCCGTCGGCCAGGGCGCGGTAGGCCTTCTGGTGGGGGTAGGCGTAGACGTACTGCCGGTACGGGGTGCCGAGGGGGTCCTCGGGGCCGGCGGCGGCAGCGTCACCGGCGGGTCGGGGCGTGAGGTGCAGGAGGGGCGGAGTGCTCATCAACGGTGTCCGTTCGGTTCGGTCAAGCGTTGGTCAAGCCGGAGCACCGACGCTAGGCCCGCCGACTTCCGTCGGTCATGGGGGTGAACCTCCGAGTGAGCGGTCCTGCACGGCCGGGCAGTTGGGACGTTCACACGCTGGTCGAATATGTCGACCAGTCAATTGCTTGTGAAGGTCTGGTGCTTGATGCCGGACTCCGGTAACCGTGGTGGACATGAAGCGACTTCTCATCGCCGCCGGCGGCGGGGGCGACGCGATCGCGGCCGTGATGCTGCGCGCGGCGCTGTACGGCCCGGACGCCCCGGCCCTCGTGCTGACCTACTCCTGGGAGCGTCTGACGGTCGATCCGCTCCCCGGCCCGCGCGGCCGCGGCGACTTCACCGGGCTGGCCGCTCCACGGGCGGACCTCGCCCTGGTGACCGGCGCCACCGCGGTAGTCGCCCCGGCCGGCTCCTCCCTGCCCCGGATCGCCGCCGACCTCAGCGGCGACAGCAGCGGCCCCACCGGCGGGCCGGGCAGCGGCCCCGTCACCGAAATCGGCCTCCTCGATCCGTACGAGGGCACGGTCGGCCTCGCCCGCACCCTCCGCGCGGCCGCCGCCCACTGCGGCACCCACCGGGTCGACGTCGTCGACGTCGGCGGCGACATCCTCGCCCGCGGCGACGAACCGACGCTGCGCAGCCCGCTGGGCGACGCCCTCGTCCTGGCCGCGTGCGCGCAGGCGGGCCTGGCCACCGCGGTCTGGATCGCCGGCCCGGGCCTGGACCGCGAGCTGCCCGAGCACGGCCTCCACGCCCGGCTCCCCCCGGCAGCCTTCGGGCTCACCGCCGAACACGTCGAACCCGTGCGCCGGTTGTTCGGCTGGCACCCCTCGGAGGCCAGCGCGATGCTGGCGGCGGCCGCCCGCGGTGTCCGGGGTGTCTGCGGCATCCGTGACGTCCCCGAGCCGCTCCGCCTCGACGACCGCAGCGCCGGCGTGCACCATCTGCCCCTCGACCGGGCGCTCGCCCTCAACCCCCTGGCGCGCCGGCTCGCCGGCTGCCCGAGCCTCGGCCGGGCCGAGCGCATCTCGCTGGACGTCTGTGGGTTCTCCGAGATCGCCCGCGAGCGCGCCCGCGCCGCCGCGGCACCGACCCCGGCAGTCGCCACCACCCCCACCGCCGTCCCCGCCGTACCCGCCGTCCCCCCGCCGGAGCTCCTCGCCCGCCACGCCCGCTGGCAGACGGACCTCCACCGCCGGGGAATCACGCTCACGACCCGGCGCCGCACCGCCGAGGAGCTCGCCCTCTCTCCCGCCTCGGCCCGCCACCTGCACGACCACCTCGCCACCGACCCCGCCCAGGACGCCTTCCCCCTCTGGAGGGTGACGCCCACGACACCTGCCGCCCCCTGACCGCGGTTGTCCGCCGAAGCCGCCCACAGGCCACGCCCGCCGCCCCCGCCTCGACCGTCCCAGGAGTTCGGTAAACCAAACGCCTTGAGGCCGTCAGGGAGCGCCCTGGGGCGGCCAGGGGGCGGTGTCGGGGCGGCAGTCGTCGGGGGCGGGGGTGCTGAGGTGGAGGCGCTGTTCGGCGCGGTAGTGCAGCAGCAGGACGGAGCGGACCGGGCCGTCCAGGGCCGTGTAGGAGTGCGGCATCGACGCGTCGAAGGCGATGTAGTCGCCGGGGCCGAGCTCCACCTCGCGCCCGTCCACCCGGACGCCGAGCCGGCCCGCCTGGACGACGGTGTGCTCGGTGCCGGTGTGGCCGAGGGAGTCCTGGGTGCCGTCGGCCCGCACCTGCTGGTCGTAGACCTCGAACACCGCGTCGCCGGACTCGATCCGGCGCAGCGGGCGCAGGTCGACCCCCTTGCCGCTGAGCACCTCGACGTCGGCCGCGCGGACCAGCGTCACCTCGCGGGACGGCGGGCGGTCCACCAGGTCGGAGATGGGCACCTCCAGGACGCGGGCGAGGCTGAACACCGTCTCGATCGTCGGGTTGCCGGTGCCCTGCTCCAGTTGGGAGAGGGTGGCCTTGCCGATCTTCGACCGCCGGGACAGCTCGGAGAGCGACAGCCCCCGCTGGGTCCTGACCCGCTTCAAGTTGGCGGCCAGCATGTCCCGGACCGATCCCTCGGTGGCGCTCACGCTTCCCCTTTCCTCCAGATGCCGTTCGATATACCGTACAGGTTGTGCCGGCGGACCAGGCCATGATGCCGATCGCTCCCCCGACCGGGGTGGAGCGCGCGCCGTGCCCGACCGGACGCCGGCCGGCTGCCGTCGAGCGGCAGCCCGGACCCCCATTCGATTCAGGAGACGGCTGTGACCGACCGGACACCCGACAACCAGGAGTTCGAGGCCCCCGTGAGCGAGCGCAAGAAGCGGAAGAACGGCCTGCTCCAGGGGGTGAGCGAGGAGCTCGCCGCGCACATGCGGCAGGGGTGGGGCGACACCGAGTTGCGCGATCCGGAGCCGATCCCGCAGGCCACGCACACCGCCCGCCGCCGGGCCGTGCTCTCCGCCCGCTTCCCGGGTGAGCTGCTGGTGGTCCCCTCCGGCAACCCGAAGGTCCGCTCCAACGACACGGACTACCCCTTCCGGCCCTCGTCCGACTACGTCTACCTGACGGGCGACCAGTCCGAGGACGCCGCCCTGGTGCTGGAGCCCCTGGCGGACGGCGGGCACCGGGCGGTCGCCTACCTGCTGCCGCGCTCCGACCGCGAGAACGGCGAGTTCTGGCTGGACCTGCACGGCGAGCTCTGGGACGGCCGGCGCCCCAGCCTCACCGAGAACGAGCGGCTCCTCGGCCTGCCCTGCCGTGACGTCCGCACGCTGCTGGAGCGGCTCGGCGAGGCCACCGGCCCGGTCCGGCTGCTGCGCGGCCACGACATCGACATCGAGGCCACGCTGAGCGACGCGGTGGACCTGCGCGAGGACGAGGAGTTCCGCGAGTTCCTCTCCGAGATGCGGCTGGTCAAGGACGAGTTCGAGATCGCCGACCTGCGGTTCGCGTGCGAGGCGACCGCCCGCGGTTTCGAGGACGTCGTGCGCACGCTCGGTGCGGACACGCCGACCTCGGAGCGGGTCATCGAGGGCACCTTCTTCCTGCGCGCCCGGACCGAGGGCAACGACATCGGCTACAAGTCGGTCTGCGCCGCCGGCGAGCACGCCACCACCCTGCACTGGGTGCGCAACAACGGCCAGGCCCGCCCCGGCGAGCTGCTGCTGCTGGACGCCGGCGTGGAGACCGACAACCTCTACACCTCCGACGTCACTCGCACCGTGCCGGTCAACGGCCGGTTCAGCCCGGTCCAGCGCAAGGTCTACGACGCGGTGTACGCCGCGCAGGAGGCCGGGATCGCCGCGGTCAAGCCCGGTGCCGGCTTCCGGGACTTCCACGTCGCCGCCCAGCGCGTGCTCGCCGAGCACCTGGTCGCCTGGGGCCTGCTGGGCGACCGCTCGGTGGACGAGGTGTTCGAGCTGGGGCTGCACCGCCGCTGGACGCTGGCCGGCACCGGCCACATGATCGGCCTGGACGTCCACGACTGCGCCGTGGCCCGCCGCGAGGCGTACGTCGAGGGCACGCTGGAGCCCGGCATGGTGCTCACCGTCGAGCCGGGGATGTACTTCCAGGCCGACGACCTGTCCGTGCCGGAGGAGTACCGCGGCATCGGCGTCCGGATCGAGGACGACATCCTGGTCACCGCCGACGGCAACGAGAACCTCTCGGACGGCCTGCCGCGGCAGGCCGACGACGTCGAGGCCTGGATGGCCCGCGTCCGCGGCTGAGCCGCCCGCAGGCAGCTCCACCGCAGCACAACGGCCGGCCCGCACCACCCGGTGCGGGCCGGCCGTCCTCTCACGGCCGTCCTCTCACGGCCGTCCTCTCACCGACGTACGTCCACGGACGCGCTACAGCAGGCCGTGCAGCCGCAGGTCGGCGACACACTTGCCGATGAACTCCGGGGTGAGCGAGGGCACTTCACCCCCGCCCACGCCGAGTTCGCGGACCGCCGCGGTGAACCGCGCGGCCGGGGTCGCGGAGCCCGGTCGCGGCTCGCCGGGGTGGGCGTAGGCCGGCAGCAGGGGCAGCAGGGAGAGCCGGCGCTGATGGTCGGGCAGGCCGCGCAGCGCCGCCTCGAAGCGCATGTGCCACTCCCGGTGGTCGTCGAAGCGGGCGATCGGGTGACCCGCCTCGATCAGCCAGTCCACGATCCCGTCCAGCGAGATGCCGTCGTCGTTCGCGTTGACGGTGTGGAAGGTGGTGAATCCCTCCGCGCCGTCGGCGGCGAGGGCGGCGATCGCCTCGGCGGTGAAGTCGACCGGCAGGCCGCTGTAGTGGGCGCGGTCGCTGCGCCTGCCGTCGTGGTCGAGCCGGTAGAAGGACCGGGGCGCCATGCCGGCGGCGAGGACGCTGAGGACGACGCGGGTGAACCGGTCCGGCAGGTTCAGCCGGCCGGGGAGGCTGCGGTGGGCCAGGATCATGTCCGGTCGGAAGACCGTGACCGGCAGGCCCGTGCGCTCGTGCGCCTCGCGGAGCAGCACCTCGCCGGCCCACTTGCTGGTGGCGTAGCCGTTGGCGTCGGAGTCGTCGAGCGGGCGGGCGGGGGCCGCGGTGCGGACGTCGGCCGCCTCGTCGAGCAGCGTCGCGTCGGGGCGCACCGCGGCGGCGATGGTGGAGACGTAGGCGAAGCGCTTGGGACGGCCGGTGAGCGCCAGGGCGATCAGCTCGGCCGTCGCGGCGACGTTCGGGGTGAACAGCCGCCGGTACGGGAGCACGTGGTTGACCAGGGCGGCGGCGTGCACGATCTGGTCGGTCCGGGCCGTGAGCCGGGCCCAGGTGGCGTCGTCCAGGCCCAGTTTCGGTTCGGCGAGGTCCGCGGCCAGGACGTCGAGGCGGTCCCCGGCGGCCTCGACGAGCCGGTCGGCCCGCTCCTCCCCCGCCGCGGCGCGCAGGCAGTCGAGGACGCGCCGGCGGGCGGCCGCGTCGTCCTCGGCCCGGGCCAGGCAGGTCAGCCGACCGCCGGTCCGGGCGAGGCGTTCGAGCCATTCGACGGCGAGGAAGCGGCCGAGGTACCCGGTCGGGCCGGTGAGCAGCACGTCCTGCACCGGTGCGGGACCGGCCGGCGCGCCGGCCCCGGCCCCCGAGGCGGGCGTGAGCAGGCGGGCGTCGAGGAACCTGTCGAGGGTGAGGTCGGCGGCCCGGGCCTCGACCGCGTCCGCCCCGTGCACGGAGGCAAAGGTGGCCCGCGGCGCCGGAGCGCCGGACGCCGTGGCACCGGACGACTCGTGGCCGGCCGACGGCGCCCCCGCCGACGGCCCCCCGGCGCCCCGGCCGAGGCGGTCGGCGATGCGGGCCAGCGTCGCGGTCGGCCCGAGCACCGCCTGGACCGGCACCTCGGTGTCGAAGACCCGCTCCAGCACGGTCGCGAAGGTGTGGGCGGAGAGCGAGTCGCCGCCGAGTTCGGCGAAGGTGGCCTCCGGCCGCACCAGCGACGCGGGGTGGCCGAGGGTGATCTGGACCGCGGTGCGGACCGCCGCCAGCGGTTCGACCTCCCCGTCGCGGGCGCGCAGCGCGGCGAACTGGCCGGCCCGGCCGGCCGCGATGTCCGCGTACAGCTGCTCCAGCCGGGCGCCGTAGTGCTCCTTGAGGGCGGGGCGCAGCAGCTTGCCGACCCCCGAGAGCAGTCCGTTGGCGAGGCCGAACGGCTGCCGTTCGATCAGCACGTCCTGCGGGATCTCGTAGGCGTACAGGCCGGCGCCGTGGGCGAGTTCGCGCATCGAGTCGAGGACGGCCGCGCGGGCGGCGGCGTCGTCGGCCGCCCCCAGCCGCTCGCGGTCGGGGACGACCACCGCCAGCAGGAAAGCCTGCTCGCTGCTGCCGTAGACGTAGACCTGGGCGACGGCCGGGCTGGTGGAGTAGAGCGCCTCCAGCTTGGAGACCGCGACGAACTCGCCCTGGGAGAGCTTGACGACGTTGTTGATCCGGTCGACGTAGACGAGGCGGTCGGGCTCGGTCTCGGCGAACACGTCGCCGGTGCGGTAGTAGCCGTCCTCGTCGAAGGTGCGGGCGGTGACCTCGGGCTGCCGGTAGTAGCCGGGCACCAGGTCGGTCGACTTGAGCCGCAACTCGCCCCGGGGGTGGGGCTTGTCGGTCGCGAAGTAGCCGAGCTCGGGGACGTCGACCAGGCGGTAGTCGAGGATCGGCGGGCGGCGGACCTGCTGGTCGACGATGACGGCGCGGGTGGTCTCGGTGGAGCCGTAGCAGTCGATGATCTTCGTGCCGAGGACGTCGCCCATGAAGGTGTGCATGGCGGCGGACAGGGGCGCGCTGCCGCACAGGGCGCTCATGATCCGGCCGCCGAGCATGCCGTCGCGGACGTGGTCGCGCGCGGCCGCCTCGGCCTCGGCACGGGCGGTGCCGCCGCGGGTGCGGCGCTCGGACTCCAGCAGGTGGCGCTGGTGGACCATGTCGCAGATCCGCGGGACGAGGCTGAGCACGGTGGGACGGGAGAGCCGGATGTCGTCGAAGAGGGTGGAGAGGTCGCCGCGGGCGGCGAAGTGGCCGATGCCGCCGCAGGCGAGCGCGGAGACCAGCCAGGAGCGGCCGTTGACGTGGCTCATCGGCATGTAGTGCAGGACGATGGTCGGCACCGGTATGCCGTCCACCGCGGCCATGCCGCCGCAGGCCTTCTGCCACATCCGGGTGATCATGGCGGCGGTGTAGATCGCGCCCTTGGGGGTGCCGGTGCTGCCGGAGGTGTAGATCAGGCCGGCCAGCCGTTCCGGATCGCCCTCGTGCGGTGCAGCGCAAGGGAGTTCGGCGCCGCGGCGCAGCTCGTCCGCCAGCGGCGCGACGGCGGCCCGGCCGTCCAGCTTGTCGGCGGCGGCACGCAGCGCCTCCCGGTGGTCGTCGACGCGCGGGTCGCAGTCGAAGACGACCAGGCGCTCGACGGTGTCGGAGGCCAGGACGGTGTCGACGGCGGCGTCGAGCGAGCCGATGTCGGCGGCGAGCAGGCGCGGCCCGGTCTCTGCGACCACCGGGGCCAGCCGGGGCGCGGGCGCGCCGATGGCCAGCGGGACGGAGACGGTGCCCAGATACATGCAGGCCAGGTCGATGACGGCGTAGTCGACGCCGGTGAAGCCGAGGGTGGCGACGAAGTCGCCGGGGCGCAGGCCGCCGCCGGCCGGGTCGGCCCAGGCGGTGGCGAGCCGGCCGACCCGCTGCCAGAGTTCGGCGTAGCTCACCGTCTCGAAGGCGGGCAGGAGTTCGCGGGTGGTGCGGCCGGTGGCGGCGTCCCGGACGATGCGTTCGGCGCGGCGGGCGAGGGCCGGCCGGTCGGCGTAGCCGCGCACGGCGGTCTCGATGGTGGCGACGAGGCCGCCGTCGCACGCCCGGATCGCGTCAGCGACGTCGGGGGACGGGACGGAGGCGGTGAAGTCGGGGTCGTGTGCGCGCAGCGCCGCGGCCCGGGCCGCGAGGTCGCGGCCCGGCTGGTGTTCGGACATGGGTGCTCCGGTGTGTGAGGGGTCGTTGGGCCGGTGCCCGGGAGGCCCCCGCCGCCCCGGGCCTCAGGCTTCGTCGGCGGGCAGTCGGCGGGCCCCGAGGCCGACGGCGAGCGCCAGCAGCAGGTAGATCAGGACGGCCGCCAGCGCCGGTGCGGCGATGCCGTTCCCGGACTGCAGGCCGCCGAGGAGGGCGACGCCGATCGTGGTGCCCGACGAGCGGCCGGCGGACATCAGCCCGCTGGCGATCGCCGAGCGGTGCTCCGGGGCCGTCGCCATGACCAGGGTGATCTGGGGGACCGTCGCCAGGCCGAAGCCGAGGCCGATGAAGGCGAGCCCGGCGCCGGTGCCGATCGGGGCGTCGCTGCCGACGAGGACCAGCAGGACGCCGCCGGCCAGGGTCAGCAGGACGGCGATGCCGAGCACCCGCGGGGCACCGAGGCGGGCGTGGATCCGGCCGGCGACCAGGGGCATCAGGGTGATCGGCAGGGCGGAGGGCAGGAAGCACAGCCCGGTGGTGACCGGGTCGTACCCGCGCACCTGCTGGAGAAACATGCTGATCGAGAAGACCAGTCCGTAGTAGCCGGCGAAGAGCAGCAGGCCGGCCGCGACGAAGTTGCGGAAGCCGGGGGCCCGGAACAGGTCGCCCGGGATCATCGGGTGGGCGCAGCTGCGCTGGCGGGCCACGAAGGCGACGAGCGCGAGGGCCGCGGCCACCGCCGCCGTGAGGGGCAGCGGCCTGCTCCAGCCGAGTTCCCGGCCCTCGGTGAGCGCCACCGCGATGCCGCCGAGGACGACGGCGGCCAGCAGCTGGCCGGGCACGTCCTGGGGCTCCTTGCGCACGCTCGGGCCGCCCCTGGGCATGTGACGGGCCGACAACCAGAGGATGGCCAGCACGACCGGCACGTTGATCAGGAAGATGCTGCGCCACCCGACCGCCGCGACCAGGGCTCCCCCGAGGATGGGGCCGAAGGCGACCGGGCTGCCGCCGACCATCGCCCAGACCGAGACGGCCTTGGCCCGGTCGTCCGGGTCGCGATAGGTGTCGGTGAGCATCACCAGGGTGGCGGGCGTCAGCAGGATCCCGCCGAGGCCCTGCATCGCCCGGGCGGCGACGAGGGTGGCGCCGCTGGGGGCGAGGCCGCAGAGCACGGACGTCACCCCGAACACGGCGACGCCCACCCGGAAGACCGGCACCGCGCCGAACCGCCCGACCAGCGCGGCGCCCGCCAGCACCAGGCTCGCCATGACGACCGCGTACGCGTCGACGACCAGCTGCATCGTCGACAGACCCGCTCCGAGGCCGGCCCGGATCTCCGGGATCGCCACGTTCACGATGCTGATGTCGATGACGACCATGGCGGTCGCCAGGCTCGCCGCGGTGAGGACCCGGCGGGGTCTCGGGGGTGCATCGTCCAGGGCCGGCGCGTCGTTGTCGAGTCGGGTCGAGTTGGCCATGCGGCTGCCATTTCCGGTGAGGCGGTGAATTCCTGCCGAGTGGTGCCCGGAAATCCTAGCCGGGCCCAATGGGGCGTCAACCGGGTTGTCTGCCGGACTGGTCGGGATGCGCCGGATAGGTCCGATTCCAGGGTCGGGTCTAGAAGATCCCCGGCTTCCCCGCCGCAGCTGACGCTCCGTAGTGTCGGACCGTCAAGAACAGCGAGAGGAGGCAGCATGGGGGCACCCCGAACGGATTCACCACTGCCTTTCCCGGAGCGGACCACCGGAATTGTGCAACAGCCGTCGTCGATGCCGTTCCGACGCTATGCGCGGAGCGAACCGACACCCACCGCAGGCTGGTTGAGACGCTGGCCGGACCAGGAGCCGAAACGCGCCCCGGTCTGGGCGTCGGTCGACCTCCGGGACGGGAACCAGGCCCTGGCGGAACCGATGGACCCGCGCCGGAAGCGGCGGATGTTCGATCTGCTGGTGGCGACCGGATTCAAGGACATCGAGATCGGATATCCGGCGGCCAGCACCGACGACTTCGATTTCGTCCGGGAACTGGTGAGCAAGGACGGAATTCCGGACGACGTCACCGTCTCGGTATTCACGCCGGCCCGTCCGGAACTCATCGGGCGGACCTTCGAGGCAATTCAGGGAGCCGACCGCGCGACGGTCCACCTGTGCCACGCGACGGCCTGCCTCTGGCGCGAGGTCGTGTTCGGCATGTCGCGGGACGAGGTCCGGCGGATGGCCCTCCAAGGGGCGCAGCAGCTGGTGCGGCTGGCCGAGCGGGCCGGCGGCACGGACGTCCGGTTCGAGTACTCGCCGGAGACCTTCAACCTGACCGAGCCGGAGTTCGCGCTGGAGATCGCGAACCTGGTCACCGAGACCGTCGGGGCCACCCCCGACCGGCCGCTGGTGCTGAACCTGCCCACCACGGTGGAGACCCACTCCCCCAACGTCTTCGCCGACCAGGTGGAGTGGATGCACCGCAACCTGGACCGGCGCGACGCGATCGTCCTGTCGGTGCACCCGCACAACGACCGCGGCACCGCGGTCGCCTCGGCCGAGCTGGCGGTGCTGGCCGGCGCCGACCGGGTCGAGGGCACGCTCTTCGGCAACGGCGAACGCACCGGCAACGTCTGCCTGGTGACGCTCGCGCTGAACCTGTTCAGCCAGGGCGTCGACCCGCAGCTGGAGCTCTCCGACATCGACGCCGTCCGCGAGGTCGTCGAGGACTGCAACCGCCTGCCGGTGCACCCCCGGCACCCCTACGCCGGCGACCTGGTGTACACCGCCTTCTCCGGCACCCACCAGGACGCCATCGCCAAGGGCCTGGCCGCGCTCGCGGACCGGGCCGACCGCGATGGCCTCGACGTCGCGGAGCTTGCCTGGCAGGTCCCGTACCTGCCGATCGACCCGAAGGACGTCGGCCGCGACTACCGGGCGATCATCCGGGTGAACAGCCAGTCCGGCAAGGGCGGCATCGCCTACGTGCTGAAGGCCGGCTGGGGCGTCGACCTGCCGGCGGAGCTGCGCCGGGACTTCGCCTCCGTGGTCCAGGGCGCCGCCGACGCCCTGGGGCGCGAGCTGGAGCCGGCCGAGCTCTGGCACCTGCTCCGGGACACCTACTGCCTGGACGACTCGCCCGCCCCGGCGGACGCCGCCGACGAGCACGAGGCGGTCGCCCGGCTCGCCACGGCGCACGGAGTCGCGTTCACCCGGGCCGTGGTCACCGGCACGGCGGCCGCGGCCGGCGAGCCGGCGGCCTGCTTCACCGCGCTGGAGACGGGCGGGCGGACGGTCTGGGGAATCGGCCTGGCCGCCACCGCCGCCGGCGCGGCGCACCGTTCGGCCCGCTCGGCCCTGCGCCGGGCCGGCCTCGACGAGGGAGTACGGGAAGCACAGTGAAGGGCAACTCCTACCTCTCCGTCGCCCCCGGGGTGTACCGGGAGGACGACGGCATGGTCTACGAGGACTTCGTCCCCGGCGAGGTCGTCGAGCACCGGCCCGGCCGGACCATCACCATGAGCGACAACACCTGGAGCTCGCTGCTCTGCCTCAACCAGCACCCGCTGCACATCGACGCGGTCTACGCCGAACAGACGCAGTTCCAGCGGATCCTGGTGTCCAGCCTGGTCACCTTCGGGATCGTCAACGGGATGACGGTGTCCAGCATCAGCGCCAAGTGCATCGCCAATCTCGGCTGGGACAAGGTGCGGATGACCGCGCCGGTCTTCGTCGGCGACACCCTCTACGCGACGACCCGGATCCTCACCAAGCGCGAGTCGGCCAAGCGGCCCGGCGAGGGGATCGTGACCGTCCACACCACCGGCCTCAACCAGGACGGTGTGTCAGTGATCGAATTCGAGCGGACGATTCTCGTCCCCCGGCAGGAGGCGGACCGATGATCCCGATCATCACCCTGGAACCCGGACCGGCCGAGGCGGACCACGCCGGAGCCGAGCGCCGGATCGCCGACGAGATCTCCGACGCGTGCCGCAACACCGGTTTCTTCGTCGTCCGCGGCCACGGCATCGCCCGCGAGGTCTTCGACGACGCCTACCGCACGTCGCTGGACTTCTTCGCGCGCCCGCTGGACGCCAAACGCGCGCTGGCGATGCGCACCAGCACCGCACGCGGCGACAACGACTACAGCCCGTACGGCTACAGCGCGCTGCTCTCCGAGAACGCGTACGCCTACACCGGCCGGCCGGGCATGCCCTCCGACTACGTGGAGAAGTTCAGCGCCGGGCGGCTGATCCTCGACGACACCGAGGACCTGCCGTTCCCGGCCGACGAGCAGGGCGCGCAGCTGCGCACCGCACTGAAGCGGTACTTCGCGGCCTGCGAGGCCGTCGCCGGCCGGATCGCCGAGCTGCTGGCCCTCGCCCTGGACCTGCCGCGCGACTTCTTCGCCACCCGCACCGACACCTCCAACGACTCGCTGCGCTCGCACCTCTACCCCGGTGTCGCCCCGGAGTTCCTCAACGACCAGGGCATGGGGCAGCACACCGACGGCACGCTGATCACGCTGCTCACCCAGGACGGCCCGGGCCTGCAGCTGCGGGACCGCGCCGGCCAGTGGCTGGACGTGCAGGTGCCGGACCGGGAGAGCTTCATCGTCAACATCGGTGACCTGATGGCCCGTTGGTCGAACGACGAGTACGTCTCCACCCCGCACCGGGTCCGGCTGGCCGACCGGCGGCGGCAGTCCATCGTGTTCTTCAAGCTGGCCAACGACGACACGGTCATCGAGTGCTTCCCGAAGTTCACCGCGGACCGCCCGGCCACGTACGAGCCGATCCGCTACGAGGACTTCTCGCTGGAGAAGATGAACCTGCTGTTCGGACGGGAGGGCGCGCGGTGAAGTCGTACGCGAGTCTGCTCTACACGCCGGCGCTGCGCCTGGCGTCGGTGGCCGAGCCGGGCCGCATGCACGCGGACATGCTGGTCCTGGACCTGGAGGACTCCACCCACCCGGCCCGCAAGGCCGAGGCCCGCGCGCTGCTGGCCGACGCGGACCTGACCCGGGCCGGGCTGCCGGCCCTGGGCCTGCGGGTGAACAGCATCGCCACCCCGGACGGCCTGGAGGACATGCGGACGCTGCTCGAACTGGACGCCGTGATCGGCGGCGTCCCGATCGACGTCGTCTTCATCCCCAAGATCGCCGGCCCCGGCGACGTGGCCATCTACCGGTCACTGCTCGGGCTCACCTCGAACGCGCCGCAGATCTGCAGCTTCATCGAGACCGTGGACTCCGTGGAGAACGCCTTCGCCATCGCCCAGGTGAGCGACGGCCTCTGCTTCGGCCAGGCGGACCTGACGGCCGAGATGTACGCCGAGAACGCGACGTACCTCGACTACGCACGGGCCCGGCTCTGCGTCGCGGCGGCCCGGTACCGGGTGCCCGCCATCGACACCAACTCCTTCGAGCTGCACGACCTCGACGTGGTCGCGGCGTCCTGCCGGGCGGCCCGGGAGGCCGGATTCACCGGCAAGGCGGCCATCCACCCCCGGCAGGTGCCCGTGATCGCCGAGACCTTCACGGTCGGCGCGGACGAACTCGCCGAGTACCGGCGGGTGGTGGCGGACTACGACGCCACGCCCTCCGGCTTCGCGGTGGAGAAGGACCGCGTGCTGGCCCCGCCGTTCGTGCTGCGGGCCCGGCGCATGCTCGCACTCCACGCGGCCGCCGAGGCCTGAGCACCGCCGTTCCGCGCGCCGCCGAGACCCCGAGCACGCTCCACCGCACCGCCACCGCACCACCCCAGCACCCGTACCCTCACCACGAACCGGGGAGCCCCCTGTGAAGACCCTGCCCCAGCACGCCCTCATCGACGTCTCCGCCCACCCGACCGAGCTGGTCGACGGCCGCCTGCAGGCCGTCGGCGACGAGCTGGTCTCCGAACTGGTCCGCCTGGTCACCGAGGGCCGGGGCGTCGCCGTCTGCCACGGCGTCGCCAGGACGCTGGAGCACCACGGCCTGGACGTCCACGACGAACAGCACGCCGCGGTGGGCCGCGACTACCTGGAGTCGCTGTTCCGCGCCTTCGGCGAGCGGATCGACGTCGCGCCGTTCAGCCCCGTCGCCATGGACTACGACCGGATCGCCGGCATGGACGTCGACGGCTACAACAAGAACACCTCCTTCACCCCGAACGGCGACCACACCGCCGAGCGCGAGTTCCTCACCACCAAGTGCGTGCACTTCGACTCCGCCACACCGTTCGTCGGCAACATCTACGGCCCCAACACCAACATCCGGGGCGGCGTCCCGGTGATCTGCGACACCCGCGCCTACTGCCAGGACGCGGGCGTGGCCCCGGGCGACCTGGTCGAGCTGATGCCGCACAGCTACAACGTCGCGGTCCGCGAGGAGCACGCCGAGCCGATCCTGGCCGGCTACGCCAGCGCGCTGGACGTCGACCTCTCGGCCGACCTGGCGATGGTCGTCCTGCTCAACGAGGTGGACGGCGGCCTCGCGCACGCCGGCTCCGAGCCCCGCCCGGTCGACCCGGCGCTGCCCTCCCGCCGCCCGATCCGGCACCTGGAGTACCAGTTCGCCGAGGGCGTCGAGCTGGCCAAGTGGTTCACCCACTACGGCCTGGACGTCCCCGCCCCGATCATGGAGGCCCCGGACGACGCCTCGCGCGAGCGCTACCACCGCGGCATCGCCCCGGTCGGCACCGAGGACGGGGCCGCCGGGTGATGAGCACCACCGACACCGGCGGGCCGGCGATGTCCGCCCGCGACACCGCCGAGCTCGACGCGCTCCTGGCGCTGCTCGCCGCGGACGACTGGCCCGAGGACATCGCCGAGGCCCGGCAGTTCTACGACGCGTGGGGCACGCCGATCGCCGACGACATCACCGTCGAAGCGCGCGACGGCGGCCACCTGCTGACCCCGCCGAACGCGGAGGGCGCCCGCACCGGGCTCTACTTCCACGGCGGCGGCTACGTCTACGGCTCGCTGCGCAGCCACGGCGCCATGGTGGCCGAGATCGCCCGGGCGGCCCGCTGCCGGATGTTCTTCGTGGACTACCGGCGGGCCCCCGAGCACCCGTTCCCCGCCGCGCTCGACGACGCGGTGACCGCCTACCGGAGCCTGCTGGCCGGCGGAACCGCCCCCGAGGACGTCGTCCTCACCGGGGACTCGGCGGGCGGCGGCCTGGTGCTCGCCACGCTGCTCCGGCTCCGGGACGAGGGCCTGCCGCAGCCGGCCGCCGCGGCGTGCATCTCGCCGTGGACCGACCTGACCGGCAGCGGGGAGACCCACCGCACCCTGGCGGACCAGGACCCGATGATCAGCCAGCACGTCGTGGCGCTGGTCACCGCGTCCTACCTGGCCGGCATCGCGCCGCAGACCCCCTACGTGTCCCCGCTGTTCGGGGAGCTCGCCGGCCTGCCGCCGGTGCTCGTCCAGGTGGGCAGCCGCGAGGTCATGCTCAGCGACGCCGAGCGGTTCGTCGCCGCGCTGCGGGAGGCCGGCGGCACCGGCGAACTGGAGGTCTGGCCCGGCATGGTCCACGTCTGGCACCTGCACCACGCCCGGCTGGACAAGGCCCGCCAGGCCGTGGCCCGGCTCGGCGACTGGCTGCGCGCCCGGAGCGGGGGTGCGCGATGACCCGGCCCGTCGAGCCCGTCGAGTCCATCACCGGCCCGCACCGGTACCGGAACAACCAGAAGATGGTGCCGGCCAGCGAGGCCGCCTGGGGGCTGGCCCGGAAGCACGGCATGCTCGGCCTGGTGGTCGAGGCCGTCGAGGGCCAGAACCGGCTGCGCGAGGTGCGCAGCGGCCACGAGTTCGCCAACCTGTCGTCCTGCTCCTACCTGGGCCTCAACAGCCACCCGACGGTGGTCGAGGCGGGGCGCTCCGCCCTCGCGGAGGAGCGGATCACCGGCCTGTCCATGGGCGAGTTCCGGATCCGGCTGGGGATCATGGAGCGGCTGGAGGAGGAGCTCTCCGAGCACTTCGGCGCGCACGTGCTGCCGTCGGTGTCCTGCGGGGTGCTGAGTGCGGCGATCCTGCCGCTGCTGGCGTCGGGGCACCTGACCGACGGCGAGCCGCTGGTCGTGGTCTTCGACCGGTTCGCGCACTTCTCGATGAACTTCCTCAAGCCGATCCTCGCCGACGAGACGCTGGTGCTCACCTGCCCGCACAACGACATGGCGTACCTGGAGGAGATCTGCCGGAAGTACCCGCGGGTGGCGTACGTCTGCGAGGGCGTCTACTCGGTCGGCGGGCAGGCGGACCTGGCGGGCATCAAGGCCCTCCAGGAGCGCTACGGCATGTTCGTCTACCTCGACGACTCGCACGCGCTGTCGGCGGTCGGCGAGCGCGGCGTCGGATTCGCCCGCACGGTCTTCGAGGAGCTCGACTCCCGGACGGTCGTGGTCGCCTCGATCGCCAAGGCCTTCGGCAGCACCGGCGGGATCGCCATGACCGGGGACCGGGGGGTGTTCGACTTCCTCTACCGGTCGGGCCCGCTGGCCTGGTCGCAGGGGCTGCGCACGGCGGCCATCGGCACCACCCTGGGTGCGCTGGAGGTCCACCGCGGCCCCGAGCTCGGCGAGCGCCAGGCACAACTGGCCCGGAACATCGAGCTGTTCGACGAGCGGCTGCGCGGCCACGACCTGCGCGGCACCGGGTCGCACATCAAGTTCGTGGTCACCGGTGACAACGACCGGGCGGTGCGGCTGTCCAACGAGCTCTACGAGCGCGGCTACTACTGCTCGGCCATGTTCTTCCCGATCGTGGCCCAGGGCCAGGCCGGCGTCCGGATGATGCTGCGCGGCGACATGCCGACGGAGCTCACCGAGCGGTTCGCCGCCGACCTGCTGGACGTGCTGGCGGGGCTCGGGTGACCGTTCCCCGCCCGGGGCGGCCGGAGCACTCGGCCGACGACGTCAGGGCCGTCGCGGCCCTGATGCGGAGCGGTCTGCGCAGCGGCGCGGTACGGCGGATGACCGTGCCGCTGCGCCTGACCGTCGAGGACGGGCAGGGCGCCAGGTTCCTGGTGATGCCCGCCGTCTCGGCCGACTTCGGGCTCTGCATCTCCAAGACCGCGACCATCACCGACGGACCCGGGCCGACCGTCACCGCGGTGGTGCCGGTCTTCGCCACCACCGGGGAGCTGCTGGAGGTGCTGGACGGCGCGGCCGTCACCAACCTCAAGTGCGCCGCCGTCACGGCGCTGGTCACCGACCGCTGCGCGACGCCGGGCAGCTCGGACCTCGGGATCGTCGGGTCCGGGGTGCAGGCCTGGCAGCAGTACCTCGGCGTCTCGGCGGTGCGGGAGATCACCCGGGTCCGGGTCCACTCCCGCACCGCCGCCGGGGCCGAGGCGCTGTGCGCGCGGATCAACGCCCTCGGCCGGGCCCGGGCGGTCGCCTGTGCCTCGGCCGAGGAGGCCACCGCGGGCGCGGACGTCGTCTCCACGGCGACGACGTCGGTGCTCCCGCTGCCGATCGCCGCCGACCTGCCGGAGCACGTGCACATCAACTGCATGGGCGCGCACACCACGGAGTCCCGCGAGGTGTCGCACACCCTGCTGGCCGCCGTCACGGTCGTGGTGGAGGACATCGGGACCGCCGTCGCCGAGGCCGGCGCGATCCACCGCACGGCGCTCGACCTGGCGGCGCTGGAGACCGGCGGGCAGACCGGGCTCGGCGCCCGGCCGACCGTCTTCAGCTCCACCGGCCACGCCTCGCTGGACCTCATCACCTCCGCCCACCTGGTCGGGCGCACGCACCGCTGAACGTCGGCAGGCCGGTACGCCGGTACGTCCGCGCGCGCCCGAACATCCGAACGCCTCAACGCCTGAACGTCATCGAAGGGAAGACCGCACGTGGCACACGCCGGCAAGGACCCGGACACCGGGGAGCACGGCCCCGAGCCGTCCGAGGCCGAGACCGCGGACCGGGAGTTCGCCGCCGCCCTGGCCCGCCTCGGCATCGAGATGCCGCCGGACCTGGCGCCCGGCGTCCTGGCCGGCTACCGCCCGATGCGGGCGATGGCGGCCCTGCTGCGCGGGCTGGACGGCACCGACGGCCCGCTGGGGGGCCGCCATGTCTGACCCCACCGCCGCGGCCACCCCCGCCGCGGCCACCCCCGCCGCCGTCACCCCCGTGGCCGCTGCCGCCGGGCCCGGCGCCCTCGCCGGGCTCTCCGTCGCGGAGGCCGGGGCACTGCTGCGCGCCGGCCGGCTCACCGCAGTGGAGCTGGCCGAGCATGCGCTGGAGCTGGTCGAGGCCCACGACGCGTTGCTGCACTCCTTCGTGCTGGTCACCCGGGAGCAGGCGCTGGAGCGGGCCCGGCAGGCCGACCGGGAGCTGCGCGAGGGCATCGACCGCGGCCCGCTGCACGGCATCCCGTACGCGCTGAAGGACATCTTCGCCGCCGAGGGCCTGCCCACCACCAACCAGTCCCGGCTGACCGTCGACGACGTCGCCACCGCCGACAGCGCGGTGGAGGAGCGGCTGCGGGCGGGCGGCGGCGTCCTGCTGGGCAAGCTGACCACCTACGAGTTCGCGATGGGCGGGCCCAGCCCGGACCTGCCCTTCCCGCCGGCACGCAATCCGTGGAACCCCGAGCACATCCCCAGCGGCTCCTCCTCCGGGGCCGGCGTCGCGGTGGCCGCCGGCTTCCTGCGGGTCGCCTTCGGCTCCGACACCGCCGGCTCGATGCGCGGCCCGGCCTTCCACTGCGGGACGGTCGGCCTGAAGCCGACGTACGGCCTGGTCTCCGGCTACGGCGCCACCCCGCTGTCGCCCACCATGGACCACTTCGGGCCGCTGGGCTGGACGGTGGCCGACACGGCGGCCGCCCTCCAGGCCGTCGCCGGACCGGACCCGCGCGACCCACGCACCCGCGACGCGCCGGCGGCCCCGGACTACCTCGCCGGCCTGACCGGGGACGTCCGCGGGCTGCGGGTGGCCTACTCGACCGCCTGGTACGCGGCCGACCCGGCGACCCTGCCGGAGATCACCCGCGGGATCGAACGGGCCCTCACCCACCTGGAGGGGCTCGGCGCGGTCGTCGAGGAGTGCGAGCTGCCGCCGTACGAGCTGTTCAACGCCTGCGGCCGGATCGTGATGGCGGCGGAGGGCTTCGCCACCCACGAGAAGAACCTGCGCGAGGCGCCGCGGGAGTTCGGCCGCTTCACCTACCAGAAGCTGCTGCCCGGGGCCGGCATCGGCGCCGAGGACCTGCGGCATGCGCTGGACGTGCGCCGCCGGCTCGCCGGGGCGCTCGACCGACAGGTCTTCGCCGGCCACGACGTGCTGGTCACCGCCTGCGGCCAGACCACCGCCGCCCGGTTCGACGACTTCCCGCGCGACTGGCCGCCGCCCCGGCTCGCCAACGACATGCAGACCATCCCGTTCGCGCTCACCGGGCACCCCGCCATGTCGCTGCCGCTCGGCTTCGCCGGCAACGGCCTGCCGATCGGCGTGCAACTGGTCGGGCCCCGCTTCGGCGAGGCGGGCCTGTTCCGCGCCGCGATCCCGCTGGAGGCCGAGTTCGGCCGGCGCGAGGTGCGCCCCGCGCTGACGGGACCGGCGTGAACGACCCTCACCACCCCCCGCTTCCCAGGGGCTTCTGGTGGCTGTGGACCTCGACCCTGGTGAACCGGGTCGGCCTCTTCGTGATGCCGTTCCTGTCCCTCTACCTCACCGTGGAGCGCGGGTACTCCGCCACCGCGGCGGGCCTGATGGTCTCCCTGTACGGGTTCGGCGGGATCCTCGGCTCGCTGGCCGGCGGCTCCCTCGCCGACCGGTGGGGGCGGCGGCCGACCATGCTCACCGCCCAACTGGGCGCCGCCGCCTGCACACTGGGCCTCGGACTGGCCGACCGGCTCGACCTGATAGCGCTCTGGGCCGCCGCGCTGGGCGTCACCCTGAAGATGTCCCAGCCGGCGGTCGGGGCGATGCTCGCCGACCTCGTCCCGCCGGAGGCCCGGCCGCGGGCCTACGCGCTCAACTACTGGGCCCTCAACCTGGGCTTCTCGATCTCGGCGCTCTCCGCGGGCACGCTCGCCGCGTTCGGCTACCTGACGCTCTACCTGGTGGACGCCGCCACCACGCTGCTCTGCGCGGTGCTCGTCTTCCTCAGGCTCCCCGAGACCAGGCCCGCCGAGCCGCCGGCGGTGCGGGCGCAGGCTCCCCGCCCGTCGACGGCCGAGGTGCTGCGCGACCGCCGGTTCATGTGCCTGGTCGGGCTCAACCTGCTGGTGGTCGCGGTGTTCAGCCAGCGGCACGTGGCGCTGCCGCTCTCCACCGCCGAGTCCGGCCTCTCCCCCGCGCAGTACGGCCTGGTGGCCGCGGTCAACGGCATCATGATCGTCACGCTCCAGCTCGCCGTGACCCGGTTCACCCAGAGCCGGCCGGCCGGCCGGGTGCTGGCCGCGGGGGCCTCGCTGGTCGGGCTCAGCGCGGCCCTCAACGCCGGCTCCGACACCGTGCTGCTCTACGCCGCCGCCGCCGTCGTCTACACGCTGGGCGAGATCGTCTACGTGCCGACCGGCGAGGCCCAGGTGCCGGCGATGGCACCGGCGTCGGCCCGCGGCCGGTACGAGGGCGTGATGGCCCTGACCTGGTCCGTCGGCGGCTTCCTCGCCCCGCTCACCAGCGGCCTGCTGATCGACGCCTATGGCACCGGCGCCCTCTGGCTGGGCTGCGCCGTCGTCGGCGCGCTCGCCGCCCTCGGCTACGCCGCGCTGCTGCGCCCGCCGATGCTCCCCGCCGACGCCCCGGCGTCGGCACGACCCCTCTCCCAGGAGTAGCGAATGGACCACACCCCGACGGCGCCGCAGTCGGCCGCCGCGACGACCACCGCCGCGGCCACCATCACCGGCGCGGCCACCGCGACCGACCCGCAGCTGCTGCTCAACGCGCTCGACCACCAGTTCCGCGGCTTCCGCACCTTCTGGTTCGACCGCATCTCCCCCGCCGGCCCGCTCGTCCTGCCGGCCGCGCGCGGCGCCGAGCTCGAACGGGCCTCCGTCCGGCTGGCCGGCCTGCTGCGCCGGGCGGCGTCCGGCCTGGGCGCGGACTGCCTGGCCCGGCACCGGGCCCTCGGCCTCGACGAGCGGCTGACCGCGTTCTACGCGGACGAGGAGTTCGAGCAGACCTACGCCACCGCGATCGGCCGGCCGGACGTCATGCTCACCGAATCCGGCTGGAAGTTCATCGAGTTCAACTTCTGCTCGGCCACCGGCGGGCAGGTCTTCACCCACCTGCTGAACGACCTCTGGCGCCAGCTGCTGCCCGGCAGGGCCGCGGACTCCCTCGTCCTCCCCGACCCGATGGCCGCCCGCAACGACCTGCTCCGCGGCGTCCTCGCCGAGTACGGGCTGGAGCCGCGGCTGGCCCTGATCGGCTACCTGCCCGACGTCTTCGTCACCGACCGCCGGTACTACGAGATCGAGATCGACGCGCTGCGCAAAGGCGGGATCGACGCGGAGTACTTCGACACCGACGAGTTCACCGACGCCCTCGCCACCCGCGCGGGTGAGTTCCCGCTGGTGCTGGAGCGGGTGGTGCCGCAGGAGTGGCTCGACGCCGGACGGGACCTCACCCCGCTGCTCACCATCCGGAAGTGCGGGGCCACCGTGCTGACGCCGCAGAGCTCCTACCAGGCGGCGAACAAGCAACTGTTCGCCGCGCTGTCCGCCGGGCTGGACTGGATGACCGACGACGACCGGGAGTTCGTCGCCACCTACCTGCCCTGGTCGCGCAGCATCCGGGAGGAGACCGTCGAGTTCGAGGGCGAGTCCTGGACGCTGACCGACCTGTTGGTGCGCCGGCGGGAGGAGTTCGTGCTGAAGCGCTCCGACGGGGACCAGAACGCCGACGTGCATCTCGGCTTCCGGACCGGCGCGGCCGAGTGGGAGGCGGTCATCGCCAAGGCCCGGGAGGCCGGCACCTGGATCGTCCAGCAGGCCGTCCACAGTGCCGACCTCGCCGTGACCGTGCTCGACGCCGGCAGCCGCGAGTACCGCCCGCTGTCGACGAAGGCGGTGTTCGGCCCGCTGGTCATCGGCGGCCGGACGGCGGGCTGCCCGGTCCGCTACGAAGTCCCGGCACCGCTGGGCTCCGCGCCGGGGACGCCGGGTTCGAGCATCCTGGGCACCGCGGCCTGGGGTGCGTGACCGGGTAGCGCCCCGGGCGGGTGACCGTGCCGGCCGGCACGGTCACCCGGTCCCGGCCGCGCCGCGCCGCGCCGCGCGGGCAGCGGTCCGGTGCGCGGTCAGCGGCCCGGTGCGCGGTCAGCGGTCCGGCCGGCGCTCGTCCTTGCGGGCGAGCGCCACCAGCTGGACCCGCGATCGCACCCCGAGCTTGCGGTAGATCCGGGTCAGCACCGCCTCCACCGTCTTGACGCTGACGTACCGGGCGGCCGCGATGTCGCGGTTGCCGTACCCGTCCGCGACCAGCTCGGCGATCCGCTTCTCCGCGTCCGTCAGACCGGCGAGCCAGGACGGCGCCCCGGCCCGCTCCGACCGGGCGGGCCCCCAGAGCGGCGCACCCGCCGCCCGGAACACCGCCTCGGCCGCCGCCTGCAGCTCCCGCGCCCGGGCCGGGCGCCGGCGCCGGCGCTCCACCGCCGAGTGGGCCAGCAGCACCCGGCCGCGCTCCAGCGGATACCCCAGGTGGTCGAAGGTGTCGAGGGCCCGGAGCAGCAGCTCCTCGGCCGGACCGAACTGGCTGTCCGCCGTCCGGCAGAGCGCCTCGGCACGGTCCAGCGAGGCCAGCACGCCACGCCGCCCCAGCTCCTCGGCCCGGCGCCGGGCACCGGCCACCTGCCGCGCCCCGGCGGCCGGGTCGCCCGCGGCGACCAGGGCCTCGGCGAGGTCGGCGTCGTAGCGGATCACCGCCGGATCGGCGATCGCCAGCTCCCGGACGAGGTCACGCACCCGGAGCAGGTCCGCCAGGGCTCCCACGGTGTCCCGCAGCAGCAGCCGGGTCAGGCCGGACAGGTGCAGGCACTGCGCGGCGACCAGCATGTCGGCCTCCTCCTCCGACGCCGCCAGACCCAGCTCCGCGTACGCGAGCGCCTGCTCCAGCTCCCCGCCCGCCAGCTCGGCGGTCGCCGCGGCGTACCAGGGCGGGCCGGGCGAGGCGCCCAGCGTGCGGGCCAGGTCGAGCAGCCGGCCGGCCTCCTCGCGGGCGGCCCGGCCCTCGCCCCCGGCCGCGTGGACCTGGACGGAGCCGTCGAGCAGCCAGAGCAGGTCGGCGGGGCCGCCACTGCCGGCGACCACCGGCCGGAGCTCGTCGAACAGCCGGCCGGCCTCGGCCGTCCGGTCGTCCAGCAGGGCGAAGCAGGCGGCGGCCCGCCGCGGGTCCGCGGTGACCCGCGGGGCCGCGCCCGCCGCGCCCGGTGTGTTCGCTGCGCCCGGTGCCAGAGCCAGGCGCAGCGTCGCGGTGTGCTCCACCGCGCCGCGGCCCTGCTCGATCCGGGCGGTCAGCGTCATGGCGGCGGCGCGGGCGGCCGGGTCGCCGGCCCGCTCCGCCCACTCCACGGCGCTGCGGGCGTGCGCCAGAGCCTCGGCGCAGAAGCCCCGCTTCAGGTGGGCGCTCCAGGCCAGCCGCAGGTGCGCCGCCGAGACCAGCGCGGGCTCGTCGCCGGCGCCGGCGTCCACCAGGGCCCGGGCCGCGACGCCCTCCAACAGGGCCGCGCCCCGTCCGGCGGCGTCGATGACGGCGATCCGCGCCCGGGCCCGCGCGGCGGGGCCGGCCCTGGTCCGGCCGATCCGTTCCAGGGCGGTCCAGGCGAGGTCGAACCTCCCGGCCGCCTCGGCGTCCCGGGCGGCCGCGACCAGCAGGTCGGGCCGGGCACCGCCGGCCCGCTCGCCGGCCAGCAGGCCGAGCTCCGCGGCGCGTACCCGGTCGCCGCGCTCCCGGGCGCCCGCGGCGGCCCCGGCCAGCGCCTCCACCAGGGCGGGCGGGATCTCGGCCGCCGCCCAGGCGGAGGCCTCGTGCCAGGCCCGGTCGGCGGGCCCGGCCGAGGCGCCGGCCAGCACGTGGTGGGCGCGGCGCACCGCCTCGTCGCCGGCCTCGGCGACCACGCCCTCGCGCACCACCGGTGCCGGGAAGGCCACCGCGCCGTCGACCACCCGGACCAGCCCGGCGGCTTCGGCCGCGGTCAGGGCCGCGTCCGCGGTGGGCCCGCCGGCCCGGCGGACGGTGGCCACCGACGGGTCGGCGGCCAGGGCCGCCAGCACCAGCACCCGCCGCACCGGTTCGGCCAGGTCCGCCAGCCGGGCCCGGATCGCCTTGCGGGCGAACGGGGCCAGCGGCCGGGTGTCCAGCGCCGTGGCGGGCGTGCCGGCCCGGGCCAGCCCGGCGGCGATGTCCGAGACCAGCCGCGGGTTGCCGCCGGTGGCGGTGTGGATGCGGCCGGCGGTCCGCAGCGGGATCCCCAGGGAGCGCGCGACGGCCGCCGACTCCTCCGGGCCGAGCGTGGGGATCCCGATCTCCACCGCGCCGCCGCCGAGGACGTCGTGCGGCGAGGGGCCGTCCGGCCGCAGTGCCGCCAGCAGGGAGACGCTGCCGCGGATCCGCCGGGCGGCGAACCCGAAGACGTCCAGGCTGGCCGGCCCCCACCAGTGCACCTCGTCGGCGGCCAGCAGCGGCCGGGCCCGGCGTCCCCAGGTCTGGAGACAGGAGAGCACCGTGACGCGCAGCGTGGTGGTGTCGGGCTCGGGCCCGGTGACGCGCCGCAGCACCCAGTCGATCGCCCGGCGCTGATGGTCCGACAGCTCGCCGGACACCTCGGCCGGGCAGGCGGTGAACAGGTCGACCAGGGGCGCGTAGGCGACGTCGGCGTCGGCGGGCGCCGAACTGAGCCGCACCACCGGGTCCCCGGCCGCCTGCCACTGCGTGCAGACGGCGTCCAGCACCGCGGACTTGCCGAATCCGGTCGGTCCGACCACCGCCACCGCGCCGCCCTGCCGCAGCTCTCCGCAGACCTGCTCCACCAAGGGGCGGCGCTCGGTCATCGCAGCGACGCCATCCAGGCCTCGACCTCGTCCGCCTGGCGCGGCAGACCGGACGACAGACAGACCGCGCCGTCGGCGGTGATGAGGAAGTCGTCCTCGATCCGCATGCCGATGCCGCGCAGCTCCTCGGGGATCGTCAGGTCGTCCGGCTGGAAGTAGAGGCCGGGCTCGACGGTGAGGACGTGGCCCGGCTCCAGCACGCCGCCCAGGTAGGTCTCCTGACGGGCGCTCGCGCAGTCGTGGCAGTCGAGGCCGAGCATGTGGCCCGAGCCGCAGACGGTGTACCGGCCGTACAGTGTGGAGTGCGGCGCGAGGGCCGGCTCGCCGCCCGGCCGCAGGCCCCAGTCGTCGAGGCCTTCGGCGATCACGGCGGCCGCGGCGTCGTGGAAGTCGCCGAAGCGGGCGCCCGGCTTGAGCGCGGCGATGCCCGCCGACTGGGCGGCGTGGACGAGGTCGTACACCTTGCGCTGGACGTCGGTGAAGCGACCGCTGACGGGCAGCACCCGGGTGATGTCGCCGGTGTAGAAGGAGTCGGCCTCGACGCCGGCGTCCAGCAGCAGGATGTCGCCGTCGCGGACCGGGCCGTCGTTGTGCATCCAGTGCAGGACGCACGAGTGTGCACCGGAGCCCACGATGGTCTCGAAGCCCAGGCCGTACCCGTCCATCCGGGCCCGGCGGTTGAAGGTGCCCTCGATCCAGCGCTCGCCGCGGGCCACGCGGGTGGCGTGGCCCAGCTCGCCGACGACGTCGTGGAAACCGGCGACGGTGGAGCCGACGGCCGTGCGCAGCTGCTCGATCTCCCACTCGTCCTTGACCAGGCGCGATTCGGAGAGGTAGGTGCGGAGTTCGGCCTCGGCCGCGTCGTTGCGCGCCACCAGGGCGTCGACCAGCGCGTCCTCGCCGCGCAGCACCCGGGTCGGGACGTGGCCGCCGAGGGCGCGTTCGAGGTCGTCGCGGGCGGCGGCCTCGATGCCGAACGCGTCGGCGGTCTCCGACAGGGTCCGGCGCCGTCCGACCCAGAACTCGCCGTGCTGCCGGTCGCGGTAGAACTCCGCGCTGTTCGGCCCGCCGTCGCGCGGCGACCGCGGCCGGGTGAACACGGTGACGTCGTGCCCCGCCCCGGTGGGCTCGAAGATCAGGACGCTGTCCGGGACGGCCGAGGTGCCGAGCTCGGCGGTGAGGTGGATGTACGCGGAGTGCGGCCGGAACTGGTAGTCGAAGTCGTTGCTCCGGGCCTTGATCCCGCCCGAGGGGACGACGATCCGTTCCCCGGGGAACCGCTCGGACAGCGCCGCGCGCCGCTTGGCCGCGTACACCGCGCCGGGCACCGGCGGCAGCTTCAGTCCGGTGTCCGCCCACCCCTGCTGGAAGCACGCGGCCAACGCGTCCGGCACCGCGCGGTCGTGGCTCTGCACACCACGCGACCCACCCTGTCGTTCCACCGTAAGCCTCCGATCTTGTTTGGTCTGCTCACGGCGAAGCTACCATTTCACATGTGACACAGCCAGAGCTGGGAAGCGATCGGCGAAGCTCTCGTTCCAGGTGAGACGCCCGGGGCGGCCGGTACGGGGGCACCGGCGGACGGCCGTGCCGGCCGGCGCGGGGCAGCGCACGACGACGGGCCGGACGGTTGTCCGTCCGGCCCGTCGTCGCAGCGGGCGTCACACGTTCTCTTGCGCGGCCCCGCCGGCGAGGCGCGCCTCGATCTCCCTGCGCTCGGCGGCCACCCCGTCCCGATGCTCCCGATAGGCCCCGGGACGGAGCAGGTCGAGCTCCGCATGGAGCTCCTCGGCCTCGGCGAGCAGCGCCAGCGCCTCGGCGAACTCCTCGTACTCACTGCGGTAGCCGGCCGCCAACGTCAGCGCGAGCACTGCGGGCAGTCCGAAGGCGCCGACGTCCCGACCGGCGAGGCCCCGGAACATCTCGACCGACTCCACGATCGCCGTGCGACCTTCGTCGTGCCGTTCGGGGGTGCCGCCGAGACGCGCGGCCAGCGCGTACAGGGTCTCGGCGAGGACGGGCTCGAAGAGCGCCGCTTCGGCCGCCGCCAGCGGCCGGAAGGCACGGATCGCCTCCTCGGTGGCGGCCACGGACTCCTCCGGCCGCCCCAGCTCCCACAGGCACGCGGCGAGGCTGTTGACGGCGAAGGCCAGTGTGTCGGCCAACGACGGCTCGCCGACCACCAATCCGCGGAGCAGCCGTACCGCCTCCCCTTCCGTCTCCGCGGCCTCCGCGAACCGTCCGGCCTCCATCAGCTTGGAGCCCAGGCTGGTGAGCGCCAGGGCGAATCGGTCCTCGAACAGCCCGGGCCGCTCGGCCACCAGGCGGCGGAAGATCCGCGCCGACTCCTCCGCGGGGGCCAACCACTCCTCGTCCGGGCCCGCCTCCCGGCGCAGGTTGGCCAGAGAGGCCAGCAGTCCGGCGTGTTCGTGATCGAAGGCGGAGGTGGTCTCGGCCAGAGTGCGGTAGAGCCCGGCGGCCTCCTCCGCCGCGGCGCGTGCCTCCGCACCCCTGCCGAGGCCGGGCAGGGCGCCGGACAGGTGCAGGAGCGCCAGCGCGAGTCCGCGCGTCCGGTCGTCCCCCGGCCGGGGCCGCCGGTAGATCTCCAGCGCCTGCTCCACGACGCGCACCCCGTCCACCGGCCGGCCCACCCCTCGCAGCCGCACGCCGAGGTTGAACAGTGCGGCGGCGAAGTCCTGCTCGTGGACGGCCGGCAACGCCTCGGCGAGCTCGCGCCGGATCTCCACCGCCTCCTCCATCCGGGCCAGCGCGGTCTCCTGGTCGCCCGCGTCGGACCAGTGGTTCCCGAGGTTGTGCAGCGCCATGGCCAGCCGGGGGCGCAAGACCGCCGGCCGGTCGGCGGCCCGCCGCCGGTAGATCTCCACCGACTTGGCCACCGCGACCAGCGCCTCCGGCCAACGTCCCAACGGCGCCAGGAAGTTGCCGACGTTGGAGAGGGCGAGGGCGAGGTCGGGCTCGTACACGGCCGGGTTGTCCGCCACGAGTCGGCGGAAGATGTCCACCGCCTCTTGTTCCGCGGCCAGAGCCTCCGGCCATCGGCCCAGCTCCGAGAGCCGGAGACCGAGGTTGATCAGTGCGTCAGCGAGGTCGGACTCGTACGCGGCGGGGCTGCTCGCGGCCAGGCGGCGCATGGTGTCCACTGCCTCCCGCTGAGGCTCCAGCGCCTCCTCCCACTTCCCGTTCTCGGCCAGCCGGTTGCCGAGGTTCATCAGGGCCCTGGCCAGACCACGGGCATGGGTGGCCGGATCGATCCCGGTCAGCCGCCGGTCGATCGCCACGGCCTCCCGGGCCGCTTCGAGGGAGTCCTCCGCCCGGCCCACCTCGGACAGCCGCAGCCCGTAGTTGTTCAGCGCCCCCGCGAGATCCTCCAGTGCCCCGGTGTGCTCCGCCGCGGAGACGCCGTCGGCCTCCTCGGTGTCAACGGTGGCCAGCTCCCGGCCGATCCGCACCGAGGCCTCGGCGGCGGTCAGGGCCTCGTCCCACCGGCCGACCTCGGACAGGGCGACGCCGAAGTTGGTCAGCGACCGGGCCAAGGCCGCCCGGGCCTCCCGGTCGGCCTGGCTGTGGCGCTCCAGGAGCTCGACCGCCGCCTCGTCCTCGGCCACCGCCCCGGCCAGGTCGCCGGCCCGTGCCCGGTAGGACGCCAGATTGTCGCGGGCCCGCCCGAGCAGCGGCTCGAACACGATGGGGTCGTCGGCCGCCCGCTCGCGTAGCCCCTCGACCCGCTCGCGGGTGAGCCGCAGCGCGAGCGGGGCGACGATCCGGGCCGGGTCGGCCAGGGCCAGGGCGGCCGGGCGCAGCGCGTCGAAGTGCAGCGGGGTGCGGTCGAGCGCGGCGTTCAGCACCTCCAGCACGTCCCGGGAGGGCTGGTGGCGGTCGTTGTCGTAGTGGGCCACCGCCGCGCGGGCGAGCACGGTGACCAGCTGCCCCTGCTGCGCGGGTGCCGCGGCGGCCAGTACGGCCGGCAACGCCACACCGCGGCCGAGGACGCGGCCGGAGGCGTGGAACTCGGCCACCCGGTCCGGCTGGAGGGAGCCCCAGAAGAGGCCGGGGGCGGGCGGGTAGAGCCGGGCGAGCCACTGGACGGCCACGCGGCGCTTCTCCGCGGGCACTTCGGGCACCGCCGCGACGACGGCCAGCGCCTCGTCCTCGTCCGCGGCCCCGCACAGCGCCGCGACGGCCACCAGGTCCTTGAGCGTGTTCCCGAGGTCCAGCCGGAACGCGGGGGCCCTGGCGCTCTCGCGCCAGAACCGCTCCTCGTGGTCCACCAGGATCTGCTCCGCGCTGTCGCCTGCGGTCGCCGGCACCGGCCGCGGGCCGTTCTGCAGGAGCGCGGCCAGGGCCGTCATCTGGAGCGTGAGGGCGTTGTCGTAGCGCGGCGCGTCGAGGTCGTCCAGCGACTCCACCGTCGCGGCCAGCTGGCCCCAGGGGTGGTCGGGGACACCGGGGACGGCGGGCAGCAACCGGGCCAGGTGGCCCGCCGCGTCCCGGAACGCCTCCCGTCGCTCCTCCTTCGGCCTGCCGCGGGGCAGCAGCGGCCCGAGCGGCATGACCACGGCCGTGTTGAGCACGCTCCTGGTGCGGAAGTCGGCGGTCAGGGTGTCGGTGCGCCACTCGCCGTCTGCGCGGGCGATCAGCAGCAGCCGGACGCGGTGCCGGGACTCCTGAAGGAAGGCGGTGACGTCCCGGACCAGCTCGGGCCGGGTCTCGGCGTAGTCGACGACCAGGAGCATCGGCAGCTCCGTCTCCAGGACGTCGAGGGTGTAGGTGACGCCGTCCCGGAGGCTGGGGTCCAGATGCCCGGTCACCCAGCCGGTGTTCGCCAGCGCCGTCGTCAGCTGCCGGGCCAGTCGGCTCTTGCCCTGCCCGCCGGGGCCGACCAGCACCCGCGCGGAGAGCGCTGCCCGGCCCTCGGTGCACCAGCCGGTCAGCTCGGCGAGCTCCGCCTCCCGGCCGTGGAACGGCACAGCCTCGGCGTCCGCCCGCAGCAACCCCGCGGGCGAGGGCAGGCGGCGCTCGACGGCCGCCGGGCTCAGGACGCGGCGACGGCCCGCGGTGGGTTCCACGGGCTCCAGCACCGGCATCCACCCGCCGCTGTGCTCCTCAATCGCGGCACGGAACTCGTCAATGGCGATCAGGAGGGCGACGGGAGTGGCGGTCAGCCGGACGCCGCCGACCGCCCGCCGGTCCTCGCACACGACTCCGCACAACACGTCATCGGCAAGTACCGCGGCGCCCGAGATGCCCGCCCACGGCGAGCCCGCCTCGACCTCGGGCGGAGCGTACTTGGAGAAGATCTCGTAGCGACGGGCGAGCGAACCGGTCCGCGGGCTGACCTCCCCGGGCAGCCCCTCGTCGACCCGTTGCCCGTTCGCCCCGTCCCTCTGATGGCGCGGGTAGCCGACCACCGAGACGTCCCACGGCCTGGAGCCGATGAAGTGGCCCCAGCGCTGGGGCGGCCGTTCGGTGAGGTCGGCCAGGGACTCGGGCACGGGCCAGGCATCGTCCTGATCGACCTCGACCAGCGCCGCGTCGATCACGTCGTCGTACCGGAACCACCGCACGGTGGCGGGGAGGCCCCTCTCCGCCGGAGCGGTCCACGGGCCGTCGAGCGGCCGCGGCACGGGCCGCTCCACCGTGACCCTGCCGGGCGCCAGGCCCTCGGGGGTGCCGATGGTGTGGGCGGCCGTCAGAACCAGTCGGGGAGCGACGAGGTAGCCCGTCCCGAAGTCCGCCCCGCTCTCACCCGGTGCGTACAGCCGCACCTGAACAACCCGATCGTTCTCCACCGTCTGTTCCTCCCCCTGTGGTCCGCACCCGGTTCCCGGCTACTCCGCTACTCCTTGTCCTTGACCCTGATCGGGCCGTTGTCCGCCCCGCGCGGCTCCAGCCGGACCGTCACCTTGTGGGTCGACTTCTCCGCCTTCTCGGCCTTGCCGCCCAGGCTGACCACGCTGAAGCGCAGCCCGGCGTCGGCGCCCCTGGTGCGCGTCAGCTCCATGCCGAGTTCCAGGGTGATCTCACCCAGACCGAACACCACGCCCTGGCTGCCCTGCCCGTGGGGGTTGTTGAGGCGGCCCTGCGCCTCGGCGATCTGGCCGCGCAGCAGCGCGATCGCGTCCGCGAGATCCAGCCGGTCCTCGTCGGGGGTGTTGCCCATCGCTGTGTCCTTTCGCTTCGTCCAGTCCCGGGTGTGCCGGGCACGTTCTGGGTGGGGTCCCGGGTCGGCCGGACGCCCCGGGCGCTCAGTCCGGCTGCTCCGTGCGGGCCGTCAGCCGGTCGCGCAGCTCCCCTGCCCTGCGCAAGGACCGCTCGACCAGCGCCGGTTCGTGCTCCGCACGGCGTTTCAGGAGGACGATCGCCTCGTCCAAGTCCGCGCGGGCGTCGCCGAGCCGGTCGTCCGCCAGCAGCCGGACCTCGGCCCGGCTGTGCAGTGCAGCCGCGAGCAGCACGTCCGCCAGGCTGCGGTCCTCGGCGAGACTTCGGCGGGCCATCTCCACTGCCTCCGCCGCGGTCGCCAGTGCCTCCTCGGTGTGTCCGGCCTGCGCGAGACAGAGTCCGAGGGTGGGCAGAGCCCTGGCCCGGTCAGCCTCGTAGACCACCGGCTCCGTCTCGATGATCCGGTCGAGGATCCGGACTGCCTCGGTAGCCTCGGCGAGCGCCCCGGGCTGCGGCGGTTCGGCGTCCGCCCGGCACTGGGCGAGGGCAACGAGCGCGTTGGCCAGGAAGCGCTCGAAGGCCGGGTTACCCGTACCGCTGACGGTCCGGGCGGCCGCCACCGCGCTTTCGAGGACCTCCAGCGCCGCCGGGTCCTCCTGATCGTCCAGGATGCTGCCGCGCATGGTCAGCACCATCGCCCGCCCGGTGTGGTGCGTCGGGTCCGACTCGGGAAGCAACTGGTAGTCGGCGGCGGCCTCGGTGAGCGCACCCAGCGCCTCGTCCTCACGGCCTCGCTCCAGGAGCACGACTGCGTAGGAGAATTGGGCGAGGGCCGAGTCCCTTCCGTGCACAGCGCGCTCGTGCTCCGGCAGCCCGCGCCACAGTGCCACGGCCTCCTCGACGGCGCGGAGCGCCTCGCCCCGGCGGTCCGTCTCGCTCAGTTGGCTGCCGAGGTGGCCCAGCGCCTTCGCGAGGCCGGCCCGCGCGGCCCCGGTACCGGTTGCGTCCCAGAGCTGCCGGCGGATCCCGACCACCTCCTCCGTGACGGCGATGGCCTCCGACAGGCGACCCACCCGGCCCAGCAGGGCACCGAACAGCTGAAGGATGTCCACCAGCGACGACCCGTGCCGAAGAGGGTCGATCTCCGCCAGCCGGCGGCGCGCCGCCACGACCGCCTCGAAGGCCGGCAGAGCCGCCGTCGACCGCCCGGCCACCACCAACACCAGACCGGCCATGGTGAGGGAAGTGGCGGAGTGGGGCAGGTCAGCGCTGGGCCCGAGCAGCTCGACCACCTCCAGCGCCGCCTCCACGCTCTCCTCCGACCGGCCCAGATCGCGCAGGCACGTGGCCTGGTTCGCCAGGTGCCGGGCCAGCTGGGGCTGGAACGCCCCGGGGTTGACCGCGACCAGCTCACGGCTGAGCCCGACGGACTCCTCGATCCGCGCGAGCGCCTCGTCCGGCCGCCCGTCCTTGCGAAGCTGCTCGCCGATGTTGTGGAGGCACTTGGCCAGGCCCGGGCGGGCCGCGTCGGCCTGGCCGGCCGGCAGCGACCGGTAGATCTCCAGGGCCTGCAGGGGCGCCGCGAGGGCCTGGTCGGCCCGGCCAGCCTGACCGCTGTAGGTGCCCAGGGAGATCAGGGCCATCGCGTGGTCCGCGGCGAAGACGTCCGGGAGGGCACGGTGGAGTTCGCCGTAGAGCTCGGCCGATTCCTCGGCTGCCCGGAGCGCGTCCTCCGGCCGGTCGGCGGATGCGAGCTCGTTCGCCAGGTTGTTCAGGGATCCGGCCAGCTCGCCCGTGTGGGCGGCGGGCTGTGCCTGCGCCAGGGCACGGTAGAGGCCGACGGACTCCTCCGTCCGGGCCAGCGCCTCGCTGCTGTGGCCGGCGTCGCTCAACTGGACCGCCAGGTTGCCGAGGCTCATGGCCAGATCCGCCGTGTATGCGGCCGGGCGCCGCTCGGCGAGCCAGGACCGGATGTCCACCGCCTTCCGGACCGCCGCCAGGGCCTCGTGCACCCTGCCCATGTCGCCGAGGCAGCTCGACATGGTGCCCAACGCCAGCGCCAGTAGCGGCCGGTAGGCGTCCGGCTTCCGGTCCGCCAGCGGCTGGAGGAGGTCGACAGCCTCCGCGCTCTGCTTGAGGGCCGCCTCATCACGGCCCTCGGCCGTGTAGCACAGGGAGAGGTTGTTCAGGCTGAGCGCGAGATCCGCCAGGTCGTCCTCGGCCGTGCTGAGGGCCTTGCGCCGCCGACGCTCCACGACCTCCTCCGTGGTCGCGAGCGCCGCTTGGCCGTGTCCGAGATCGCCCTGACGCACGGCCAGGGTGCCGAGTGAGATCACCAGGTGATTCGGGTTCGCGATGGCCTGGGCATCGTCCAGCTCCCGGAAGATGCGGACGGCCTCCTCGGCCGCTTCCAAACTCTCCTGACGCCGGCCCAGCTCGCCGAGGAAGTTGGCCCGGTTGTTCAGACCGCCCGCGAGCCCGTTCCGCGCCCGTGCGCCGAACGGATCCGCGACACTCCGGTCCGCCGCCAGGGGCCGCAGCAGTCCGATGGCCTCGTCGCCCGTCGCCAGAGCCTCGGCGTCCGCGCCGACCGCGCTGAGGCTCTTGGACAACTCGCGCAACCTGACGGCGATTTCGATCACCTCCTCGGGGGTGCCGCCGCCCGCCGCGCGCAGGGACTCGACCAGCCGCCCCAGCGCCTCGACGGCCCACGGGCCGAGGTTGTATGAGAGGTCCGGGACCGCCGCGATCCAGGCCGCCAGGTCCTCGGGGGTGGTGGACGGCGCGTGGAGCAGGTCCCGCAGACCGCGCAGGATCGGCTCGGGCTCCTCGACCCGGGTGGCTGCGGTGATCGCGGCCAGCGCCAGCGCCTCGGGGTGACCGCTGCAGAGCCCGGTGAGCACCGGGGCCAGCCGGTCGCGCAGCGGCCGGTGGTGGGCAGCGCGGGCGAGCACGGTCAGCAGGCGCTCGGCCTCGGCCCGCTCGATGCCGTCGAGCAGGGCGGGGAGGAGGCGTCGGTTGCCCAGGACGCGGTTGCCGGCGAAGCGCTCGGCGATCCGGTCCGGCTGCAGGCTCCCCCACGGCCGCAGGCCCGCGCTGTCCGGCGGGTAGAACTGGGCAATCCACTTGTCCACGGGACCGACCAGGTGCACCTGCTGGCCCAGCACCCGGCGCAGCACGGCGTCGGCCTGTCGGTGGTCCTCCGGGTCCAGTAGGACGGCAGCCGCCAGGGCGTCCTTGAAGACATCGCGCTCTGGGGCGTTCTCGCTGTACCCGAACGTCGCCAGTGCCCGGTGCCAGTACCGGGACTCGTGGCTCAGCAGTCGGTTCTCGACGTCGTCGGCGTCCTTCCGGGGGGCCACCAGGGTGAGGCCGGATGGCGGCGGGCCGGTGGTGTCCGGCATGCCCTTGTCCAGCAGGTCGGCCAGGGCGGTCATGTGCAGGGTGAGGATGTTCTCGAAGCCGGGACGGCTCAAGTTCGGCACGGGCAGGGCGTCCGCGAGGGCAGGCCAGTCCGGGCCTTCGTGGCCCTGCACGTTCGGGAGGTGCCGCGCGAACGCCTCGGCCGCCTGTCGGTACAGCGCTCCCCGATCGGCCTCCTTCTCGGCCAGGGGCGGGAGTTCGACCACCGGCGCGAATCCCAGGAGGTCCTCAGCCGCCTGGCTCGCGGTCCCGGCCCGCTCCCACCAGCTGCCGGCGGTCCGGGCGATCAGGACCAGCTTGAACGGCACCCGTCGTTCCCGGACCGTGTCCAGCAGCAGCGACAGCTGCTCCAGGCGGCTCTCTGCGTAGTCGATCACCACCAGCAGCGGACCGGCCGTCTCCCGCAGCTTCTCAAGGTCGTCGGCCCGCGTGCTGGTCCGCAGCCAGACTGCCACCCAGGGGAGTGCATCCGGATCCCGCTTCGCCTCGGTCAGGCTACGGGCGAGCTCCCGGACGAGCCGGGTCTTCCCCTGACCGCCGGGGCCGTGCAGCAGCACGGCTCCAAGACCGTCCTGCCCGCACCAGGCGACCAACTCGTCCAGCAGTTGATCCCGGCCGTGGAAGCCGACCACCTGGCGCTCGGCCCGCAGCAGTGCCGTCGGCGAGCCCTTCGGCCCGGCAGGGTCGGCGGACCTCTCGTCGACCAGGTCACGGAACTCAGCCGGTTCGAGGAGGGGTGAGTCGGCGCCGTAGCGCTTCAGCGCCGTTCGGAAGCCCTCGTCCTGGTGCAGCACGTAGGCGGGGACGACCTGCACCTCGCCGTGCCCGAAGTGCCGGCTCTCGGCGACGACGACCCCGACCACCATCCGGCCGAACAGCACCGCCCCGCCTGACAGTCCGGCCCACGGCAGCCCGGGCCGGCCCGTCCAGACGGGCGACGGGCCGTCCAGCTTCATCACGTACCGATTGCCGGCCACCCCGCTCCCCGGGTTGATCCAGCCCGTCTCCTGTTTGCCCTCGACGAAGTCGGAATTCTCCTGGGCCGCCGCCGGAACGCCCCAGGTCTGACACTTCTGTCGGGGCAGGGTCGTCACCAGCTTCCCCCAGCGGACCGCGGCGCCACCCGGCGGCTGCCACCGCTCGTCCGTGATCTCCACCAGAGCGGCGTCGTCACGGTCTCCGCTCGTACCGCGCCACACCACCTTCCCGCCGAACACCTCCGGCCAGCCCGGCCGATACACCCCGACCGTCTCCGCATCGCAGACCACGTGGGCCGAGGTCAGCACGAGCCGGGGCCCGACCGCATACCCCGACCCGCGGCCCGACGGCCCGTCAACTGCTACAGCGCGCTCCTGCTCCACATGTCCCCCTCAGGTCCCTCAGCACCGTGCTCCCCCTCGGCCCGGCTCAGCCCGGTCGGCGTCCGCTCACGTTGCCCGGGCCCGTCGGCTGGTCGGCCGCGCCTCGGATCAGCAGGTCCGCGCCGTCGGCGCTCCTCGGCGTCAGGGTGAAGGACACGCGGTGCGTGCGTCCGCGGGAGACCCCGGCGCCCGCCTCGGCGGTCACCGCCCAGACCTTGAACTTGCCCTTGGCGTTGACGTCCGCCCGCAGCTCGACCTCGAACTCCATCTCCACCGGCCCCACCGTGAAGGCCAGGTCCTGACCGGCGCCCCGCGCCGCGGCCTCCAACAGTTCGTCCCTCACGGCGGCCACCGCGTCCGCCAGCCCGATCTCCAACTCACGCACTCCGTCCGTAAGATCATGCTTTCAGCGGACACCCTAGGAGGCCCGGGTCCGAGCGCGCAGGCGAAACATCAAGTAGCTGGGCGGAGTTGACGGAGGTACGGGCGCGTTGAGGGGCGCCCCGGCGCGCAGGGGGCGCGAGGGTTGCGAATGCACGCCGGGGGTGCGGCGGGGGCGGTCAGTGAGCGGCGGGCGGGATCTCGCCGGAGCCGCGGACGATCAGTCGGGTCGGGACCTCGATCCGCCGGGCAGGGCCGTGCTCGCCGTCGATCCGGTCGAAGAGCAGCCGGGCCGCGGCCGTGCCGAGGCCTGCCGGGTCCTGAGCGACAACGGTCAGGCCCGGGGCGAGCAGGTCCGCGAGTTCGAGGTCGTCGAATCCGACCAGGGCGGGCCGTCCGGCCCCCGAGGGCAGGTGGTGCAGGGCAGCAAGGGTGATCCGGTTGTTGCCGGTGAACAGCGCGGTGACGGCGCCCGGTCCGGCGGTGAGCCGCGCCACCGCGCGGCCGACGGTCACCCGGTCGCTGGGGCCGGTGGCGATCCACTGCTCGTCGACGGGCAGGCCCGCCTCGGTCATGGCCTCCCGGTAGCCGCGCAGGCGCTCGGCGCTGGTGTGGATGTGCGGGAGGTCGCCGACGAAGCCGATCCGGCGGTGGCCGTGCCGGATCAGGTGCCGCACCCCCGCCCGGGCGCCGACCGCGTTGTCGCTGAGCACGGCGTCGGCGTCGAGGCCCGCACCGGGCCGGTCGAGGAAGACCACGGGGGTGCCGGCGGCCGTCTCGGGCAGCAGGTATCGGTGGTCGCCACCGGCCGGCACGATCAGCAGCCCGTCGATCCGCCGGGCACAGAAGGCCAGTGCCAGCTGGCGCTCGCGCGCCGGATCCTCGGCGCTGGATCCCGCGAACAGCAGGCAGTCCCGGGCCCGGGCGACCTCCTCCACGGCGCGCGACAGCGCCGAGGAGAAGGGGTCGCCGAGGTCCTCCAGCAGCAGGGCGATGCTCGCGGTGCGGCCGGTGCGCAGCAGCCGGGCGCTGTCGTTACGGCGGAAGCCCAGCTCGGCGATCGCCGCCTGCACCCGCTCGGCGGTGGCGGGCGTGACGCCGCTCTCGCCGTTCACGACGCGGGACACCGTCTTGAGCCCGACGCCCGCCGCCGCGGCCACGTCCCGCATGGTGGGCCGGGCCCCGGCTCTGCTGCTGGTCATGCCACCGCAGCCTAGCGGCGCCACACCGGACACCACCCGACCGGCCGGCCGGGCCGCACTCGCCCGCCGCCACGGCCGGGCCCTTCAGCCGCCCGGGACAGGCGACAGGAGAGCGAGGAAGCCGTCCAGCAGAGACCGGCCGGGCGCCGGGACCATGTGGTGACGGAAGGCGCCCTCGTCGTCGGCCACGGTACCGGCCGGCCAGCCAAGGAGGTCGAACCGGGCACGCAGGTAGGACCCGCCCGACGCCACGACCTCGGCGCCCTCGGGTGAGACCGCCACCAGGTGCGTGGCGCCGCACCCGCACTCCGTGCACACCAGCGGTGTCCCGCCCAGACGGGCGAGCCGCTCCAAGGCCGTCGGGTAGGCCAGTTCGCGACCGGGGCACACCTGAATGATCCGACGACTCGTCATGCGGGCAGCCTATGTCCCGTCCGGCAAGGCGTACCGTCGGGCCGAGGTCTCGACCCGAACGCGGGCGAATCCGTCGGTCCAGTGGTCCTCGTCGAGGTGCCCGGCCTCAGCGCGGCTTGAGCTCGGCGCGGCGCTGGTAGCGGGAGCGTGCCAGGCGGTGGGCCTCGTCCAGCAGGTCGCGGGTTGCCGCGCCCGTGCGGGGGCCCGGGTTCACCACGGCCAGCCAGCCGGCGGCGCCGTAGACGGGGTGCGCGATCAGCGTGTCGGCCTCGCCGGGGTCGACCGCGACGGCCGCCGGATCGCCGGGGGCGTGACCCGTCCACCGCTCGAACGCCTCCCTCCCGGCGGCGACGTTCACGCGGAAGGCGTCCGGCCGGTCCAGGCGTGAGGCCTCGTCGCCCGGACAGTCCTTGGTCACCACCGTCGCGAACGGCTGGGTGCGGGTCGGGGTGACGCCGTCGGGCGCGTAGTAGAAGAACGTGTCGCCCCAACTGATCTCCGGTGTGCCGTCGCCAGGGGCCGGCCTGAGGGTGAGGACGCCGTCGAGGCCGTCCACGTAGCTGATGATCTCGTCCATCGTCATGTGCTCTAGCGTGGCATTCACGCGCTTGTGGAGACTTCGAGGCTGAAGGGACGGATTTCAGGGTGCCAAGTCTCAAATCGGGTGGCCTTCGCACCGTCGATGTCGCGCGGCGGGCCGGGTGCTCCGTCCAGCAGATCCGCAACCTCGAACGCGACGGGGTGCTGCCGCCCGCGACGCGCACGGCCGCGGGCTACCGGATCTACGGCGAGGTGCACCTGCAGTCCGCGCTGGCCTACCGGGCCCTCGCCGCGGGCGCCGGCCCGACCGAGGCCCGGAGGATCGTGCGCGCCGCGCACCGGTTCCCCGCCTCCCCGGAGGTGTTCGCCCTGCTCGACGCGGCGCACGCGCGGCTCCACGCGGAGCGCACGGAACTGGGGCAGGCCAAGGAGGCTGCGCGGGCGGTGGCCGACGAGCCGATCGAGGACGTCCGCACCTCGGACGCGATGAGCGTCTCCGAACTCGCCGCCGCTCTCGGCGTGCGCCCTTCGACGCTGCGGCACTGGGATGCGGAGGGCCTCGTCGTCCCCGACCGCGGACCCGGGCGCGGGGCTCGCCGCTACACGCCGGCCCAGGTGCGGGATGCCCGGATCGTCCACCAGCTGCGCAGGGCCGGCTACCGCATCGCGCCCCTCCGGGTGCTCGTCCCGGAGCTCCGGCGGGCGCACCGGTCGCCGGACATCACCACCGCGCTGGCCGCCCGGGACGCCGGGCTCGCGGCTCGCTCCAAGGCCCTGCTCGACGGTGCCGTCGCACTCGGCGGTCTCCTCTCCGCGCGCGGAGGGAGGGCCTGAGCGATCCCCGGAGTCCGGGGGCCGCCGCCGCGGGCATCCGGGCGCCGCCGCCCACCGCCCCTGCCCACCGCCCCGGTCCATCGCCCCGGTCCACCGCCTGGACAACGTTGTCAGAAGTGGCCAGAATCGGCCCGACCGACCGCCTCGGCCACCGCCACGACCGTGGGCCCCGCCCCCGGCGACCGGACACCCGCCCGCCCACGAACGCCGGAGTAGCCACGATGAGCCATGACCGGGCCGCCACCACGGACGACCGGCGCCCCGAGCAGCCGTCCCTGCTCGCCGCGCTCGACGTCGGCGGCACCAAGATCGCGGGCGGCCTGGTCGGGCCGGACGGCGAACTCCTCCACAGGGTGCAGCTGCCCACCCCGGCCCGCGAGGGCGCCGAGGCGGTGCTCGCCACCGTGCACCGGGTCCTGGACCTCGTCGCCGAGCACCCCCTGGCAGCGACGGCCCGGGCGGTCGGCATCGGCAGTGCCGGACCGGTCGACATCCGGCGCGGCACGGTCAGCCCGGTGAACATCCCCGGCTGGCGCGACTTCCCGCTGCGTGACGCCGTCGCCGAGCACCCGGGCGTCAAGGGCCGGCCGGTCGTCCTCGGCGGCGACGCCGTCGCGATGGCCGCCGCCGAGCACTGGCGGGGCGCTGCCCGCCCCTACCGGAACGCGCTCTGCATCGTGGTCTCCACCGGCGTCGGCGCCGGGCTGATCCTCGACGGGCGGCTGCACACCGGCCCCACCGGCAACGCCGGCCACCTCGGCCACATCACCGTCGACCTCGACGGCCGCCCCTGCCCGTGCGGCTCGCGCGGCTGCATCGAGGGCCTGGCCAGCGGGACCGCCATCGCCCGCGCCGCCCGCGAGGCCGGCTGGCGACCGGCGGGCGCGGGGAGTCCGGCGAGCACCGAGGGCACGGGCGGCACCGGGGGCCCCGCCGACGCCTCCGCCGCCGCGGTGGCCGAGGCCGCCCGGGCCGGCGACCCGATCGCCCGGCAGGCCTTCGACGGCGCTGCCCGGGCGCTCGCCGCGGGGATCGCCGCCACCGCCACCCTGGTGGAGATCGAGGCCGCCGTGGTCGGCGGCGGCGTCGCCCAGGCCGGCGAGCTCTTCTTCGAGCCCCTCCGGCGCCACCTCGCCGACTACGCCGCCCTCCCCTTCGCCGCCGGCGTCACCGTCCTGCCCGCCCGGCTGGGCACCGACGCCGGCCTGGTCGGCGCCGCGGCCCTGGCCCTCGACGCCCTTCCGACCGACGCACCGTCGACCGACGCCCTGCCGACCGGCGGCCGCTGACCACCCGCGTCCGCCCCGGCCGGACCGGCGCCGCACGCACTGCAACCGGCGCCCGGCGCCCGGCGAGGTCAGGCCAGCCGCTTCAACAGCTCCTCGGCCAGCGGCCCGGCGGAGGAGGGGTTCTGGCCGGTGACCAGGTTGCGGTCCTCGACCACGAAGGGCGCCCACGGCTCGCCCTCCTGGACCAGGACGCCCGCCTCGCGGAGCCGGTCGTGGAGCAGCCAGGGGGCCTTGTCGGCGAGACCGGCCTGGGTCTCCTCGTCATTGGTGAACGCAGCCACCCGGTAGCCGGCGAACGCGTTGGTCCCGTCGGCGTCGACCGCGGCCAGCAGCGCGGCCGGGCCGTGGCAGACCACGCCAAGAGGCTTGCCGGAGCGCAGCGTGCGGGCCAGCAGCCGGCCCGAGTCGGCGTCGCCCGCGAGGTCCTCCATCGGGCCGTGGCCGCCGGGGTAGAAGACGGCGTCGTAGTCGTCGAGGTCGACGTCCGCGAGCCGGACGGGGCGCTGGAGCTCGGCGAACCCCGCGAGCGTGTCGGCGACCCGCTGCGCCCCCTCCGCGCCCCCGTTCACCTCCGGGGCGAGGCTCGCGCGGTCCACGGTGGGAACCACGCCGCCCGGGGTGGCGACGGTGATGCCGTGGCCGGCGTCCTTGAACAGCTTGTACGGGACGGCGGCCTCCTCGGCCCAGAAGCCGGTCGGGTGCTTGGTGCCGTCCGCCATCGTCCAGCGGTCGGCGCCGGTCATCACGAAGAGGATCCTTGCCACGGTGCGGTCTCCCAGCTTCGGGTCGGGACCCCGGCCTCCTCCCCCGGCACCGGAGCGGATCGCGGACACGCGGCGTCGGGGTGCGCAGTGTCGCGGTGCGCAGTGTCGGAGTGCCCACTGTCGGGGTGCTTGTCACCCTCGAACCTAGGCGCACTCACCCACCAACGGCCGACGGCAGCGCCGGTGCTGGTCAGCGGACGGTCGATTCCTCACCGGGATCGCCTACCGCGGCCGGGCACGAGCAGGAACCGCTCACCCCGCCCACCCGTCATCTCCATAGGACTGTCACAACCGTAACGCTGATACAGAGTCAACCTTCGCTCGCCACCACCGAAGCCCGAGGAGCTCCATGGCCGACACCGTCAACTCCCTGACCGCCCGTGTCCACGAAGTCCTGGTGGACCTGCTGACCCGCGGCGCCCCCGCCGTGGGCACCGCGGGCCTCAACGACGTCGTCGCGCGCGCCACGGCGCTCGGCCCCGAGGGCACCTGGCTCGTCGCCGCGGGCCATGCGAGCCTCGCCGACGTGGCGTTCGCACGCGGAGAGACGGACCGGCTCATCTTCCACCTCGACGCCGCGGTGACCGCCGGCTACAACGACTGCGTGGCGCTCCACCTGCCCCCCATCCGCCCGCTGCACCACGATCCCCGCTTCCAGGCCCTGTACCAGCGGATGCGCATCACCCAGGCCGACCTCGACGAGTTCTTCTGGCTCCACCGGGAGATACAGATCATGGCCCGGGACGCCCAGCGGGCGACCGTCGACAACATCGGCCGCCTCGACACCGGGGTGTCGCTGCTCCCGCAGGCCCCCCTGCCGACCCGCGAACCGAACACCCTCGGCGTCCTGGTCACCCGCCTGGATCTCGCCGCCACCCAGACCGCGCTCCAGCAGGCCGCCGTGAAGCAGGACCTCCGGCGCAGCTCCGACAACGTCAGCCTCAGCCTCATCGACGACACCTGGGACTACGCCCGCGCCAGGCGCGACGCCTGGCACGCCGACGAGCTGGAATCCCACCGCCTGCAGGCGGGCGCGGCCCGGGCCTTCGTCGAGCGCCCCGGCGCCGGCACCGCGCTCGCGCCCTGTCCGCCGCTGGGCTCGATCACCTACCCGAGCTGACCCGGCCATCCACCCCGAGCTGAGGAGTGCCGCACCGGCCCGAGGGGGGCCGGTGCGGGCTCGTCACTCGTCCGAGCCGATCTCGGTCTCCCAGCGCAGCAGGTCGCCCGGCTGGCACTCCAGCACCTCGCAGAGCGCGGCGAGCGTCGTGAAGCGCACCGCCTTGGCGCGGCCGTTCTTGAGTACCGCCAGATTGGCGGGAGTGATGCCCACACGGTCCGCGAGCTCGCCCACGGACATCTTCCGCCTCGCCAGCATCACGTCGATGTCGACGGCGATCGGCATCAGATCACCTCGTCCAACTCGGCTTGCATCTGCGCCGCTTGGACGTCACGCGCGACGGCCTGGGCGAGCAGCATCCGCAGCACGAGCACGATGAGCGCGACCCCCAGGATGGCCACGCCGATCCCGGCCATGATCACCGTGACGCCCGGGTCCTCCCGCTGGCCCGGCGCGTTGATGGCCGTGACCGCGAACCACACGAGGGCGGCCGCCACGATCGCGCCGATCACGCCGTCCACGTACCGGAAGGCGGCGTGGGAGAACACGGTTCCGCGCCGCACCATCGCCACCAGCCGCCAGACACAGACCACGGCGACCTCGACCGCCCCCAGCCCCAGGATCGTGACCAGGCGCAGCGGGGTCAGCGGGAGCGACCCGTCCTCCGGGTCGGTGAACAACGCCCACACCATCAGTGCCTGTACGCCCACGGCGCCGACGAGCACCACCACGAGCACGGTGCGCAGCGCCCGCACGGTCAGTCTTCCCACGGCCCATCCCTCCATCGAGTTACGATGGGAATCTATCGAATTTCGATATGCGGAGCAAGAGCTCGGCCCGGCCGGCTCCACCCGGCGGGGCGCGAGAACGACTGCGGCCCGCCTCTCGAAGCGCCGAGAGGCGGGCCGTTCTGCAGCGGCGGCCGGGGAAGACGGCTCCGGACGAGGGGCCGGACGCCCGCCCGGAGGGGCAACGAAGGTCAGCCCTCGGCGCCGGCCGCGAGGACCGCCGCGTCGAGGGCACCCGTCAGCCGGTCCAGCAGTGCACGCAGTGCGCCGAGGTCCTCGACGGGGAGGCTGGTGGCGGTGAGGAGCCGGCGGGGCACCTGACCGGCGCGGTCACGCAGGGCCAGCCCGGCGTCGGTGAGGCTGACCGTGACCGAACGCTCGTCCTCGGGGCTGCGCTCCCGGCGGACCAGGCCGGCCGCCTCCAGCCGCTTGAGCAGTGGGGAGAGCGTGCCCGAGTCCAGGCGCAGGAGTTCACCGATCCGCTTCACCGGCAGCTCACCGTGCTCCCAGAGCACCAGCATGACCAGGTACTGCGGGTAGGTGAGCCCCAGATCCTTGAGCAGCACCCGGTAGACGCCGCCGAACGCGCGCGAGGCGGCGTTCAGCGAGAAGCAGATCTGCTGGTCGAGGCGGAGCAGCTCGGAATCACGGAGCTCGTCCGCATCACGGAGCTCGTCCGGGTCGCGGGGCGCCTCGCCGGTCTCGGGGGGTGTGGCCATGCCCCCATGATACCGATCGCGCCCGCCATTCAGTTGTGCGCAATTGAATTGCGTGCTCTACTTGTACCTGCACGGCGGCCCGACCAGGCCGCCGAGGACAGAAGCACGACCGATGCAGGACGGAAGGGAACGGACCCATGGACGCGCTCTACACCGCAGTGGCCACCGCGAACGGCCGGGAGGGCCGCGCTGTCAGCTCCGACGGCCAGCTGGACCTCGCCCTGGCGATGCCGCCCGCCCTCGGCGGCAACGGGCAGGGCACCAACCCCGAGCAGCTGTTCGCCGCCGGCTACGCGGCCTGCTTCGCGAGCGCGCTGGGCCTGGTCGGCCGGCAGGCCCGGGTCGACACCAGCGAGGTCTCGGTCACGGCCGAGGTCTCCATCGGCAAGGACGGCGCCGGCTTCGGCCTGGGCGTGGTCCTGCGCGTGGAGCTGCCCGACTCCCTCGCCGGCGAGAGCGGCCAGCTGCTGGTCAAGCAGGCCCACGAGGTCTGCCCCTACTCCCGCGCCACCCGCGGCAACATCCCGGTGGAGCTCATCGTCGAGTGATCTCGCACCATTCGCACGGGCGGAGGGCCCGCCGCGCAGCACGCGCGGCGGGCCCTCCGCCCGTCTCGGCCCGTCTCGGCCCGTCCCGGCCCGTCCCGCCATGCGGCGGACGCGATCGCTCCGCTACCCGCCCGCTCCCCCGGCACCCGAAGCAGGCCCGCCCGGAGCAGCACCGCCCGGCCCGGAAGCACCCGGCGAACCGCCACCCGGACCGCTACCACCCGGACCACCGGCTCCGCCAACCGATCGAAGGACGTCGAGCCGGTGCCGGTACTCCTCCGCGTCGATCTCCCCGCGCGCGAACCGCTCGGCCAACAACTGCTCGGCCGTCGGCGGCGCAGCCCTGGCCGGCCCACCAGGCCCACCCGGTCCACCCGCCCCCACCGGTCCACCGGTACCAGCGGCACCGCCCGGCCCGGCCGGCCCCCACGGAGCCGGCGCGGCGGGCCGGGACGTCCGCGAGAGGTAACGGACCAACGCGATCCCGGCCAGCACCAGCACCGCCAGGAGCAGCAGCATCCCGAGCGCCAGCAGGCCCATCCCCCAGCCGCTCAAGCCGTGGCCGTGCCCGTGCCCGTTCCAGTAATACATCGCGGACCTCCTCTGCCGGCCCGGGACCGGAGCCGCCGGGGCGACCGGCCCCCACCCACCCATCGTGCGCCCGGAACCGACCGGACGAGCGTGAGGATTGTCTGAGAATGCCCGGAACCGACCTCCCGCCCCGCCGGGCGACCCACCGGGGGTAGCGTTACTGACCATGGACCGACACTCGCCGATCGACGACCCCGAGCGGCTCGTCGCGACCGGAGTGCTCCGCCGCTACGAGGACGGGCGCCTGCACCCCGCCCTCGGCTACTCGCCGATCTCCTACGTCTCCACCCGGCTCTGGGACGAGCTCACCGCCCTCGCGATCGCCCCGTCCGCGGCCGCCACGACCGCGCACGCACTGCTGCGCGCCATCGCCGCCGATGCCGTCGACGCGGCGCTCGCCCCCGGCAACGAGCGGGCCCCGCGCAACGACCTGTACGTGACCCACCCCGCGTACATCGGTCCGCACCGCCGGGTGGTCTGGTTCCAGCGCACCGGCCCGCGCGGCCTGATCACCGCGACCCTGCCGCCCGGCTCCTGACGTCCGGTCCCGAGCCGGGCCCGGAGCCCGGTGAGGCCCGGGCCCCGCTGCCGCCCCGGCCCGTCGCCCCGGCCCGCCGCCCTCAGCGCTCTACCCGGAGCGCCCGGCAGACCCAGCTGAGCCGGGACGGCCCGAGCATGGGCGGTCGGGGGTGGTAGGTGCCGTCGGATACGGAGAGGTTGACGATCAGATAGGCGTGCCAGTCCGGCCCGACGCCGCGGCGGTCGGCGTGGATCAGCGTGTCGTCGACGAACCAGTCCACGGACTGGGCTCCGAACACCGTGCGCAGCCCGAAGGTCGCGCCCGGGGCTATACCGGCCTGGGCGCCGTGCCAGTAGCGGTAGCCGCCGCGGACGTGGTTGGAGATCTCCAGCAGGTCCGGGTTGTCGGGGTGGTACTCGAACACGTCCACCTCGTTGCCGCCGTCGCGCCACGTCCAGATCGCCGGCCAGGCGCCGAGCTCGACGGGGAGCGTGACCTCCGCGCGGAGCACGTCCCCGGTGCGGACCTGGAAGCCCTCCGGACTGCCCTCGGTGGTGAGCAGGTTGCAGGTCCACAGGTCGCTGCCGAGGCGCCGGGTGGCGGCGAAGACCCCGCCGGGGCAGTACGCGCGACTGAGATAGTCGAGTTTGTGGTCGGCCCGGTTGGTCGGCCCCATCCCGGGATAAGCGCTGCTGCGCCCCGCCGTCCACTGCCTGGTCGAAGTGAAGTCCGCGTCGAACACGACTGCCACGGCCGCCTCCCCGGTGCCCCTGGGCGCCGCCGGCCCTCCACCGGCGGACACACAGGGTGACTTACCCGGTACGCTCCGCACTATGCGAAGCGGACGGTCCGGATCCGTAGTGGCCGGGCGGGGCGGCAGCGGGCGAGACCGCGAGCGGGACCGCCTCGGTGGTCAGCCGACCGTGGTCACCTCGGCGCCGGTCCCGCCGAAGCCGCGGAGGCTGGCGAGCCGGTCGGTGACCGAGACGACGCCGTCGACCGAGCGGCAGAGGTTCAGCACGATCGGGACGAGGTACGGCTCCGGGACGGTGCCGCTGAGCACCACGCGGCCCTGGTCGACCTCCACCCCCACCTCGGCGGGGCTGACCCCCTCGATCCGGCCGAGCACCTCCTCGACGATCTCGCGGCGGATCACCCGGTCCTCGCGCAGGAAGACCCGCAGCAGGTCGCCCCGGCTGACCATGGCGAAGACCCGGCCGTCCTCGTCCAGCACCGGCAGCCGCTTCACGCCGTGCCGGGCCATCAGCCGCGCCGCCGCGACCACGCTGGTGCCGGGGGTGGTGCAGACCGGCGGGCCGGTCATCAGATCGGCCGCGGTGACGGCGCCGCCCGGCCCGGTGCGGGTCAGTCCGGGGGCCGGCAGCAGGCTGCCCGGGTCCTCCTGGGCCGCCAGGGTGAGCAGGAGGTCCGCCTCCGAGACGATGCCGAGCGGCCGGCCCCCGGTGTCGACGACCGGTACCCCGGTGATGTCGTACTCGGCCAAGAGGGCGACGATCTCCCGGAAGCCGGTCTCGGGCGCGACCCCGACCACGGGGCTGGTCATCACTGATTCGACGCTGGCATGCCGCACGCCGGTTCACCTCGTCCGCGAGCGATGTCGGCCGGACGACCCTCGTCCGGCCACGGTACCTGGAGCATCGCCCCTGCCGGCGCGGGACCGCCAGGGGCCAAGGGGCTGAAAGCCCGGGACCAACGGCCCCTGTCGCCGAACACCCTGTTCACCGCCGGCCGGCCGGGCGCGGCGCGCACCGGCACGCGCCCTGCTGTGGCGGCCCGCGCCCCGCGGGGAGAAGCTGCTCGGAGGGACCGGCACCCCGGACCGCACCGGGCCGCGCCGTCCCCGCCACCACCGCCCCGAGGCGCTGGAGCCGCCATGACCGCACCGACCGCCCCCGCTCCCCCGCTGCGCTGCCTGGTCACCGGCGCCACCGGCTACCTCGGCGGCCGTCTCGTCCCCGAGCTGCTCGCCGCCGGCCATTCCGTGCGCTGCCTGGTCCGCGACCCCGGGCGGCTGCGCGACCACGCGTGGCGTGCCCGGGTGGAGGCGGCCCGGGGGGACGTCACCCGCCCCGACACGCTGGCCGGGGCCTTCGCCGGCATCGACGTCGCGTACTACCTGGTGCACTCGCTGGGTACCGGCCGCAACTTCGAGGAGACCGACCGCGCCGCCGCCCGGGCCTTCGGCGAGGCGGCCGCACGCGCGGGCGTCCGCCGGATCGTCTACCTCGGCGGGCTGCTCCCCGGCGGTGTGCCGCCGCACGAGCTCTCCCCGCACCTGCGCTCCCGTGCCGAGGTCGGCCGGGTGCTGCGCTCCTGTGGGGTGCCCACCGCCGAGCTGCGGGCTGCCGTGATCATCGGTTCCGGCTCGGCCTCCTTCGAGATGCTCCGCTACCTGACCGAGCGGCTGCCCGTGATGGTCACGCCGAGCTGGGTGGGCACCCGGATCCAGCCGATCGCCGTCCGCGACGTGCTGCGATACCTCACCGGCGCCGCGCTCCTGCCGCCGGACGTGCACCGGGCCTTCGACCTCGGCGGCCCCGAGGTCCTCACCTACCGGGAGATGATGCAGCGGTACGCCGCCGTCGCCGGGCTGCCGCACCGGGTGATCCTGCCGGTCCCGGTGCTCACCCCCGGGCTCTCCAGCCTCTGGGTCGGGCTGGTCACCCCGGTGCCGAACCGGCTGGCCCGGCCGCTCGTGGAGTCGCTGCGGCACGAGGTGGTCTGCGGCGAGCACGACATCGCCCGGTACGTGCCCGACCCGCCCGGCGGGCTCACCGGCTTCGACCGGGCCGTGGAGCTGGCCCTGCACCGGATCCGGGACGCCGACGTGACCACCCGCTGGTCCTCCGCCTCCGTCCCGGGCGCGCCGAGCGATCCGCTGCCCACCGACCCCGACTGGGCCGGCGGCAGCCTCTACCAGGACGTGCGGGAGCGCCGTGTGGCCGCCCCGCCGGCCGAGCTCTGGCGGGTGGTGGAGGGCATCGGCGGCGAGAACGGCTGGTACTCGTTCCCGCTCGCGTGGGCGCTGCGCGGCCTGCTCGACCGGCTGGCCGGCGGGGTCGGCCTGCGCCGGGGCCGCCGCGATCCGGCGCGGCTGCGGATCGGCGACTCGCTGGACTTCTGGCGGGTGGAGGAGATCGAGCGGGGCCGGCTGCTGCGGCTGCGCGCGGAGATGCGGCTGCCCGGACTCGCCTGGCTGGAGCTCTCGGTCACCCCGGACGGCGACGGCGGGAGCCGCTTCCGCCAGCGGGCCCTGTTCCACCCGCACGGGCTGGCCGGGCACGCCTACTGGTGGTCGGTCGCGCCGTTCCACGCGGCGGTGTTCGGGGGCATGGCCCGAAGGATCGCCGAGCGGGCCGAGGCCGCTCCGCAGGAGGCCGCTCCACGCGGCGCAACCATCACATGATCGACTCGTTGGACCGTCCACCACGACAGACACGGCACCACGGACGGCCCGGCGGAGGACGCGTTGGCAGGACGGATAGACGCGGGAACACCGCCGCGGGGCACGGCCGGGCGGCCGGTGGCGGAGGCCGAGGCGGCGCTCGTGCGCCACTACCGGCGGCTGGTCCGGCTGGCGTACCTGGCCCTGCCGGCCGACCGGGACCGGCACAGCCGGGTGCTCGCCGCGCACGCCGCCGTCCAGCGGGCGCTGCCGTCGCGCTGGACCCTGCGGGACCTGCTGGCCGAGCCCGTCGGGCCCGACGAGGACCCGCTCTACGCCGCCCTGCGGCAGCGGGTGCTGCGCGCCGCACTGCGGCCGCGGCCTGGCGAGCGCCTGCTCGCGCCACGGGTCTGGGGGCTGCGGCTGTTCACCCCCGGCGGCGGTGAGGAGGACGCGGCGCTGGACCGCGGGCTGGCCGGCCTCGACGCGCCCGCCCGCGCGGCGTTCGCCCTGGTCGCCGTGGACGGGCTGACGCCGCCCCAGGCCGCCGCGGCGCTGCGGCAGGCCGGCTCGGCCGAGCCCGACCAGGCGGTCGAGCGGGCCGAGCGGCTCCGCGCCGGGTCGGAGCCGGGGCGGCCGGCCTTCGACCCGTGCGCGGTCCGCGTCCAGCCGACGGACCTGCTGCGGCGCCGCCGGGCCTGGGGCGTCTCGCTGGGGGTGGTCGTGCTCGCCCTCACCACCACCGCCGCCGTCCTGGCCGGCGCGGGCTCCGGCTCCGGCTCCGACGGGGGCGGTGCGCCCGCCGCCCGCCCACGGTCCGTCCCGCCGGCCGGCACGGCGCCCGATCCGGGCCGGCTGGTCCGCACCCCGGCCGACCGGTGGCAGCACACCGCGCGGATGGACTTCTCCGCCTGGCCCGCCCGGGGCGACCGCCGGGACGACCCCGCGCTGCTCGGGCGCGCCCTGGCCGCCTGGGCGCAGCCCGGCCCGCAGACCCGGGCCGAGCCGGGCACGGACGCCGCCCCGCCGCAGGGCGCGCCGCACCTGCTCTTCGCCGGTACGGTCGACGGCGCCGCCGTGGTGGTGCTGTACGACGGCGGCCGGCTCGCCCGCTACACCGACGGGCGCGGCGGCGGGCTGGACCTCGCCCGGGTCGACGACGCGGGCGTCACCACGGCCGCCGCGGTGGTGCTGCGCCGTCAGGGCACCTCGGCCCGGTACCTGCTCGCGCCGTGGATCGAGGCCGCCGACCTGCGGCGCTCGGACCAGCCCGACGCGCCCGCCAAGCCGCTGGAGCGGACGGACGGGGTGACCGCCGCGGCGGCGGCGCCCGCCACCGCCGCCTCCCCGGGGCCGCTCGCCGACTGCCGGGGCGCCGCGGTGCTCCAGCTGCGCTCCTCCCCGGCCATCGCCGAGAAGCACGTCTTCCTGCTGGCCGACCTCGGCGGGCTGGTCCCGGCGCACCTCACCTACACGCCGCCGCCGGACCGCGCCCAGTCCGCCCGGGAGCCGCGCGAGGCGGCCGGCCCGGACGCACTGCAGGCCTGGGCGCGGGGCGGCTGCGCGGTGCCGGACGCCTCACCCGGGGTCAAACAGCTCAGCCTCTGGACGTTCGCCGTCCAGCAGCTGCCGCAGAACGCGGGTGCGGCGTCCTGGGTCTGCCTGCGGGCCGACCGCTGGGACGGCGACGGCAGCGCGGCGACCGCCGTGCTGCTGCCCGGGGCGCGCGGGCCGCAGCGCACCGGCGGCGGCTCGGGGCGGGCGTGCAGCCGGTTCGAACAGGACACGGTCGGCTGGACGTGGTGGCGCTCCCCGCAGGGCACCGAGTTCCTGCTGGCGGCGGGCAGCCGGCGGGTCGCCCGGATCGGCGTCAAGGGGCCCGACTGGACGGCCGACCGCCCCGCGCCGGACCACACCCTCGCCGTCGAGCGCCCGACCCGGGCCGCCGTCACGGTCGAGGCAGTGCTGGACGGCGGCACCCGGATCGCCCCGCTCCACTGACCCGGCGCCCCGGCGCGGCTCCGGAGACCGGCGGCCGGGGCGCCGGCCGCTCGCCGGGCGGCCCGCTCGTGGCCGGTCAGCGAGCCGTCAGGTCGGCCGGGTAGTCGGCCAGCTCCATCGTGCTGACCTGCTGGCCCAGCTCCAGCATCCGGTTCAGGATCCAGCTCCGCCCCAACAGCACGTTGCGCAGCCGCACGCCGGCCGCCGTACCGGGGGCGAGGAAGGGACCGGTGCGGTCGCCGCCCTTCTGGCAGCCCTCGGCGTATCCGCGGACGGCGTTCTCGTACCGGGTGAAGGCGGCCCGGTGGTCGCCGCGGGACCGGGCGAGCTCGCCGGCCAGCACGTAGGCGGCGACCACGGCGGTGCCGGTGCCCATGCCGCCGATGGTGGCGCCGCAGGCGGCGTCCCCCACCAGGGCGATCCGGCCGGTGGACCAGGTGGGGACGTCGGCCCGGCTGATCGAGTCGAAGTAGAGCTCGGGGGCGTCGTCGAGGCTCGCCAGCAGCCGGGGCACCTCCCAGCCGAGTCCGGCGAAGGATTTCCGGAGCAACGCCTTCTGCTGCCCGGTGTCGTGCCGGTCGTAGTCGAGTTCGGGCGCGGCGAAGAGCAGGAAGGCGCCGGCGCTGGAGCGGTCCCGGTGGTCGCCGCCGACCGCGGCGAGCCGGCCCGGAACGTTCAGGCCGACCGAACCGGGCGGCAGGCCGAGGTAGTTGGGCAGCTGCCAGGTGGCGGCGTAGTAGCCGAGGTGGCGGACGTACTGCCGTTCGGGGCCGAACGCCAGCCTGCGGACGTTGGAGTGGAGGCCGTCCGCGCCGATCACCAGGTCGAACACCCGCGGCGCGCCGTGCCGGAACTCGGCGCGGACGCCGTTGGGCGTCTGCTCCAGCGTGGTGATCGAGTCTCCGAAGACGTACTCGGTGCCCGGCAGGCTGTGCCGGTACAGCACCTGGGCCAGTTCGCCACGCGGCACCTCCAGCTCGCCGCCGGCGAAAGCCGCCGGCAGGTGGAGCCGTCGGCGGCCGTTCGGGTCGACGAAGCTCATCGAGGTACCGCCGGTGGCGATCGCCCGCAGCTCGTCGAGCAGGCCCATCCGCTCCAGCACGGTGCGGTGCGTCGCACCGCGGAAGTCGACGGCCTGGCCGCCCCCGCGGAGCGCGGGCGCCAGCTCGACGACGGTGGGTTCGAAGCCGTACCGGGCCAGCCAGTGGGCCAGTGCCGGGCCGGCGATGCTCGCCCCGGAGATGAGGACCTTCGCGCCCAAGGGGATCGCTCCATCCGATGAGGTCCGGAAACTGTGTCCGACGGACACGGATATCGCTGTGTACGGTAGACACAGTTCGACGTTTCGGCAAGACACGGAGGCGGGAGCGGGATTGAGCAACGGATCGAGCAGCAACTCGCGCGGCGCAACGGGCAGTGGATCCGGCAGCCGGGCGAGCGGTACGCCGGGCAGGGGATCGGGCAGCGGGGCGAGTGCGACGGCACAACTGCTCTGGGGTCCGGCGCCGACGCCGACCCGCGGCCCGAAGCCGGCCCTCAGCCTGGACCGGATCGCCCGGGCGGGCATCGAGATCGCGGACGCGGAGGGGCTCGGCGCCGTCTCGATGCAGCGGGTGGCCGGGCTGCTGGACTACACCAAGATGTCGCTCTACCGCTACCTGCCCGGCAAGGCCGAACTGGTCGCCCTGATGGTGGAGACGGCGGTCGGCGAGCCCGCCGAACCGGCGAGGCCGGTCGAGCCCTCCGGGTGGCGCGGGCAACTCCTCGACTGGTCACACCACTTGGCGGATGCGTTCGCCGCACACCCCTGGCTGCTGGACGCCACCGTGGGCCCCCGGCCGATGGGCCCCCGGGAGCTCGCCTGGCTGGAGCAGGTGGTGGCCGCCCTGGACGGCACCGGACTGACCGGGCCCGAGCGGATGGACGCCGCCATGCTGCTCGCCGGCCACGTCCGCAGCATCGCCGAGCAGTCCCGGGCGGCGGGGCCGGGGGGCGCGCCGGAGTCGGAGATGCTGGCCGCCCTCGGCGGCCTGCTCCAGGAGCACGCGGACCGCTTCCCGGCGCTGGCCGCCGCCACCCGGGAGGCGGCCGCCGAGGGCGGGCAGGACGAGGCGCTCGCATTCGGTCTGGACCGCATCCTGGACGGGCTGGACGCCCTGATCACCCGCCGGAGCCGGTCCGCGGGGAGCTGAACGGACCGCCGGAGGCCCCGGCTCAGCGAGCGTGGCGGAGGGACTCCAGCTCGTCGGTCATCCGGCCGAGGAAGCGGGCCACGGCGGCCAGCTCGGCGGGGGTGAACTCGCCGCGCACGGTCTCGGTGCGCCGCGCCACCGGCGCGAACCACTCGGCGGCCATCCGCCCGGCGCCGGGGAGGTAGTGGACGAGCACCTGGCGGCGGTCGGCGGCGTCCCGGGTGCGGCGGACGTGCCCGGCCCGCTCCAGCCGGTCGAGCACGGCGGTGACCGCCCCGGAGGTCAGGGCCAGCTCCTCGCGGAGCCGGCCGGGGGTGATCCCGCCCGGGCCGCCGTCCGGGCCGGGGGCCGCCCGCATGACGGCCAGCAGCGCCTGGACGTCGGTGGCGTGCAGGCCGCTGGCGGCGGCGAAGCCGTGGCCGAGCAGGTTGAGTTCGGAGGCGAGGTCCTGGAGCAGCCGGCCGAGCGCCGGTGCGTCCGACGCCGCCGGGTCGGCTGAGGCGGGCGGGACGGGCATGCCGGGCGGGCCGGGCACGGCGGGCGGGGTCGTCCTCGGCTCCTGCTCCGACAAGGTGATCCGCTCCGGTCGCGTACGGCGTTTACCCGATCAGCCTATCGGCCGCCCGCCGCACCCGGCCCCACCCCGCCGGTCGGCGGGCCGTCAGACCCGCTCCCCGACCTGCTCCGGCACGGCCGCCCGCTCCGCCGCCGGCCGCACCCGGGCCGGCCACCAGACCCGGTCGCCCAGGTCGCGGACGAGCGCGGGCACCAGCAGCGAGCGCACCAGCAGGGTGTCCAGCAGCACGCCGAAGGCGACGATGAAGGCGATCTGTGCCAGGAAGGCCAGCGGGATCACGCTCAGCGCGGCGAAGGTCGCGGCGAGCACCACCCCCGCCGAGGTGATCACGCCGCCGGTCGCCGTCAGCCCCCGCAGCACGCCTTCCCGGGTGCCGACCCGCAGCGCCTCCTCCCGGACCCGCGTCATCAGGAAGATGTTGTAGTCCACCCCCAGCGCGACCAGGAAGACGAACCCGTACAGCGGCACCGAGGGATCGGTGGCGGTGAAGCCGAGGACGTGCGGGAAGACCACCGCGCTGACGCCGAGCGTGGCCAGGTAGGAGAGCGCGACGGTGGCGGCGAGCAGCACCGGCGCCAGCAAGGAGCGCAGCAGCAGCACCAGCACGGCGAGGACGCAGAGCAGTACCGCCGGCATGATCAGCGACCGGTCGCGCTCCGCCGTGACCCGGGTGTCGTACTGCTGCGCGGTGTACCCGCCGACCAGCGCCTCCCCGCCCGGTACGGCGTGCACGGCCTCCCGCAGCCGCCGCACGGTGGCGATGGCCTCGTCGCTGTCGGCCGGGTCGGCGAGCGTGACGTCCAGCCGGACCCGCCCGTCGACCGTCCTCGGCGCGGCCCCCGGCGCCCCGCCGGTGTAGGGCCGGACGCCGGCCGTCCCGGGCACGGCGGCCGCGGCGGTCACCGCCTCGGCGTGGCCGGCCGCGGCGAGCACCACCGCCGGGTTGCCGGCGCCGCCGGCGAAGTGCGCGGAGAGCATCCGCTGGCCGGCCGCCGAGGGCTGGGGCTTGACGAAGAGTTCGGACTGCGGGACGCCGCCGGAGTCGAGCGCCGGCGCGAAGGCGGCCAGCGCCGCCAGCACCGCGAGGCTCGCCGCCCAGGTGGTCCGGGGCCGGCGGCCGACCAGCGCGGCCACCCGCTGCCACACGGCGTGCACCGGCGCCCGCCCGTCGGCGGCGGGGCGGGCCGGCCAGTACGCGGTGCGGCCGAGCAGGGTGAGGGCGGCCGGCAGGAAGGTGAGCGCCGAGACCACCGCGCAGCCGATCCCGATCGCGCCGACCGGCCCGAGCGCCCGGTTGTTGGTGAGGTCGGAGAGCAGCAGGACGAGCAGGCCGAGGGCGACGGTGGCGCCGGAGGCCGCGATCGGCTCGACCGACTGCCGCCAGGCGGTGCGCATCGCGGCGAACCGGTCGCCGTGCAGGTGCAGCTCCTCGCGGAACCGGGCGGAGAGCAGCAGGCCGTAGTCGGTGGCGGCGCCGATCACCAGGATCGAGAGCAGGCCCTGGACCTGGCCGTCCACCCGGACCAGGCCGCGGTCGGCGAGCAGGTAGACCAGGGCGCAGGCGGTGGCGAGGGCGAAGACCGCGCCGAGGATCACCAGCAGCGGGAGCAGCACGCTGCGGTAGACGGCGAGCAGGATCAGCAGCACCACACCGAGCGCGACGCCGAGCAGCAGCCCGTCGATGCCGGCGAACGCCCGGCCCAGGTCGGCCGCGACGGCGGCCGGGCCGGCCACGCCGACCTCGGTGTCCGGCACCTGCTCGGCGAGGGCGCGCACGGCCCGGACGCTGTCGCCGGTCTGCCGCCCGAGGTCGGAGCGGAGCTGGACGACGCCCTGGAGGGCTCGGCCGTCCGCGGCGGGCAGGGCAGGCGAGACCCGCCCGGTGGCGCCGGGGACGGTCGCGGCGGCGCGGAGCGCGCCCTCGGCGGCGGAGCGCTGCGCGGCGTCGACGGCGCCGGTGCGGCTCTCCCAGACCACGATCACGGGCAGGGTGGCCGGGGTCTGGAACTCCTGGCCCAGCCGGGCGACTTCGGTCGACTCGGCGCTGCGCGGCAGGAACGCGGCCCGGTCGTTGGTGGCGACCTCGGAGAGCCGCCCGGCGTAGGGGCCGAAGGCGCCGCCGAGGCCGAGCCAGGCCACCAGCAGGGCGAGCGGGATCAGCAGCCGGGCTCGGCGCCGGGCGGCGGGGCTGCCGGTGGGGCTTCCGGTGAGCATCGAGGAGCGCCCTTCGTGGCGGGGCCGGTGACGGTCCGCCGCATCCTATCTCTCAATCATCGAGATACTTCACCGGCTGAGATTTCCCGCGGCGCGCCGCGGACCCGTGCCCCTGGGCCTGCGGCGCGGGGGGCCGTGCCGCTCGGGCTCGTGTGCGGCGTGCCCGGCGTCCGCCAGAGGGCGTGCCAGCAGGCCGGCCGCGGAGAGCGCGGCCCAGCCGACGGAGACCGCCACCGCCATCGTGCGGTGCCGCCGCTTCGGCAGCGCGGTGGCGAGCAGCGCGGCGTCCCCGAGGTCGGCGGCGATCCGCAGCAGGGTGGCGGTCCGCAGCGCGGACGCGTCCGGGGCCAGGACCATGGCGAGGCCGCAGGCGGCGTCGCGGAAGGCGAGCGGGCGCAGGCAGGCGGCCACGTCCGCGGGGACCGACCCGTCCGGGCCGGCGATCCCGGACGGGCGGGCCAGCAGCCCCGGGCGGCGGGCGACGGCGAACCCGTAGACGGCGGTGACGGCTCCGGTCAGGCGCAGCAGACGCTCGTTCACGGCACGGCTCTCCTCGGGTCGGTGGGGACACGCCCCGGTGCGGGTCGGTCGGGACACGCCGCGGTGCGGGCCGCGGGGGCGCCTCCCCCCGCGGCCCGCACCGTGGGCCCATCATGGACGACCGGGCGGCCCGGCCGGGGCCGACACGTCCGGCGGTGGCCCTTCCGGGGAGGTCGGGGTGCCCGCCGGCACGGCGGGCGGGATGCCCGGCGGCGAAGCGACCGGGCGGCCGATCAGGTACTCGGCGACGAGCAGGTTGATCAGCCACGGTGCCCAGGCGGCAGCGGCGTAGGCGGTGTCGAAGTCCGCACCGGCGGCGTCGAAGACGGGCAGCCAGATCCGGAGGGTGACGGCCGTCAGGATCAGCGCGTACGACCTGATCGCCCAGCCCCGGTGGCGGTCGAACCGGCGCTGCCGGGCGGCCCGGTAGGCCGCGGCGGAGGCCCCGAGGGTGAGGCCGCCCAGCACCGCGAAGCCGACCGGTGCCACCGGCGGGACCAGTGCCCGCGGGGCCAGCAGCAGCCCGCCGACGCCGGTCACGGCCGCGCTCACCAGGTAGGCGCGGCCGGTCCACCGGTGCGCGCCGGGGTGCCGGGCCCGCAGGCCGGGGAGGAACTGCCAGGGGCCGAGCAGCAGGGCGAGGACGCCGGCGCCGATGTGCAGCAGGAGCGGGGCGAGGTGGGCGGCGTAGACGGCCTGTTGCCCGTCGAGGAAGGTCTCCTGATCCAGCGTGAAGTAGCGGGAGGAGAGCAGGGCGGTCGCCGCGGCGAGGAGGGTCATCACGGCCCAGCCGGGCCGGCGGCGGAGGGAGCGGGCCGGCCGCGCACGGCTCGCCCGCGGCCGGGGGCTCCGGCCGGGAAGGTCGGCCGGCGGCACCCGGTCGGCGGTAGGCAGGTTCATACCGCGAAAGCTACGGAGCGGGAGGCGGCGGGGGCTTCCTCCCGGCGGGGTGCTCGCGCCCGCCCCGACGGGGGTGGCCGGGGCCGGTCCCCGGACGGCCGACGGCCCCGGCGGGGCAGCCCCGAATACCCCAGGAGGGCGATGTGCGCGGCGGACCGGGCCGCTACCGTTCCCCCGGTCCCCTCCCCTCCCCTTCCCGCCCCCACCGGCCCGTTCCAGGGTGCGCCGAGTACCGGCCGCCCCGCCTCCGAGACGCCAGGAGCCGCGTTGATCCGACTTGTCACCGGCCTCCGGCCACGCCTCCCCGACCGCTTCCTCGACCCCGCCCTCGCGGCCGCCTTCCTCGCCGCGATGCTCGTCGGGCGGGTGGGAGCGGCGGACGAGCTCGGCGGCCGGGCCGTCCCGGCCGCCGCCCTGAGCCTGGTCGTCGCCGGCGCGCTCGCCGCCCGCCGGACGGCGCCGCTGGCCTCCTACCTCGCCGGCTCGGCCGCACTGGCGGCGGAGTCGCTGCTCGGCCTCGGCAGCCCGGTGTCGCCCTACGCCAACCTCATCGGCCTCTACTCCCTGGGTCTGCACGCCTCCCGCGGGCGGGCCCGGCTCGGGCCGTTCGTGGCGCTGGCCACCATGGCCGGGTACTTCGCGCGGGTCGACGGCGCCCGCACCTACCCGGCGATCCCGGCCGGCGTGCTGTTCGTCTGGCTGCTCGGCTGGGCCCTCGGCTACGGCACCGCGCGGCGGCTGGAGGAGCGGGACGCCGCCCGGCTGCGGCTGCGACGGGAGGCCGTCGCCCAGGAGCGCACCCGGATGGCCCGGGAGCTGCACGACCTGGTGGGCCACACCGTCACCCTGATGCTGGTGCAGGCCGGTGCGGCGCGCCGGCTGCTCGGCCACGACCCGGGGCGCGCCCGCGAGGTGCTCGCGGAGCTGGAGCACACCGGGCGGGAGTCGCTCGACGAGCTGGACCTCGTCCTCGGGCTGCTCCGCGGCGGCCCGGACACGGCGGAGCGGCCGCCCGACGACCAGCCCGACGGTCCGCCGGACGACCTGCCGGACGACCCGTCGGACCACCGCGGCCTGGCGGACCTGTCGCGGCTGACCGGCCGGATCGGCCGGGCCGGGGTGCGGGTCGGCGTCCGGGTCGACCCGGCGGTGGGCGCGCTGCCGCGCAGCATCGACGTGTCGGCGTACCGGATCGTGCAGGAGGCGCTGACCAACACGGTGCGGCACGCGCGGGCCGGCTCGGCGGAGGTCACCGTCCGGCGCCTCGGCGACGTGCTGGAGATCGAGGTCCACGACGACGGGAACGGTGCCGCCGCCGGCTACCTGCCGGGCCGGGGGCTGCTGGGGATCGCGGAGCGGGCGGCGCTGCTCGGCGGCCGGGTGGAGCACGGGCGGGGCGAGCGGGGCGGCTTCCGGCTGCGCGCCGCCCTGCCGATCCCGTGAACCCGCCGGCGGCGGCCGGCCGGCCCGACGGCGGCGTGCCCACCGTTGCCCTGCCCACCGTTGCCCTGGCCACCGACTCGCCACCCACCGAGTCGCCGGCCGCCGGCGCGACCGCGGGCCCGCACGGCGGCCCGGTCACCGTTCTGGTCGCGGACGACGACGCACTGCTGCGGGCCGGGGTCGCCCTCGTCCTGAGCACGGCCGAGGGCGTCGAGGTGGTCGGTCAGGCCGCCGACGGCCTGCAGGCGGTCGAGCTGTGCCGCCGCCTGGCCCCGGACGTGGTGCTGATGGACGTCCGGATGCCCGGGATCGACGGCGTCGAGGCGACCCGCCGGATCGTCGCGGCGGGCCTGCGCACCCGGGTGCTCGTCCTGACGGTCTTCCAGCACGACGACTACGTCTGGGGCGCGCTCCGGGCCGGTGCCGCGGGCTTCCTGCTCAAGCGCACCTCGCCGGAGCGCCTGATCGACGCCGTGCGGACGCTGGCCGCCGGCGAGCTGCTGCTCGACCCGGCCGTGACCCGCACTCTGGTGGCCCGGGTGGTCGCGGCCTCGCCGGGCGGGCCGACTGCCGAGGCCGAGGATCCCCGGCTGGCCCGGTTGACCGCCCGGGAGCGCGAGGTGCTGCGGCTGGCCGCCGAGGGGCGGTCCAACGCGGAGATCGCCGGCGTGCTGGTGCTGGCGGAGTCGACGGTGAAGACCCACATGAAGCGGGTCCTGGCCAAACTCGGCGCGCGGGACCGGGCCCAGGCCGTCGCGATCTCCTACCGCGGCGGTCTGATGGCCCGGTGAGCCCCGCGGCCCCCGAGGACCGGGGGCCGCGGGGCGCGCGGGAACAGCGGCCGGCCGGGAACAGCCGGGAACAGCCGGGACGGCGTCAGGAGACGCGCTTCAGCTGCCAGCTGTTCTTGCCGAAGCTCGGCACTGCCGAGTAGTTGCAGCCGGAGCTGTAGAACTCGCTGACCTGCACCCAGCCGGCCGGCGGCCAGGTCGAGGCACAGGCGTTGACCACGGTGCCGACCGGGTAGCCGGTGAGCTGCATGATCTTCTTGCTGTTGGGCGTGAAGGTGCCCGACCCGCAGCCTGCGCTGTTCCACCACTGGACGTCGACGTAGCCGCTCGGGGTGAGCGAGCTCCCGCACATGTTCACCGTGTCACCCGGCGCGGCGTGCGCGGTGGTCATCGACAGCGTCAGCGCTGCGGCGGTGGCGCCCAGGGTCAGGGCGGCGGCACGGAGACGGGACACGGAGCGGCTCCTCTCGTCGGCGCGGTCCGTCCGCACCTGGCATATTCCTATCGGCGGGTGACCGGACACGGACAGTGGCTTTCCGGTCCGGTCCCCGACGCGATTGCCGCCGTTGACAGGCGACGCCCGGTGTGCCGCAGGTCAGCCGTTGATCGGCTTGACGTCCAGGCGGACGTGGTCGACCGCCCAGGACGTCCTTGCCGGCGTTGTCGTTGCCGGTGGCGTCGCTGCTGTAGAAGACCAGGCGGGTCTCGGCGCCGGTGTCGAAGAGGCCGAGGTGGACGGCACCGGGGCGCCGGATGGCGCGTCGGTGACGGACAGTGAACTCCATGCTGTACAGACAACTTGACGCCCAGAACGCCATTGACGAGGGAGAACGGGACGCGCCGGCGGGCCCGCGCGGCATGACGCGGGCCGGCCGGCACGGCCGTCGCTAGAGCAGGCGCTTGATGTCACCGCGGGCCCGGTAGAAGGCCCCGGAGCCGGACTCCAGCACCTCGGCCACCAGGTAGCGGGCACCGGGCACCCGGATGTCCTTCGGGAACTGCACCCGGCGGGCCGGGTCGAAGCCGGGCGACACCACCCGGACCCGCAGCCGGGCGCCCTCCGCGACGCACTCGACCTCGATGCCGCCCGCGGCCGCCGCCGAGCCGGCGACCACCGACTCGACCTCGGCGCCGGCCACCGCCGCCGTCCAGCCACTGCCGTCCACCTCGGCGGCCTCCGGCACCCGGCCCTCCTCGGCCGCCCGCACCGCCTCCTCGCTCGCGTCCAGGCAGACCAGCGAACCGTCGGTGGTCACCAGGTACAGCCGGCCGTCGCGGTACTGCATGCTGTAGGCGGAGCCGCAGCCGGTGCCGAGCTTCCAGAGCCGGGTGCCGTCCGCCGCGAAGCAGTACACCGAGGAGTGGTTGTCGCCGGCGAAGACGTAGCGGCCGTCGGGCGACGCGGCGCACGAGAAGACGGCGGCGTCGCAGCGGTAGCGGGCCGTCTCCGAGCCGTCGGCCTTGCGCAGCCGGTGCACCGAACCGCGCGAGGTCGCGGCGAACACCTCGTCGCGCTCCTGCCAGCCGAACAGCACGTCGCCGTCGGTCCGGGTGTGCCACAGCGGCTCGCCGCCCCGCGCGGCGTAGCGCGCCACGCCGCGCGAGTGCCCGTGGTAGACGCCGTCCTCGTCGCAGCGGACCATCCAGCCGTCGGTGCCCTCGGCCTTTCGCCGCCACTGGAACTCGTCCTCGTGGTCGACGGTGGTGATCCCGCCACGGGCGTCGGCGACGCCGAGCACGCCGTCGTGGATGTCCAGCCAGTAGATGTCGACGTCCGCGGCGATCTCGTACGCCACCCGCGGCACCTTGCCGCCGAGGTCGTACACCTTGCCGTCGTCGCAGCCGGCGTAGATCCACCAGTCGTCGGCGACGATGCACTTCACGCCGTCCGGCAGGCCGTAGCGGCCGGTGACCTGCCCGTCGTGGGTGAGCGTGTAGACGTCGCCGCGCTCGTTGCCCACCCAGGCGTGCTCCTCGCCGACGAAGATGCCGAAGGCCGCGGCGCCGGAGCGGAACCGCCAGAGCACGGGGGCCTGGCTGGCGGTCGAACGGCTGCTGGTGATCGCCCGGCGGGTCACCGCGCGGCGCTGCCGCACCCCGCGCACGGCCGGGGCGTAGCCCTTGCGGACCTTCTCGCCGATCTTCTTGGCGGCCGCGGCGGCGGCCTTCTCCGGCGACGGGTAGCTGGTGGTCTTCGCCTGGCCGCCTTCGCCGATCCGCCCGTAGGTGATCGTCACGTCCACCCCGGCGACCCGGACCTCGTAGAACTTGTGGGCGCTGCCGGTGTCCTCGGACAGCTCCAGGTAGGTGGTCTGCTCGTCGGCGGCGACAGGCATGCGGGGCCCCTTCCGGGCGCTCGGCGGGAGTCGGTGCGGGCGGCGTGCCCGGCGACACCCCAGAAGCTATGCCCAGGGACTGACACCGCGTCCGGCGCCCCCGGCTCCGGCGGCGCAGCGGCCCGCCGGGGCCCTGTCCGGGCCGGACCGGTGGCCGACGTGCTCGGGCGGACAAACAGGGGAATCATGGGACAATACCCCTCGAAAGGCGGAATGCGATGTTCCAGCTCCTGTGGATTCTGCTCATCGGCTTCGTGCTGGGTGTGCTGGCCAGGCTGCTCCTGCGCGGCCCGCAGGCGATCCCCTGGTGGCTGACCATGCTGCTCGGCGCCGGGGGCGCCCTGCTCGGTAACGCCGTCGCCGGGTGGATCGGGGTACGGAACACCAGCGGCATCGACTGGATCCGTCACGCCCTCCAGTTGGGCTTCGCCGTCGCCCTGGTCGCCCTGGTCGCCCCCGCCTGGACGAAGTCCCGCGGCCGCCGGTAGGACCTTTCTCCTCAGGGGCCCGGTGGCGGCCTCAGGCGACGTGGACGCGGGGGCGGCGCGAGCGGTCGGGTTCGGCCTCGCGCAGCACCTCGCGGGTGACCGGGGCGACCTCGCCCTGCCCGAGCAGGAAGAACCGGAAGAACTGGGCGAACGGGTTCCCCTCGGTCCACTCGAAGTAGATGTGCGGCTGCTGCCCGGTCAGGTCGCGCACCTGGAGCAGCAGCGCGGCCAGCGCGTTCGGCACACTGGAGTGCTCCAGCGTGAGGACGCGGTAGCGGTCGTGCAGCACCTCGCCGTGGACACTGAGCACCGCCTCGAACTCGGACGGGTCGCGGACCGTCACCTCGACGAAGACCAGGTCGTCCTCGGCCGGGATGTCGTTGTCGGTGCGGATCTGCCGGCTCTTCTCCTGGTACTCGGCGAGGTCGCGGCCGTTCGGCTCGTTGGCGATCAGCCGGATCGGGCGGTGGGTGTAGTCGCGGACGAAGCGCTCGGCGACCGCGTCCAGCTCCACGTCGGTCACCCGCAGCTCGAAGGCGCGCTTGAGCCGGGAGGCGAGCGACAGCAGGATGATGCCGGCGATGAAGCAGGCGCCGATCTTCACGCCGTCCGGCCGCTCGGCGATGTTGACCGCGGTGGTGTAGAGGAAGACCGCCGCGATCACGGCGAAGCCGACGGTCCAGTTGCGCTCGCGGGCCTTGTGCGCGGCGATGGTCACCGCGATGGCGGCCGAGCTGATCAGCACCAGCACGCCGGTGGCGTACGCGCCGCCCTGGGCGTCGACGCTGGCGTCGAAGATCCACGTCACCAGGAAGGCGATCGCGGTGAGCACCAGCACGGTGGGGCGCACCGCCCGGGCCCAGTGCGGGGCCATGCCGTAGCGCGGCAGGTAGCGGGGCATCAGGTTGAGCAGGCCGGCCATCGCGGAGGCGCCGGCGAACCAGAGGATCAGGATGGTGGAGAGGTCGTAGACGCTGCCGAAGGCGCTGCCCAGGTTCTCGTGGGCCAGGTAGGCGAGGGCCCGGCCGTTGGCCTCGCCACCGGGCTCGAAGGCCTCCGGGGGGATCAGCAGGGTGGTGATGAAGCTGGTGGTGATCAGGAAGACGCTCATGATCAGCGCCGCGGTGGTGAGCAGCTTGCGCGCGCCGCGGATGCGTCCGGTGGGCTTCTCCTCGGTGTCGTCCGGATCGCCCTCGATGTGCGGCATGACGGCGACGCCGGTCTCGAAGCCGGAGAGGCCGAGCGCCAGCTTGGGAAAGGTGATCAGAGCGACCCCGATCATCGCGATCGCGTTGCCGTGCTCGGCGGTCAGCGCGTCGGCCCAGTCCCCGATCAGGTGCGGGGACTGCAAGACGCGCCAGAGGCCGTCCACCACCACGACGACGTTCAGCGTGAGGTAGACGGCCACCAGGACGACCGCCAGGCCGATCGCCTCGCTGAAGCCCTTCAGGAAGACGCCGCCGAGCAGGGCGATCAGGACGAGCGTGATCAGCACTTCCTTGTCGGTCAGCGCGCTGCTCAGGTGCGGGTTCTCGACCAGGTGCGCGGTGGCGTCGGCGGCCGAGAGGGTGATGGTGATCATGAAGTCGGTGGCGGCGAAGCCGAGCAGCGTCAGGACGAACAGCTTGCCCTGCCAGAACGAGAGCAGCCGCTCCAGCATCGCGATCGAGCCCTCGCCGTGCGGGCTCTCCTGGGCCACCCGCCGGTAGACCGGCAACGCGCCGAACAGGGTCACCAGCACCAGGACGATGGTCGCGATCGGGGAGAGCAGACCGGCCGCCAGGGCCGCGATGCCGGGCTGGTAGCCGAGGGTGGAGAAGTAGTCCAGCCCGGTCAGGCACATCACCCGCCACCAGCGGGCGCCCTTGTGCTCGACCGGCGTCTGGGCGTGCGGGCCCGGGTGCTGCTTCGCCATGTCGGACAGGCCTTCGAGCAGCCAGGCGCGGAACCTCCCGCCCCGCGCCGACGGCGCCGCTCCCGGATCGGCCGAAGCTGACGAGCTCACCTGCACTCCTGTCCACGACTCCGGCCGCCCACCCGCACGCGGCTCCCGACCCACCGGCCCTGTACACCGGCCCGGCACACCGCCCACCGGTCGCCGGCACCCACGCTCCGGCCACCGGCCGCGCGCACGCGCCCGCCACCGGCCTCCGGACGGATGGCCCGGTCAGGCTATGTGACCGGGGCTCCGCTGCCCCGCAACCCGGAAGGCGCGCCCGGGCACGTCCCCCGCTCGGCGCTCTCACCCGGTCTGAGCAGGGGCGACGGCCGGGAGCCGCGGGCGGTGGGAACGGGCACGCACCACCTTGGCTAGACTCGCCCGACCGGAGTGGACAAACGTCCGGTCGGGAGCGGGCGCCAGGGGCGCGGCACCGGCCGTGGATCAACCGAGGGACAGAACAATGGTCGAGGCCTCCCCGAAGGTCGTCGTCGTCGTGCCCACGTACAACGAGCGGGAGAACCTCCCGGTCCTCGCGGGCCTGCTCGCGGACCTCGGGATGCCCGGTCTGCACCTGCTGGTGGTCGACGACAACTCCCCCGACGGCACCGGCGAGGTCGCCGACAAGCTCGCCGCGGACTCCCCCGGCACCGTCAGCGTGCTGCACCGCACCGAGAAGGACGGCCTCGGGCGCGCGTACGTCGCCGGCATGACCCGGGCCCTGGAGGACGGCGCCGACGTCGTCGTCCAGATGGACGCCGACCTCTCGCACCCGGCCTCGGTGCTCCCGCTCATGGTGGAGACCCTGCTGGCCGACGACACCGCCGTGGTGCTCGGCTCCCGCTACGTGCCGGGCGGCTCCACCGCCGAGGAGTGGCCGTGGCACCGCAAGGCGCTCTCCGCCTGGGCCAACTTCTACGTCAACACCATCCTCAGCCTGGGCGTCCGGGACGCCACCGCCGGGTTCAAGGCCTGGCGGGCACAGACGCTGCGGGCGATCGACCTGCCGTCGGTCACCAGCAACGGCTACTCGTTCCAGGTCGAGCTCAACTACCGCGTGGTCACGCGCGGGCTGACCATCCGCGAGGTGCCGATCCGCTTCGAGGAGCGGATCAAGGGCGCCTCCAAGATGAGCCTCGGCGTGCAGGTCGAGTCGGCGATGGCCCCCTGGAAGCTCCGGCTCGGGCACCGCAAGCAGCCGTAGGGCCTGCGCCGGCCGGCCGGAACGGCTCTTTCGGGTATCCGTCGGCCGGATCGGCGGTGTGCGGGCCCGTCACGGGGAAGAACGGCCTCATGGCCCTTTCCCGGGAGTCCGTCGCCACCGCAGTGCGCCGAGGTGCCCGCGAGCCCTTCGTCGTCTACTCGATCCGGGCGACCGTCGCCGCGACCCTGTCCTACGCGGTGGCCACCCAGCTGAGCAGTGAACCCGCGCCGCTCACCGCGCCGCTGACGGCCCTGCTGGTGGTCCAGGTGACCGTCTACTCGACGCTGACCACCAGCATCCGCCGGGTCAACTCGGTGGTGGTCGGGGTGCTGATCGCGATCGGCTTCAGCTCGGTGGTGGGTCTCTCCTGGTGGAGCCTCGGGCTGATCATCCTGGCCTCGCTGACCATCGGCCGGTTCGTCCGGGTGGACGAGTTCGTCCAGGAGGTGGCGATCAGCGCCATGCTCATCCTGGGGGTCTCGCAGGTGACCTCGCAGGCCTGGGACCGGGTGCTGGAGACCCTGATCGGGGCCGTCGTCGGGCTGGTGTTCAACCTGGTCTTCGCCCCGCCGGTCTGGCTCGACACCGCCGGCGAGTCGATCGAGGACCTCGCCCGGCGCGCCCGCCACCTGCTGCTGGGCATCGGCGAGGAGCTGGGGCGGCCCACCCCGGTGGAGCGCGCGGCCGAACGGCTGCACGAGGCCCGCCGGCTCGACCAGGCGATCGCCGACGTGGACGCCGCCCTGCGGCAGGCCGAGGACAGCCTGCGGCTCAACCCCCGGATCAGCGAGGGTCTGCTCTCCCGGCTGGTGCTGCGCACCGGCCTGGACACCCTGGAGATCTGCGTGGTGGTGATCCGGGTGCTGGCCCGCTCGATCACCGATCTGGCCAAGCGGCGGGCGCCCGGCGAGCGGCTCTTCCCGGTCGACGTGGCGGTGGCGCTGGAGGAGCTGCTGGCACACATCGGCGGGGCCCTGGTGAGCTTCGCCGTCCTGGTCACCACCCCGGTCAGCCGCAACGCCGAGGAGGCCGAGGATCGGCTCACCTCCGAGCTGGCGGCCGCCTGGGCCAGCCGGGAGAACGTGGCCCAGCTGCTGCTGCAGCGGGTCCAGGAGCACCCGGAGGCCTGGCAGCTGCACGGTTCGCTGCTCGCCGAGGTGGACCGGATCCTGGACGAGCTGGACCTCGAACACCGCGGACGGCGGCTGATGGAGGAGCTGGACCGGGCGGCGGTGGCGAGCCGGGAGCGGTTCTCCCGGTTCGCCTGGCTGCGCCGGCTGGCGCGCGGCGAGAGCCTGCGCGCCGACCGGCTGCGGCCGGCCCGGCGGCGGCGCGAGCGGGGCGAGCAACGTCCGCCGGCGGGCGACCGGGCCGGCCAGGGCTGAGGCCGGTCCTGGGCCCGGGGCCGGGCCGGGGTCGAGGCGGTCAGGGCATCAGCCAGGGCTCCTGCGGGAGCGGGCGGCCGGTCTCCAGGTAGGTCTTGAGGTTCGACAGGACCGCCGACCAGCCCGCCTCGGCGTCGGCCTGCTCGCGCTCGTCGGCGAGGTTGTCGTGGGTGACGATGAGCCGGGTGAGGTCGCGGTAGCCCTGGAGCTGGAAGGTCACCCGGGAGGGGCCGGCCGGGCGCTGCTCGTCCGGGCCGGCCCAGGTGGTGACCAGCCGGTGCGGGCGCTCGACCTCCACGACGGTGCCGACCACGTCGGCGATGCCGGACTCGTCCGTGCGGCGGTGTTCCCAGGCGGCGCCGGGCAGCCAGGTGGAGACGTTGCGGTGGCCCCAGTAGACGCCGGACTCGTCGGCATTGGTGAGGGCGTGCCAGACGTGCTCGGGCGTGGCGTGCAGGTAGACGGTGTGGCGGACGGCCGGGACGGTCACGGCGTCACCCCCGCGCCGCGTCGAGGAGCGGCTGGATCTCGATCTTCCGCATCTGCAGCATCGCCGCCATGACGCGGTCGGCCTTGGCGCGGTCCGGATCGGAGATCAGCTCGGTCAGCACGCGCGGGACGATCTGCCAGGAGAGGCCGAAGCGGTCCTTCAGCCAGCCGCACTGGCTCTCCTCGCCGCCGTCCGCGATGAGCCCGGCCCAGAGCCGGTCCACCTCCGCCTGGTCGGCGCAGTCGACCTGGAGCGAGACGGCCTCGGTGAAGTGGAACACCGGGCCGCCGTTGAGGGCGGTGTAGCGCTGGCCGGCGAGCTCGAACTCGACGGTCATCACGGTGCCCGGCTCGCCGGGGCCGACGTCGCTGTAGCGGGTGGTGCCGGTGATCCGGGAGTCGGGGAAGAGCGAGGTGTAGAGGCGGGCGGCCTCTTCGGCCCGGTCGTCGTACCAGAGGAAGGTGGTGATCTTCTGCATGGCCCGACGGTAGCCGCGGGCCCCGGCCGGGCGGCCGAGCCACGGCCGGGGGTCACCGGTTCGGCGCCCCCGGCCGGTGGGGCGGCCGGCGGTCTGCGCCGGCCGCCGTGAGGCTCCGTCAGTGCACCCAGCCCGCGTAGCGCTGGGTGAAGCGCAGGCCGGTGCCGGCCGTCACCCCGACGTCGTAGCGGCCCTGCTTGTCCAGCGGCCAGACCACGTTCACCTGCTTGCCGGGCTTCACCCAGACGGTCTGCGCGGTGCCCGCGAAGTCGTTGGGCGCGGCGGTGAAGCAGACGTCGGTCATGCCGTCGTTGACCAGCTGGAGCGTGAGCCGGGAGGAGTTGCTCAGGTCGGCCGTCACGATCGGCACCCCGATGTCGTTCTGGCCGTCCTGGCCGTCCCGGACCACGGTGCCGGCGAAGCGGCGGACGAAGCCGTCCGGGCCGTGCACGGTGAAGTCGTACCGGCCGTTGGTCCCGGCGGCGTCCCAGACGTAGGTGGCGGTGGCGCCCGGGGCGACCGTGTAGGGCGTGCCGGCGAACGGCAGCAGGATGTTGGGGTAGACGGTGTACGGGAAGGCGACCGTGCCGTCGTTGGTCATGGTGCAGGTGACCTTGCCGGTCTTCCGGTCCACGTCCACGTCGGCCCAGGGCTGGTAGGGCAGCGGGCGGTGCGGGCGGTCGCCGCGCTCCTGGACCGGCATCGACTGGGCGCCGACGGCGGGCAGCTGGACGCCGGGAAGCTTGGTGCCCGCGTCCGCCTTGGCCATCAGCGCGACGGTGTCCGGGAGTTGCGGGATCGAGTGGTCCGGCGCGGCGAAGTCGAAGCAGCTGGTGAGGTCGCCGCAGACGGCCCGGCGCCAGGCCGAGATGTTGGGCTCGGCCACGCCGGTGACCTGCTCCATGAAGCGGAGCACGGAGGTGTGGTCGAAGACCTGGGAGTTGACCCAGCCGCCGCGCGACCACGGCGAGGCGACCCAGAGCGGGACGCGGTTGCCCAGGCCGATGGCGCGGCCCTGGGTGAACTCCTCCGGGGTGCCCGGCTCGGGGGTGGGCGGGACCATGTGATCGAAGTAGCCGTCGTTCTCGTCGTACATGACCAGGAACACGGTGTGCTGCCAGACCGCCGGGTTGGACATCAGCGACTGCAGCGCCATGTCGACCCAGTGCGCGCCGTACGCCGGCCCGGCCTCCGGGTGCTCGCAGAACAGGTAGGGCGCGACCAGCCAGGAGACGGTCGGCAGGGTGCCGTCCTTGCAGTGCCGGTCGAACGCGGCCGGGTCGAACTTGGTCATCGCGTTGACGTAACGCGGGTCGTCCTTCGGGAAGTTGTGGAACTGCTTGAAGTACGAGAGCGCGTTGTCGTCGTAGTCGCCGGTCCGGTCGTCCTTGCTGGGGTTGTGGTAGACCCGCCAGGTGACGCCGGCCTGCTCCAGCCGCTCGGCGTAGGTGGTCCAGTCGGCGACCGGGTTGTCGGTGACGGGCGTGTTGTCGATCCAGGGGCCGGTGGTGCCGTCCCGGCCGGGGCCGGCGGTGCCGGTCCACAGGTAGAGCCGGTTCGGGTCGGTCGGGCCGGCCAGCGAGGTGAAGTAGGCGTCGCAGAGGGTGAAGGCGTCGGCGAGCGCGTACTGGTACGGGATGTCGGCGCGGGTGAAGTACCCCATGGTGCGCTCGCCCTTGGCGGCGATCCACTTGTTCATCGCGCCGTTGTTGATCGCCTGATGACCGGTGGCCCAGTCGTGCGGCAGGCCGCCGGCGTTCTGGGCGTTGTACTTCGAGGTGTCCATCCGGTACGGCAGCATGACGCCGCCGTCACTGCGGCGCAGGTCGGGCTGGCGGAAGACGTCGGTGCCGTTCGGGAACTGCAGCGCCTGCTTGTCGCCGAAGCCGCGGACGCCGTTCAGCGTGCCGAAGTAGTGGTCGAAGCTGCGGTTCTCCTGCATGAGGACGACGACGTGCTTGACGTCCTTGATGGTGCCGGTGAGACGGTCGGTGCCGGCCGCGGGTGCGGCGGCGGCCTGGCCGGCCGGAAGGCCGACCACGGCGGCGGCGCCGGCGGCCGCGGTGGCGCCGACGAAGGAGCGGCGGGAGAGATCGGGCATGACGAGCGGGCCTCTCGGGGGTGGCGGCGGAGGGTTGGCGGGCGCCCCGGGGTCGGCGGGCGCCTCAGGAGGAGGGAGCGGCGGGACCGTCAGAACCGGAAGGTCGCGACGGCGGCGGCCGTGTCCGAGGGCCACTGGTTGGCGGCCACCGCGGCCTGGTCGGTGCCGGTGGCGGGCCAGTCGGCGACCAGGGTGTGCGCCTCGACCAGCTTCAGCGGGCCGGCGTACAGCACGTAGTCGATCCGGTCCTGCGGCTCGGACTTGCCGGCGGCGCGCTGCTTGCGGGTCGGCGACCAGGTGCAGCCCGGCGCCTTGACCGGGTCGCGGTTCTCCTCGCGGAAGCTGTCGGTCAGCCCGGCGCCCTGGAGGACGGTGGTGACCGGCCAGGCGACCGGGCCGACGCCGCCGTGCGCGGGGGCGGTGGCAGCGGTCCAGTCCAGGTGGGACGGCGAGGAGAGCGCACCGGCGAGCACCACCGGCGTGCGGCCGGCCGCGTCGGCCCGGACCGCGACTGCCAGCGCCTTGGCCTGCTGGAGGCGGACGGAGGCGTTCTCGGCGGCCGTCACCTGGGCGGCGCTCTGGCCGTCCTGGACGGCGTACGGGCCGTAGCCGGACTCGTCGAGGTGGGCGGCCCAGAACCGGACGGTGCGGCCGCCGGGGAGCTGGAGGGTGGCCGCCGCGGCGGGCAGCGCGTCTGTCACCGGGGTGACGGCGGTGAGCGGGTAGCGGCTCAAAATGCCGACGCTGCCGGCGCTCTGGTAGGCGTACCAGCCGAGGGCCGTGGCCAGCGTCTGGGCGGCGGAGCCGGCGGTCTCCTGGAGCGCAAGCACGTCCAGGCCCTGGGCGAGGACCACCCGCAGCTGCTTCTCCAGCGCGTCGGTGAACGCGGCGCCCGCGTTGGCGAGGTTCCAGCTCGCGGCCTTCAGCCGCAGCGGGCCGGCCGGGTCGGCGACCGGGATCTGCACGGTGACGGTGTCGGTGGCGCCGGCGCTGTCCTTGACGCCGACGACGACCACCTCGGGGTTCTTGGAGGCGGCGGGCGCGGTGCCGGTGAGGGTGCCGTCGGCGGAGACGGAGGCCCAGGCCGGTCCGGAGACCTTGCGGAACGCGGCGGTGCCCGCCGGGTTCCCGGCCGGGCGGGACCAGAGGCCGCCGAGCTTGACCGAGACCGCGGCACCCGGGGCGACCGGGGCGGTGGTCAGGGCGTCGACGACGCTGTGCGGGACGACCACGGCGGGCCGGGGGCGGAAGGTGAAGGGCGCGGTCTGGGCCAGGATGCCGTAGCCGTCCTTGGCCAGCAGATACGCGGTGTACGGGCCGCCGGTCAGCGCCGAGGTGTCGAGCTGGACGTCGCCGGAGGCCGCCGGGGTGTACTTCCAGAGCAGCGAGCTGCCGGTGCCGGGCTTGCGGGTGCCGTCGTAGATGCCGACCCAGTTCTTGGCGTCGGGGGCGTCGGTGGTCCAGTGGAAGGTGAGCTTGTCGCCTTCCACCGGGTTGGCGGGTGAGGTGAGCGTCAGGGCGCTGCCGGCCACGGTGGTCCTGTCCGCCGCGCTCGGGGGTCGGCCGCGCCCGGGTGGGGCGGTGCGGAGCCGGCGCCGTCGGCGGCTGGTCACTGAGGGAGGGGGGAGGCACCCACAGTTGGCTGTACAACTGCGGGCGGGCCCCATTCATCCGAAGGTCAGCGACCGAAACATGAACGACGTATGACGGGACATCGGGCGGTCCGGGAACTCCGGGACCGACCGTCCGGCGGTTCGGCGTTCGGCGGTGCAGCGGCGCGGTGTTCCGCGGTGCAGCCGTGCGGCGTTCGGCGGGCACACCTCAGGGCTCTCGCCGCGCACGTGCGGAGGCCCCCTGCAACCGCCGTCGGCGGGAGGGGGCCCCGAGGGGGTGCGGGCGGGTCAGCCGAGGCCGCGGCCCTGCCGGAGCCGGGCGGCGATGGCCTCCGGGTCGACCAGCGGCGCCGGACAGTCGGCCGGCGGGCGGTCCTGACGCCAGGGGCGGTGTACGGACCGGCCCGGCAGCGCGGCCAGTTCGGGCACCCAGCGGCGGACGTAGGCGCCGTCCGGGTCGAGCCGGTCGGCCTGCGCGAGCGGATTGAGGACGTGGTTCGGCCGGGTGTCGGTGCCCGCCCCGGCCACCCACTGCCAGTTCAGCTGGTTGTTGGCCAGATCGCCGTCCACCAGCAGGCGCAGGAAGTGCCGGGCCCCCGGACGCCAGTCCTGGTAGAGCGTCTTGGTCAGGAACGAGGCGGTGACCAGCCGGGCCCGGTTGTGCAACCACCGGTAGACCCGGTGCGCGGCGTCCGGGCGGGCGGCGAGCACCTGGTGGTGGAAGTCGCGCCAGGCCAGCTGCCGGACGAACGCCTCCGCCCCGCTGCCGCCGCGCCGTTCGGCGGAGGCGACCAGCTCGGCGGCGGAGAGGCAGCCGAAGTGCAGGTAGGGCGAGAGGCGTGACGTCCCGTCGGCGGCGAGCTCGTCGTGCAGCTCGGCGTACCGGTCCAGGTCGTAGCGCTGCCAGCGCCGACCGGCCGGCCGCCGAGCGGGCGCAGCTGGGCGTCCAGGTCGGCGAGGCAGTCCGCGAGGAAGGCGGCGCGGTTGGGCGCGGTGAAGCCGGCAGCGGCGACGTCCGGGTCGAGGACGAAGAGCGGCACCACCTCGTCGGCGGCGTCGGCGGCGGCGGCGCGGCGCACGGGGTTGTCGTGCAACCGCAGGTCCTGGGTGAGCAGGGCGATGGAGACGGTCATCGGTGGGTGGAGGGGACGTGGCGGGGCATGCGAGCCTCCCACTCGGGCCCCGGCCGGGCGAGCCGACGCGCCGAAGGTGGGCGCCGGTGCGGGCGGGGCCCGTACGGCCGCCTACCTACGGGCCCGCCCGCCGGACCGCGCCGGCCGTGCGTCGGTTCAGGCCGGCCGCGCGTCGGTTCAGGCCAGGGCGAGGAAGAGCTTCTCCAGCTCGGCCTCGCTCATCGGCGCGCCGTTCTCGTCGGCGGCCGCCATGCACTGGCGCATCCCGCTGGCCACGATCTTGAAGCCGGCCCGGTCCAGCGCCCGCGACACGGCCGCGAGCTGGGTCACCACGTCCTTGCAGTCGCGGCCGGCCTCGATCATCGCGATCACGCCCGCCAGCTGCCCCTGGGCACGGCGGAGCCGGTTCAGGACCGCGCCGACCGCTTCCTCGTCCACCTGCATCTCTGGCCGCCTTCCGCTGTTCGGACCGGCTGCCAGTGTACCCCGTGGGGTATCAGGACCGGCCCGGCCCGCACGCACCCGCACGGAGCCGGGGCGGACGGGGCGAGCGGCGGACGGGGCGAGCGGCGGACGGGGCGAGCGGTGGAAGGGACAGCTGCGGACGGGACGGGGCCGGTCAGCGCCTGGCCAGGCGGCGCTCGCCACCGGCCCCGGGGGCGTAGTCGAGCGCGTAGTGCGCGAAGACCGCCGGCTCGTCCCCTGCCGGCAGGATGTCGTCCGTGCCGATCGAGGGTGCCTGTTTGACCATGCTCTTCGGGTACGCCACCCGCACGTACCCCGGCCCGAGGACGGCGTGGTCCAGGGGCACGAACACCAGCCTGCGCCGGGACGGCAGGCCGACCGTGACGGTGGCGAAGAACGGCAGGTCGCTCGCGGTCTCCACGTAGACGGATTCGAGCGTGCCGATCCGCCGGTCCTTCTCGTCGACCACGGCGTGGCCGCGCCATTCCCTGATGTCCGCCGAGCCGATCATCGCGGCCTCCCATCGCCGGCCGGTTCCGGAGGTGTCCGGGACTCTCCATCCTGCAACGGTCCGGGCCGGTCCGCCCGGCGGGCGGTCCGTCTCGGAGATCCGGTCCGTCTCGGAGATCCGGCCACCGGCGGCGCCGCACGGCGGCCATTACCGCATTGACCGGAGTGCCGGAGTTCTCCCATGAACACCGTCAATGCATCGTCGCGAGTTCTTGCCACGGATCAAGTGCAGCAACTATCGTGAATTGCCTCATTGAGCAATAAACTAGCGAACCCTGGGGTCAGGTTGGACGACTCTGAGCAGGCACTGGAGCGGCTCTCCCGAGCCATCGGCCCGATGCCGACCGACCTGACTGCCAAGGTCAAGCAGGCCATCCGGCAGTCACTCGCGGCCGCCCCCGCGCCCACCGACCTTCCGCGGGAATCCGATGCCTCCCCGGAACACGAATTCACTGAATCCCCAGGGGGGTCCACCGAACTCCCAGGAAACTCCCAGACAGTGAACTCCGGGGAACTCGGCGAATTCACGGACTACGGCCTGGCCTCGAACGCCGCACTGCACGCCACGACCGCCCCGCAGGCACTGGAGCACTGAGCCCCACCGGCCGGCAGGGCGGACCGGGGCATACGAGACCGGGGCATACGACGGGAGCGGGCCGGCGCCCACGCGCCGGCCCGCTCCCCCGCTCCGCGGCACCCTTGCGGCGCGCTTCAGCCCCGCGTCGCGAGCGCCGGCCTGCCCGCCGGGGCGCACGCCTCGCGCGCCCGCCGGACGTCGGGCACGGCGCCGTCGGTCCGGCCGGGCTCCGCGGCCTGTTCCCGCATGATCCGCTCCAGCTGGGCGAGGCAACGGGCCCGCTTCGGTCCGACGGATTCCGGGGGAATCCCGAGGGCGGCGCCGATCTCGTCGTCGGGCATCTGCGGGTCGGCCACCAGCAGACCCAGCAGCGCCTGGGCACGCTCCGGCAGCCGACGGAAGGCGCGCAGCACCTCGTCGTCCCGCTCGGCGTTCAGCAGGGGCTCCTCCGGACCGCCGCCGACGACGGCCTCCGGCCGGTCGGAGTCCTCCGACTCCCCCGCCGGAAGGCATCCTCCCGTCAGCTCGACGTGCTTCAGGCTCTCCCGGCGGGCCGCGGTCGCGATCCACTGCACGATCCGCTCCGGTGACCGGAGCTCGGAGAGGTGTCGGACGATCCCCAGCCAGGCGGCCTGTACGACGTCTTCGCAGTCCGCCGCACTCAGCCGATGGCTCCGCGCGATCGCGAAGACCATCGGCGTGTAGCGGTCAACCAGCTCGTCCCAGGCGTCCTGCTCGCCGGCCAGGCATCTACCCACAAGTTCGCTCGGCGCAGTCGTGCGCAACGAAATCCCCCGTCATGTCGTCATCAGCCCAGTAAGAGATGACGGCGGTCCTTCGTGCGGCGCTTCCCAGGGCGCCGGACCCCGCCACCGATCCGAGGGTGATCTTTCGACCAGTAGCTTCCGTACAGCACCGTCACTTCGGCTACTGGCGTAAACCATACGTGTCGGCCGACGCCCCCTGTCAACACGACACCCGCGCCGGGCCACCGATCTTACGATCCGTCAGCAGAGCTTCGGTCCAAGCGGATCGCACCGCAGATCACACCGCGTGTCACACCCCTCCCGGCCGCTTCGTTACCGGAGTTCATTTCCGTAACATGGGGGCGACTCGACGGTAACCGGACCACGGCGGAGGCACCTCAATGACCACGGCCCGGGTGGGCACTCCGCCACCGGCACTGACCCGGCGGGAGCGGACCCGCCTCGCCACCATCACGGAGATGATGTCCGTGGCGCGCCGGCTCCTGGCCGAGGACGGCGAACACGCCGTCACCATCCGCGCCATCGCCCGCGAGATGGGCATGACCGCGCCCGCCGTCTACCGGTACTTCGAGTCGCACGAGGTGCTGGTCCGGGAGGTCCGCAAGGACATCTTCACCGAGGTCTCGCAAGCGATCCGGTCCGCTGCCGACAGCCGCGCCGACCGGTCCGACGCGATCGGCCGCCTGCTCGCCGCCGGCCGGGCGCTGCGTCACTGGGCGCTGGCCCACCGGCACGAGTTCGCGCTCATCCTGGGCACCTCCCCGCTCAGCTCGCGGGCCGCCCACGACGACGAGACGCAGAACGCCGGCTGGCTGCTCGGCTCGGCCTTCGCGGCACTGATGGCCGAGCTCTGGCTGCAGAAGCCGTTCCCCGTCCCGCCCGACGAGCAGCTCCCGGCCGGTCTGCGCGACCAGTTGGACAGCCTCCGGGCCAAGCACGGGGTCAACCTACCGGCCGCCGCGATCGCCGCCATGCTCGGCGCCTGGGCCCGCCTGCACGGCCTGATCTGCCTGGAGGTGCTCGGCCATCTGACCTTCGCCCTGCCGGACGCCGGGGACCTCTTCGAGTACGAGCTCGCCCGGCTGAGCGCCGAATTGGGCTGGGCGGACGGCTACCGCGCGCCCTGAGCCGGGCCGGACCGGTGCGAGGACCGGCCCGGACCGGGCGGGCAGACCGGGGCGGACGGGCAGACCCGGGCGGACGGGCGGGCAGGCGGCGGAGCGTTCGGGCCGTCCGCCCACCGACGGGCGGGCCGAGCCTCTAGGCTGTCGATCGAGAGACCGGACCGATCATCAGATCAACGCCAGAGCATGGGGCGGGTGGAGGACGCAGTGGGCCACGACAGCATGTGGGAGCCCGGCGACCCCAGCATCCCCGCCGACCTCCGCCCCGACGTCCCGCACCCGGCCCGGATGTACGACTACTACCTCGGTGGGAAGGACCACTTCCCCGCCGACCGCGAAGCCGCCGAGCGGGCCCTGGCCGCGAACCCGGAGTTCCGCTCCACGGCGCGCGCCAACCGGGCCTTCCTGCGCCGGGCCGTCCGGCACGTCGCCGGCCTCGGCCTCGACCAGTACCTCGACATCGGCACCGGCATCCCGACCGCCGGCAACACCCACGAGATCGCCCAGGCCGAGAACCCGCACGCCCGCGTCGTCTACGTCGACAACGACCCGATCGTGCTCTCCCACGCCCGCGCCCTGATGGCCGGAACGACCCTCGGCCGGACCACCGTGATCCAGGCCGATCTGCGCGACCCGGCCGGCCTCCTCGCCGCGGCCGAAGCCGAAGGCATCCTCGACCTCGGGCGCCCGGTGGCCCTGGTGCTCGCCGCCGTCCTGCACTTCCTGCGCGACGAGGAGCGGCCCGACAAGGTGGTGCGCGAGCTCATCGACGCCCTGGCGCCCGGCAGTCACCTCGTCCTCTCGCACGGCACCGCCGACTTCATCCCCGCGGCGGTCCGCGACCGCGTCATCGGCATCTACGACAAGGCCACCGCCCCACTGGTCGGCCGCAGCCGGGACCAGGTCCGCTCCTTCCTCGACGGTCTGGAGGTCCTCGACCCGGGCGTCGTCACCGTCCCCCTCTGGCGCCCCGACACCACCCCCGCCCCGGACGCCGACCGCGTCAGCATGTACGGCGCCGTGGCCCGCAAGGCCTGAGCCCCGCTGCACAGGAAGTCGACCGGCTCGACTTCCTGCGCCCGGCCGAACGGATCGGCTTCGGTGCGGCCCCGGTCCGGTCAGGTCAGCGCTGAATGGGGGGAGACCGGCCGTGGGGGTCGGTCCTAGAGTGGCCCGATGGCTGTGCATCTGGATCAAAGCTCTTTGCAGGGGCCCGGGGGCGAGGTCGTGCGGGCCGTGCCGACCAATGTCGTGGGCCTGGCAGCGTCGTTCACCGATCCGCTCTGGCGGACTCCCCTCCCCCTGAACCCCGTGGAAGTCGAACTGCTCCGCACCGAACCGCTGCGGCGCCTGCAATTCGTCGCGCACGGAGGTGCCTCGACGATCAGTACCCTGCAGTCGTACTCCAGGCTCGAACACACCCTCGGTGTCCTCGCGCTGGTCGCGCACTTCCGTCCGGAGGACGAACTCCTGCGGGTCGCCGCGCTGTTGCACGACATCGGCCACCTGCCACTGAGCCACACCTTCGAAGGCCTCGGCGGCCTCGACCACCACGCGATCGGCCTTCAGGTGCTACGGGCCGACCCGATCCGCACCGTGCTGGAGCAGCACGGGATCGGGGCGGAGGCCGTCGCCGCCGCGCTCGGGGGCCGGGCCGACTCGCCCCTCACCGGCCGCTCGGGCCTGCTGAACCTCGACCATCTCGACTCCTACGTACGCAGCGGCCGTGCGGCCGGGCGCCTCGATGCCGACCCGGCCGCCCTGTTGGCCCGTCTCGACCTCAGGGACGGGGCCGTGTCGGCCGACCGGGAGACCGCCGCTTCGCTCGTCGCCCTGGTCTGCGCGGAAGCGCGGCTCCACACCTCGTGGGACAACGTGGGTCCGGTCTCGGTGATCCGGCGCCTGGCCGGCCGGCTGCTCGACAGCAGCACGCTCACCCCGGACCGGCTCGCCCGGATGACCGATCACCAGCTCTGGTCCGCATTCGACTCCTGTGCCGCCACCCGGGCGGAGAGCGGCATGATCCGGTACGAGCTGCACCGGTTGCAGGTCGCGGTGGGACCGGCCTCCGCGGACTGTTCCGGGTGGGACTTCTCGCTGCGCAAGATCTACAGCTCCGCACCGCTGGTGGACGGAGAGCCGATCGAGGTGTCGGCGCCCGAGCTGGCGGCCGAACTGACCGGACTGCGGCGGCTGCCCACCGACTTCCACGTCTGGTGGAACTGAGGGCCCGTCAACCGTCGGATCTGGGGCGGCCCGGGTGGTGGACGGCGAGGAGGGGTGGGTCGATCGGCCAGGGAAGGGGGGCGGCGGCTGTCACTGCGGCGGCGAGGCGGAGCGCACCGAGGAGGGGCGGACCGTCCGGCCGGCGCAGGCGCGCGGAGGGGAGCCGGTCGGCCAGCGCCGCCTCGGTGGCCGACCGGAGGCGCGCGAGGTTGAACAGTCCGCCGGTCAGGGCGAGTCGGGGCTCCGTCAGACCGGCCGCGGTCGCGGCGGCCGCTGCCGTGGCCGCGATCTCCTCCCCCGCCCGCCGCAGGATCACCGCGGCGACCGGGCAGCCGTCGTCGGCCGCCCCGGCGACGTCCGGGGCGAACGCCGCTAGCAGCGCGGCCCGGTCGGGGCGCGGCTGGAGCGCCGCCGGCAGGCCGGTCACCGGGCCGTAGCGGCGCTCGGCCCGTTCGAGCAGTGCGGGCGATCCGCCGCTCCGGCCGTCGTACGCGCGCAGCGCCGCTTCGAGGCCCGCCCGGCCGATCCAGCCGCCACTGCCGCAGTCGCCCAGCAACTGGCCCCAGCCGTCGGCCCGTTGCCAGCCTGCGCCCGGGCGGTGGCCGATCGCGACCAGCCCGGTGCCGGCCGCGACGGTCACACCCGCCCGGGTGCCGAGGGCTCCGACGTAGGCGGCGACGGCGTCTCCGGCCAGGACCAGTCGCTCCGCACCCGTGGCGCGGGCCAGCGGGCCGGGAAGCCCGGCAGCCAGGTCGCGGCCGAGCAGCGCCATCCCGGTCGCCCCGACGGCGACCGCACCGATCTGCGCGTGGGGAGGCAACTCGGCGCTCAGTGAAGCAAGTTCGGGGATCAGCCGGGCGAGCAGTGCGTCGGCGTCGTGGCCGGAGGCCGCGATCCGCGCGGCGACCGGGAGGTCGCGGGTCCGTACGCCGACGAGGTCGTCCGACCGGTCGGCCGGGGCGAGGGCGAGCCGGGCACCGGTGCCGCCGACGTCGATGCCGACCACCCACACGTCGGCGACCGGGACCGGAGGTGGGGCCGGGGCCTCGGCCGGTCCCGCTGCCGCGCCGCGGTCGCCGGCGTGCGCACTCGCCCGCCCCGGCATCGGATCCGCCCGGTCCACCCGGTTCACCTGCTCCACCGCCGCCCTCGCTCTCCCCCGGCGTCCCTCTTCCCCGGCGTTCCCCGCCCCGCCCGGACCATGCCTCACGGCCGGGGAGCCGGACCGGGCACGCCCTCGCACACCCGGCCCGGCTCCCCTTCCCGGCTCCCCTTCCCGGCTCCCCGGCCGACCCTCGGATCAGCCCGCCCCGCCCTTCGGCCTGTCCTCGTCCACGATCTCGGCGTCCACGACCTCCTCCTCCCCTGCGCCGGCCTCTCCGCCGCCGGAACCGCCGCCGGAACCGCCCTCGGCCCCGCCGCCGGCCTGCGCGCCGGACGCCTGGCCACCGGAGGACTGGGCGTAGAGCGCGGCGCCGATCTTCTGCGCTACCACCGCCGCCCGGTCCATCGCGGCACGGACGGCTGCGGCGTCCTCACCCTTCAGCGTCTCCCGCAGCTCCGAAAGGGCGGCCTCCACCTCGGACTTGACGTCCTCGGGCACCTTGTCGGGGTTGTCGGCGAGGACCTTCTCGGTCGAGTAGACGAGCTGCTCGGCCTGGTTCCGCGTCTCCGCTGCCTCCTTGCGCAGCCGGTCCTCCTCCGCGTGCTGCTCCGCCTCGCGCATCATCCGCGCGATGTCGTCCTTCGGCAGCGCCGAGCCGCCGGTGACGGTCATCTTCTGCTCCCGCCCCGTCCCGAGGTCCTTGGCACCGACGTGCATGATGCCGTTGGCATCGATGTCGAAGGTGACCTCGATCTGCGGCAGGCCGCGCGGGGCCGGCGGCAGGCCGGTCAGCTCGAACATGCCGAGCCGCTTGTTGTAGGCGGCGATCTCGCGCTCGCCCTGGTAGACCTGGATCTGCACGGACGGCTGGTTGTCCTCGGCCGTGGTGAAGATCTCGGAGCGCTTGGTCGGGATCGTGGTGTTGCGCTCGATCAGCCTGGTCATGATGCCACCCTTGGTCTCGATGCCGAGGGACAGCGGGGTGACGTCGAGCAGCAGGACGTCCTTGACCTCGCCCTTCAGCACGCCGGCCTGGAGCGAGGCGCCGACGGCGACCACCTCGTCCGGGTTGACGCCCTTGTGCGGGTCCTTCCCGGTGAGCGACTTGACCAGCTCCGTGACGGCCGGCATCCGGGTCGAGCCGCCGACCAGGATCACGTGGTCGATGTCCGAGACCTGGATCCCCGCGTCCTCCACGGCCTGGTGGAACGGTCCGCGGCAGCGCTCCAGCAGGTCGGAGGTGAGCTGTTCGAACTGGGCCCGGGTGAGCTTCTCCTCCAGGTGCAGCGGCCCCTCGGCGGAGGCGCTCACATAGGGCAGGTTGATCGTCGTCTCGGTGGCCGAGGAGAGCTCGATCTTGGCCTTCTCGGCGGCCTCGCGCAGTCGCTGCGCGGCCATCCGGTCCTTCGACAGGTCGATCCCGTAGCCGTTCTTGAACTGCCGCACCAGGTGGTCGACGACCTTCTGGTCCCAGTCGTCGCCGCCGAGACGGGTGTCGCCGTTGGTGGACTTCACCTCGACGACCCCCTCGCCGATCTCCAGCAGCGAGACGTCGAAGGTGCCGCCGCCGAGGTCGAAGACCAGGATCGTCTGGTCGTTCCCCTTGTCCAGCCCGTAGGCCAGCGCGGCGGCGGTCGGCTCGTTGACGATGCGCAGCACCCGCAGGCCGGCGATCTCGCCCGCTTCCTTGGTCGCGGTGCGCTGGGAGTCGTTGAAGTACGCGGGGACGGTGACCACGGCGTCGGTCACGTCCTCGCCCAGGTAGGACTCGGCGTCCCGCTTCAGCTTCTGCAGCACCCGGGCGGAGATCTCCTGCGCGGTGTACCGCTTGCCGTCGACGTCCCCCGTCTCGGGGAAGCGCCACTGCGCGTCGCCGACGTGCCGCTTCACCGACCGGGCCGTACGGTCGACGTTGGTCACCGCCTGGCGCTTGGCCACCTCGCCGACCAGCACCTCGCCGCCCTTGGCGAACGCGACCACCGACGGCGTGGTGCGGGCGCCCTCCGCGTTCGGCACGACGGCGGGCTCGCCGCCCTCCAGCACGCAGACGACGGAGTTGGTGGTGCCCAGGTCGATCCCGACTGAGCGAGCCATCGCGGTCCTCCCTCCTGAGCGGCCCGGCAGGCGCCGGGCCCGCACGCCCGCGCCGGATCGCGCGGGCGTACCGCCGGCCGGCGGGCCTTGCCGCCACTCCTTGCGGTCGCTCATGAAAGTTGAGCGGATTCGTGTCAATTCAATTGTCACTCGGCGCTGCCGGGAATGCCGCCCGACGCGGGCACCGGCGCTCTGGGCGGCCGGATGCCACGCCCCGACCGCGCCCCGACCACGCCCCCGACCGCGCTCCGGTCGCACCCCGACCCGCCCGGTCGGCGCCGGTCCCGCGAACCGGCGCCGACCTGCGGCGCGAGGCCACGGGATCACCCGAGCGGGCGGCGACGACGGGCCGGGGCCGGGCGGGCGAAGTAGCGTGATGTGCCTGGCCCGACCGATTCTTCCCGGTCTGCCCGGATCCGATCGTTCTGTCCGAAGAAGTCTTCACCCCGCTGCCGGAGGAGGCCCGATGGGCGTGCCAGCCGCTCGCATCGTGTTCGACGAGATCGACCGCTCGGCCGTCGCGGACGCGGTGACCGAGATCCTCGCCACCGGCGCGCTGACGCTCGGCCCGTGGACCGAGCGGTTCGAGCAGGCCTTCGCCGCCGAGCACGGCGCCCCGCACGCGGTCGCCGTCGCCAGCGGGACGGCCGCACTGGAGATCGCGCTGCGCACGGTCGACATCCGCGACCGCGACGTGGTCGTCCCGGCCGTCACCTTCTACGCGACCGCCGCCGCCGTCGTGCACGCGGGCGGCCGGCCGGTCATCGCCGACGTGGACGCGCAGACCCTGGCGCTCAGCCCCGCCACCCTGGAGGCGGCGCTCACCCCGGACACCGCGGCCGTCGTCCTGGTGCACATCGGCGGGCTGGTCACCCCCGAGGTGGACGCCCTGCGCGCGATCTGCGACCGCCGGGGCGTCCCGCTGGTCGAGGACGCCGCCCACGCCCACGGCAGCAGCTACGACGGGCGCGCCGCCGGCACCTTCGGCCTGGCCGGCGCCTTCTCCTTCTACCCGACCAAGCTCACCACCAGCGGCGAGGGCGGCATGATCCTCACCGACTCCGCAGAGCTCCGCGACGAGGCCCGGATCTACCGCGACCAGGGCAAGGGCTCGTTCACCACCAACCACCACGTCCGGTTCGGCGCCTCCTGGCGGATGAGCGAGCTGAACGCCGCCGTCGGCACGGTGCACCTGCGCCGGCTCAAGGAGTTCGTGGAGACCAGGCGGCGGGTCGCCCAGCGCTACGACGCGGCACTCGCCGGACTCGACGGCCTGCAGCCGATCACCGAACCGGCCGGCTCCCGCAGCAACTACTACAAGTACGTGGCGCTGCTGCCGGCCGGCGTCGACCGCGCCGCGTTCAAGCGGGCCGTGGCCGAGGACTTCGGCGTCCGCCTCTCCGGTGAGGTGTACGACCTGCCGCTGCACCTGCAGCCGGTGCTCGCCCCCTACCGGCGGGGCCCGCTCCCGGTCGCCGAGGACCTCTGCGCCCGCCAGATCTGCCTGCCGGTGCACTCCGACATGACCGAGGACGAGACCGACCAGGTGATCGAGGCGGTCACGACCGTCCACCGGCGGCTTGCGGGGTGATGTGCCGGAGCCGCCCCGACGGGCGGCCCGAGAGAGTCCGACCCAGAGTCCCGTCCGAGCCGTCCGCCGAAGCGGACGAGCCCCCGGGCGGGCCGGAGAAGGAGAGAGATCGTGCGCATAGCCGTCACCGGGGGGTGCGGATTCATCGGCTCGCATGTCGTGGACCGGCTGCTGGCCGCCGGACACGAGGTACTCGCGGTGGACACCACCGACCAGTACCTCAACCCGGCCGCCGAGCACGCCCACATCGACGTCCTCGACCTGCCCGCCCTCACCTCCGCCCTGGACGGCAGCGAGGTGGTGTTCCACCTCGCCGCGATGGCCGACGTCGAACGCGTCGCCGCCGACCCGGTGCGGGCGGTGCGGACCAACATCGACGGCACCGAGGCCGTCCTGGAGGCGGCCCGGCGCAGCGGCCTCAGCCGCACCGTGCTGGCGAGCACCGTCTGGGTCTACGGCGCCGCCCTCGCCGAGAACGAACTCGACGGCGGGGAACAGGAGTTGGACGAGCACGTGCCGATCGAGCTGGAGCACAGCGGCCACCTGTACGTCGCCACCAAGCTCGCCGCCGAGATGCTGGTGCACAGCTACCGCGAGCTCTACGGGCAGCACTTCACCATCCTGCGCTACGGCATCCCGTACGGGCCCCGGATGCGGGACGAGCTGGTGGTGGCCCGGTTCGTCCAGGCCGCACTCGCCGGCCGCCCGATCACCATCGCGGGCGACGGCCGGCAGAGCCGCAACTTCGTCTACGTCGAGGACCTCGCCGACGCCCACGTCCGCGCCCTCTCCCCCGCGGCCGAGGACCAGACCTTCGCGCTGGAGGGCTCGACCGCGATCTCGGTACGGGAGATCGCCGACACCGTCGACCGGCTGCTCGGACCGGTCAGCATCGAGCACATCGAGGCCCGCGCCGCCGACTACGCCGGGCGGCGGATCTCGGCCGCCCAGGCGAAGCGGCTGCTGGGGTGGTCACCGCGGACCAACTTCGCGGACGGCGTGCGACGGTACGCCGACTGGTACCGGGAGGCGACCACCACCGCGGCCCGCCCGAGGACCGGCCGCCCGTCCGGCGCCGCCTGAGGCGGGGGCCGGTGCCGCACGCGCTGCTGGTCTCCGGTTCGCTGGGCCAGGGCCACGACGTGATGGCCCGGGCCTGCGCCGACTCGCTGGAGGCCCGCGGCTGGACCACCGCCACCGTCGACGCGATGGCCCTGCTCGGCGAGCGCGCCGGCGCCGCCGGAGAAGCGGTCTTCCGCCGGCTGCTCGACCTGCCGGGGGTCTACGACGCCTTCCACTTCTCGGCGCTGCGCCCCGGCGCGCGGATCGCCCTGGCCGCCGATGCCGCCGCCCGGCGGCGGCTCGTCCCGGCCCTGCGCGCGCTGGTGGACGAGCAGCGGCCGGCGCTGGTGGTGTCCGTGTTCGCGACCGCCACCTCGGCGGTGAACCAGCTGCTCGCCGGGCAGTACGAACGGGAGCACGAACGGGAGCACGGGTGGGGACGCGGGCGGGGGCGGGGGCACGGCCGCGGGCGGCGACCCGGGCCGGAGCCGGCCTTCCGGCACATGGTGCTCTGCACGGACGTCACGCCGCACCGGCTCTGGGTCCAGCCGGGTACCGACCTCTTCCTGGTCACCTCGGAGGTCGCCGCCTGCGCCGTCCGGCGCTACCGCCCGGACGCGGCGGTCGCCGTGCTGCCGGCCCCGCTGCGCGAGCCGTTCTACCACCCGCCCGGGCGGGCCGAGGCGCGGGCCGGGCTCGGGGTGCCGCCGACCGCCCGGTGCGTGCTGCTGATGTCCGGCTCCTGGGGCCTGGGCCCGCTGGCCCGCACGGCCGCGCAGATCTCCGACGCCGGACCGCACGTGCTGGCCGTGGCCGGCCGCAACGGCGAGCTGGAGCGCCGCCTGCGCCGCGCCGCCCGCCACCGGCCCAACCTGCACCCGTTCGGCTACACCGACCGGATCCCCGCCCTGATGGCCGCCGCCGACCTGGTGGTGACCAGCTCCGGCGACACCTGCAGCGAGGCCCGCGCCCTGGGCCGACGTCTGCTGCTGCTGGACGTGGTCCAGGGCCACGGCCGCGACAACCTCCAGCACGAGCTGGAACTCGGCCACGCCGACGTGGCCTCCGCCCGCCCCGCCGAGGTGGTCCGCAACGCCCTCGCCGCCCTGACCCGCCCCGCCCCGCCCCCGTCCCCCGGCGCCACCCCCACCGCCTGGCGCACCGGCTTCGCAGCAGCCCTGCGACGGGTGGGGTTGGACGGCGTGGAGCCGTAGCAGAGGCCTGCGGGCTCTAGAACGACGCCCTGACCGGCCCGTCCACCCGGCCGACCGACTCCTGGTGGAAGCGCCGGTCGTAGCTGCGGCGGATCGTCTCGATCGCGGTGCCCGCCGCCCTCGCCCCGGTGGTCGGGTACAGCAGCACGACCAGGTACGACCGCTCGTGCTCGATGACGCCGTGGCTGTCCCGGTACTGGCCGCGCGCCTGCTCGACGGTGAGGCCGTCGGGGAAGCGCGGAGTGATCTCGGAGTCGACGAAGGTCTGGAACTCCTCGTCCGTGACGGCAGGTCCGCCGTCCGGCCGCTCGGTGCCGAAGAACAGCTCGGTCCGTGTGTACGGGTCGCGCGGCGCGGTCGGTACGTCGGCCGCGCCGGCGACGGGGGCGAGGCTCGCCCCCGTGGCGAGCACGGCGGCAGCGGCGAGCAGCCCGGTCCAGTTCCTGGTCTCCATGGCCTGGTCAACGGCCCGGCCGGGCCGGGAGGCGCGCCGGTTCACCCGTCCGGGCGAGGGTGTCCGCTCCTACGCCAGGGCGTGGTGGCGGAGGGGGCCGAGGGTGAGGGAGCGGGTGCGGCAGTGGGTGGCGATCAGGGGGAGGGCGGCGAGGGTGGCGCGCCAGGAGTCGGGGGCGGAGGTGCAGTCGGAGTCGTGCAGGAGGAGGGTGGCGCCACCGGTGAGGCCGGGGCGGGCGGTGGCGTAGACGGAGTCGCCGGTGGCCTGCTCCGTCCAGTCCCTGCCCCAGGCCGTCCAGAGCACGGGCCGCAGGCCGAGGCGGCGGGCGGCGAGGGCCGGGCCGGCGGTGAGGACGCCGTAGGGCGGGCGGTACCAGCGCGGGCGGGCGCCGCAGAGGTCGGCGACGGCCTCGGTGGCCCGGCGCAGTTCGCGCAGGTCACGGGCGGGCGCCGGGTACCACTGCGGCCGGTGGTGCCAGCCGTGGACGGCGGCCTCGTGGCCCCGGTCGGTCAGCTCGCGGCCGAGGGCCGGTGCGCGCTCCAGCATCGCGCCGAGCAGGAAGAAGGTGGCGCGGATGCCGAGCCGGTCGAGGGCGTCCAGGATGTACGGGGTGCTGCGCGGGTCGGGCCCGTCGTCGAAGGTGAGCGCGATGTGCCGGGGGTCGGCGCCGTAGCCGGCCAGCGGGCGCGCCACCGTCCGGCGCAGGGGCGGCAGGCGGACGGCGGCCGGGGCGAGGTGGAGCAGCTGGACGCCGGCGGCGGCGAGGGCGGCCCGGCGGGCGGCGCGGGCCCGGTCCATCGGCGGGCGCTCAGCCGAAGCGGGACGCCATGCGCCGGAACACCCCCGGCGCGGCGCCGTGGATCCGGGCCGGGAAGCCCAGCCAGTGCGGGACGAAGAGACGGTCCTGCGGGGTGGTGAGGGTCGCGAAGACGGTGTCGGCGACGCGTTCCGCGGTCACCGGGCGCGGGCGTTGCCGCTGGTAGTCCGTGCCGCGGCGGGCGAAGAACGGGGTGTCCACCGCGCCCGGGAGGACCAGCCGGACGCCGACGCCGGTGCCGCGCAGCTCGTACCAGAGGCTCTCGGCGAACATCGCGAGCCCGGCCTTGGTGGCCGCGTAGGCGGCCTCGTCGCGGACGCCGACCTGCCCGGCCATCGAGCCGAGCAGCACGATCCGGCCGCGGCCGCGTTCCAGCATGCCGGGCAGGAGGAGGCGGGTCAGCCGCAGCGGGGCGGCGAGGTTGACCTCCAGCATCCGGTCCAGGGTGTCGGTGGGGGTCTCGGCGTAGGAGCCGCGCCAGCCGAGCCCGGCGCCGGCGATCAGGGCGTCGACCCGGCCGCCGGCGGCGAGGGCCGCTTCGGCGAGGCGCTGCGGTCCGTCGGGCTTGGCGAGGTCCTCGGGCAGCGGGCGGCCGCCGGTCCGGCCGGCGACGTCGTCCAGACGGGTGCGGTCGGTGCCGGAGAGGAGCAGCCGCCAGCCGGCGGTGGCGAGGCGGGCGGCAGTGGCCGCACCGATTCCGGAGGAGGCGCCGGTGATCAGGGCCACCGGCGGGCCCGCCGGGCGGAGCCGCGGTTGTCGGGAGGGTCGATGGGCTACGTCCGTCATGGCTCCTGCCGCTCTGTGCGCGCCGCGCCGTCCGTTTTGTCCGGCAAGTCACCTTCGCATGGCGAGGCCGTTCGGGCTACCGGGCCCGCGGGGCGCCAGGACGGGCGGCGGTCCGGGGCGGGCGCCGGGCGGGCACCGTCGTGCACCGGGCCCACGGACACGGTGGAGGCGGTGGAGGCGGTGGAGGCGGCGGAGCCGGTGGAGGCGGCCGAGGACGTGCGGTCGGTGGAGGCGGTGGAGGCGATGGGCCCGTCGGTGGCCGTGGGGCCGACCTCCGCCTCGACCTCGCCGAAGCGGGAGAGCACGAACGTGCCGCCGACCGCCACGGCGAAGCCGGTCAGGGCACACCAGCCGTAACCGGGGCGCGCCGCGTCGCCCAGGGCGGTCACCCCGACCAGCGCCGGGCCGAAGGTCTCGGCGACCGTGCCCGCGGCCGTCGCCGCCGTGACCGTGCCCCGCTGCAGCGCGAGCGCATAGGCGAGGTAGCCGCCGAGGCCGCCCAGGGCAAGGCCGTAGGCGGCCGGGTCGGTGAAGACGGCGGCCACACTGCCGACGTCGAGGACGCGGACGGCGAGGCTGGTCACGCCGAAGCCGACGCCGGCGAGCAGGCCCAGGCCGGCCGCGGCGGCGTTGCCGTTCAGCCGGGCGAGCACGAGGGTGAGCAGGAGCATCACCACCGTGGTCGCGAGCAGGGCCCAGTGGAACGCCGGGGGCGCGTGGTCGCGGCCCTCCTGGCCGGAGCCGAGCGCGAGCAGCGTCAGGCCGACCACCACGGCGGCGATGCCGAGCAGATCGCTGCGCCGCAGGTGGGCGCCGAGCAGCCAGACGGCGGCCAGCGCCGTCACCGCGAGGCCGGCGTTGGTCACCGACTGGACCAGGAACAGCGGCAGGGTGCGCAGCGCGACGATGCTCAGCGCGAAACCGGCGATGTCGAGGCCCGTGCCGAGCAGGAACTGCCAGGACCGGACCAGCGCGGCGAGCAGCCCTGCCCGCACCCGGTCCGCGCGGGGCGCCGACCTGGCGCCGCGGGCCTGGAAGACCGACCCGAAGCCGAAGCACACGGTCGCGACCAGGGCGGTGGTGAGTCCGAGCAGCATGGCTCTCCCAGCCTCGGAGGCAGGATCCACCACCAGTCTGGTCCCCCGCCCCGGGCCCCGCTCCCCCGTACCCGGCCGCGGCGGCGGGAGCGGCGAGCGGCGGCGGCAACAAGGCGCGGGGCGTAGGGCCTGTCTTCGATCAGGCGAGGTCCGGGTGGGCGGCGGCGATCCCGGGCGAGCGGCCGGTGCCCGCTCCGGTCACCGGGAGGGCGGCCCAGGGCGGCGGGCCGGCAGGGTGCTCGCCCGGGTCGGCCGCCGGGGCGGCGGCGGTCGGAGCGGTGTCGAGGGCGTGGACGGTGTAGTGGTGCGGGGCCATGGCGGTGTCCCGGCCGGGGAGGGCGGCGACCACCGCCAGGTGGGCGGTGAGCGGGGTGACGTCCGGGTCGGTGGTGGCGATCTTCGCGGTGATCCGCCCCTCCGCCACGTCGACCGCGGTGACGGCACCGGGGCCGAGGGCGTCGGTGACCAGGCTCCGGACGGCGTCCAGGTCGATCCAGCAGTTGTCGATCCGGTGCCAGTCGCCGGTCCGGGCGGCGGGGCGCAGCCCGGTGAGGGCGGGCAGGGCGGAGAGCGGGACCGGGCCCCGGCCGGCGGCCTTGAGGAGGGCGGTCAGGGCGAGCGCGAACCGTTCGGTCTCCGCGCGGTCGAGCACCTGCGGGCAGGCGAGCAGGACGAACTCCAGGCTGTCGACGGCCCGCAGGACGTTGAGCATGACGCGGACCGCGAGCGGCTGGTCGGGCAGCCAGGTCAGCTCGGGGTCGGTGACCGGGGCGGGGCGGGCGTCCGACATCAGCTCGGGGATGGTCAGGCTGAGGTCGTTCACGACGACGTGGCGTACGAACCGGGCGCCGCGCAGGTGGGTGACGTCCTCGATCAGCTGCCACACCTTCTCGGAGTCGAGGGTGCTGTGCCAGTAGCCGGCGAGCGAGGCCGCCTTGGTGCGGCCGATCAGCTGGTCCAGGTCGGCCGTGTCGGTGTCCAGGACGAGCAGGGCGTCCTGGGCGAGGGTGCCGATGTGGTCGGCCATGACGGCGCGCTGGCGGTTGGCGGAGAGGGCGGCGAACACCAGCTCCGACTGGTCCGCCCGCTGGGCGACCAGCGCGGAGAAGGCCGCGAGCAGGACGACCGAGGGGCTGGCGCCGGTGCGCCGCGAGGCCGCGGCGAGATCGGCCGCGGCGGCGCGGGAGCGCAGGACGACGGCGGCGAGGCCGTTCGGCGGGCCGGTGATCCGGGAGTCGGCGAAGACCGCCTGCGGGCCGGTGGCCAGGGCCTTCTCCCAGTGCCGCAGGCTGGCGGCGGTCTTGCGCCGGCCCTGGTCGCTCTGTTCCAGCGCGGCCACCTCCAGCGGCGTGCGTGCGGTGACGGGCGGCAGCTCCTTGCCGGCGGCGAGGGCGATCCAGTCCTGGAGCAGCAGGGTGGTCGCGGCGCCGTCGGCGCCGGCGTGGCAGACCGTGACGACCAGGCGCCGGACCAGGTCCGCGTCGGCCAGCAGGGTGAAGCGGAGCCGGATCCCGTCCGCGAGGTCGAACGGGAGGGCGACGTCGGACCGGCCCGATGCGTCGGCCAGGCGGTCGAGTTCGGCGTCGCCGAGGCCCTCGGCGCCGAGCACGGTGACGGTGAACTCGCCCTCGGAGCGGACCTCCTGGCGTTCCGGGAAGCCGTCCGGCGCCGGACCGGGCGGGAAGACGGTGCGCAGCGAGTCGTGCCGTTCGACGAGGGTGCGCAGGGCGTCGAGGGCCGCGGCGAGGGTGGTCCCGTCGGGCACCGGCCAGACGGACTCCTTGTTGATCTGCTCGGGCAGGTCGCGCCGGATGCAGCGGACCATGTTGTCCTGGCCGAGGGTGAGCGGGCCGGAGCCGCTGCTCGCGCCGCTGAACCGGACCGTGATCCGCCGGTCGTTCTCTGTCACGTCGTCCGCGCCTTTCGGCTCGCCGGGGCCCTGCGGGTGTGCCGCCGGGGGTGTGGGCGGCGGCGCTGTCAGCGGTCCGCCGAGTGGTCCGGGTCGATGGCCCGGGAGGGTGGCTCGATCCTCGAATGCGTTGTCAGGTGGTGATGTTCAGTGCAGCGCACAGGCTCCACCGGTGGGTGCGCAGCCGGAACGGGCGGTCGCCGACGGCCGCCACGGCGGCCCGGAAGTCGCCGGGCACCGTCGCGTCGTCGATCCGGCACGGGCCGGGGCCGAGCGCTCCGGCGTCGGCCAGGACGCGTGGCGCCGGGCCGGCCAGCGGCAGGCCGAAGCCCTGGACGAGGCGGCCGCCGTATGCCTTGACGCAGGCCTCGCGGCGGCACCAGAGCTCGGTGAAGCGCTCGGCCCGGGCGGCCGGCGTCGGGGCGGCGGCCAGCAACTCCGCCTCGCGGCCGGGGAAGTAGCGGTGGGCGATGCGGGAGGCCACCTGTGCGTCGCGGATCTCCTCGACGTCGGCGCCCACCTCCCGCCGTTCGGCCAGGGCGAGCACGGCGAGCGTGCCCGAGGCCGACCAGCTCACGCCGAGCCGGTCGCCGGCCGGTCCGCGCCCGTCGACCGGCTCGGGTTTGCCGTGCGGGCCGTAGCGCCAGCCGAGTTCGGCCGGGGGGAGGCCGAGCCGTTCGGCGACGAGCAGCCGGACGGCGCCGCGCACGGCGGTGAACCGCCGCCCGAGAGCGGGATCCGGGCCGGCCGCGCGGGCACGCTCGGCAGGGTCCAGGAGCGTTCTCAACTCGTCGAGCACGCCGTCCGGTTGGTCGGTCGGGATGATCCAGAGGTCGACGTGGTCGGCGGGGGGCGGGGCGGTCACGGGCCGGCCCCGAGGGTGAGGGTGCTGAGCACACCGAGCCTGCGATCGAGGCCGGCGACCACGACGGGGCGCTGCCGGGCCTGCCAGGCGGGCAGCGCCCGGGCCAGCTCCGTCCAGAGGCCGGTGAACGGTTGTCCGCCCGGGGCCACCGCCGTGGCGGCGTCGCCGAGGGCGGGTTCGCCCGCGAGGCCGGTGTCGAGCAGCAGTGCCGCGTCGGCCCCGGCGGACCGCACCCGGTCGTGCACGGCGTTGACCGCCGACTCCGGTTCCGCGCAGGGCTCCTGGGTGACCGCCAGACCGCCCGGGCCGGGCCCGTGGCGTCCCAGGGCGGCGGCCCCGCCGTCGGTCTCGTCGGTATCGCCGATCCCGTCGGCTTCGTCGCAGACCAGGACCACCGCGCAGTGCCGCCGGGGCAGTTCGACCGGCGCGGCGGGCCGGTAGTGCAGCGTGGTCTGCTCGGCCAGGACGACCACCGCCCGCCGGCAGCCGCCGGTGCGGTGGTGGGCGGCGGCGATCCGCAGTGCACCGAACGCCCCCGCCGTGCCCTGGTCGCAGAGCGCGAAGGCCAGCGGCTCACCCGGACAGGACCGGCTCAGCGCCAGTGAACTGGGCGCACCGGGGCGGACGTCGGGCGAGTCGAAGGCCAGGATCAGCAGGTCGACCGGGGGCCCGTCGGCGACCGCCTCGCGCAGCAGTCCCTCGGCCAGCTCCGCATAGGAGTGGCCGACGCCCTCCTGCAACAGGTCCTCGCGCAGCGGCAGCCCGTAGGGGCGGACCAGGTCGGAGACGAAGACCCGCAGGTCCGGGTCGAGCGAAGTCTCCGACCGCCCGTCGGTGTACGCCGACAGGATCCGGGTGAGACCCAGCGCGGTTCCGGGCGGCGGGGCGGAGGCGGCGGGCACCCGGTCAGTCCTCGGCGATGATGTGGCCGGCGACGTAGTCGGCGAGGCTGGTGACCGAGCGCAGGTCGTCCTCGCCGATCTGTTCGACGTCGACCTGGATGTCCAGCGCCTCCTCGATCTCCAGGATCAGCTCGATGGTGCTCGCGGAGGTGAGGCCGAGGTCGTCGAAGAGGCAGGCGTTCTCGGGGATTTCGGGCAGGTCGCGCTTGAGGACGCGCGGCAGCAGCTCGCCGAGGCTGTGCAGGATCCGGTCGCGCAGCTCGGTGTCGGTGGTCTGGACCACTGGGTCTGGCATGGGTGTCCCGTCCCGTCGTGCTGAGAGGTGGATGGGGCGCGGGGCGCGCTCGGCGGCAGGCGCGCTCGGCGGTGGGGTGCGGTAGGCGGTGAGTGCGGTCGGCACGGCACCGGTCCGGCTCACGGCCGCTCCGGCGTGCGGGACTGACGAAGCGTCAGTGCTCGACGGCCATGGCGGAGAAGGTGGCCCCGACGCCGGCGGCGGCGATCAGGTAGCGGTCGCCGCGGCGCAGCAGCCCCCGCGTGGTGGCGGTGTGAAGATTGATGAGACTGTCTGCAGCGAAACTGTGCCCGACCGAACGCACGTTGTCCAGCACCACCTTCTCGACCGGATACCCGATCCGGCGGCAGATCATCCGCCAGGAGGCCTGGTTGACGTTGTGCGGAAGGATCGCGGCGAGGTCCGAGAGGTCCAGACCTGCCTGGTCGAGGGCGGATTCCATGGCCTCGATCATCACCGCCGGGTACTCCCGCTGGTAGCGGGCGAGCAGGTCCGGATCCTCGGCCAGGCGGCCGTCGAACTCGGGGCGGTGGCGCACGGCGAAGGAGAGCACTCGATCGTGCTCGCCGCCCGCGCGGACCAGGCACGCGGCGGCGCCCTCGGCGAAGATCCCGGTCTCGGGCACCACTTGGGCGTCCTTGGTGAAGGTCTTCTCGCCGGCGAGCACCAGGGCCAGCGCGTCGGGGTCCTGGCAGCCGGACAGCAGCCGGCCGGCCAGGTCGACGGCCAGCAGCCCCACCGCGCAGGCGTGGTGGGTGACGGTGAAGGCCACAGCCCGGGACAGGCCGCGGCGGGCGATCAGGTCGTGGAGCGGGTTGAGCGGGTAGGGCACCGCCACCGGCATGCTGCGGGCGTGGATCACGAAGCGGACGTGCCGTTCGCGTCCGCTCAGTTGCGGCAGGGCCTCGACGGCGGCGTCGAGCAGGTCGGGCAGCGTCCCGTCCGGGTCCAGTCGCAGCTGGTCCAGGCCGTGGAAGCGACGGAAGAGTCGAAGTTGACGTGGGGTCAGGCCGATCCGGTCGCCCACCGCCTCGATGGGCACGGCGTGGTGGGGGAGGTGAACGGCCACTGCCTCCAGTGCGGTCACGCGGGCTAGTATTCCGACGCCCGACGGGTCGCACAAGTGATCTCCGGCCCTTCGAGGAATCGTCCGCCCCCTGCCGTCGAGCTGGTGGAGCTCCCCCATGGCTGAAGCCGAACCCCCCGTTTCCCCTGCCCCGGTACGCCGCGAGCCGCTGCACGCCGCCGCGACACCCGGCGGTTCGCCGCACCCCGGCCCGGTCCGGCCCGAGTTGGTCGCGCTGCTGGTCGAGGCGGCCGACGCTCCCCCGGAGTGGGCCGAACGGGTCACCCCACAGGCCCTCCTGGACGCCGATCTGATGCTGGACGAGTACGAACTCGCCGCCCTGGATGCCCTGCTGTGCACCCGCTTCGGCCCGTCGGCCGGCCTGACCCGGCTCCGCGCCGGTCTGGACCTCGAAGCCCTGGAGGCGCTGACCGTCGCCGATGTGCAACGGCTGCTGCCCGCCGCGGAGGCCGACCGGTGAGCCGCTTCCTGTTCGTGGTCCCGCCGCTGACCGGCCACGTCAACCCGACCGTCGGCATCGCCCGCGAGCTGGCCGCCCGCGGCCACGACGTCGCCTGGACCGGGACCGAGACGGTGCTGCGGCCGCTGCTGGGGCCGCAGGCCCACGTGCTCGGCACCGGGACCAGGGCTTTCCGCGCCCAGGGCGGGCACGGCCTGGCGGCCCTGCGCTCGCTCTGGGAGGGCTTCATCGTCCCTTACGCGCGGTTCACCGCGAAGCCGCTGGACGCGGCCGTGCGCGCGTACCGCCCGGACGCCGTGCTGGTGGACCAGCACACCCCGGCCGGGGCGCTGGTGGCGCACCGGCACCGGCTGCCGTGGGCGAGCCTGGCGCCGGGGGCGATGGAGCTGGGGCGGCCGTTCCGCGGCCTGCCGCAGGTGGAGGCCTGGATGACCGGCCTGCTCCGGGGCCTCTGGCGGCGGGCCGGGCTGCCCGAGGAGGAGTACACCGATCCGCGGTTCTCGCCCGCGCTGGTGCTGGCGCCGACAGGCCCCGCGCTGACCGGTCCGCTGGCGGCCGGCCCCGCGCTGACCGGTCCCGTGGCGGCCGGCACCGTACCGGCCGGGGCGGCGGCGTTGCCGGCGCAGGTCGCGCAGATCGGGCCGGTCCTGGCCGGGCGCCCGGCCGACCCGGCGTTCCCGTGGGAGCGGCTGGCACCCGGGCGGCGCCGGGTGCTGGTCACCATGGGCACCCTGGCCGGGGACGTCGGCGCGGACTTCCACGCCCGGGCCGTCCGGGCGCTCGCCCTGTGCGGCGACGACGTGCAGCCGGTGATCGCGGCGCCGCGCGATCTGCTGCCGGAACTGCCGGACCACGCCGCCGCCGCGGACCGGGTGCCGGTCCTGGAGCTGCTGGCGCGCGGCGCACTCGACGCGGTGCTCTGCCACGGCGGGATGAACACCGTGGGCGAGGCCCTGGCGCACGGGATCCCGCTGGTGACGGCGCCGATCCGGCACGACCAGCCGTTCGTCGCGGCGCAGGTGGAGGCGGCCGGGGCCGGGCTGCGGGCGCCGTTCCCCCGGGCCACGCCGGAGCAGTTGGCGGCGCGGCTGCGGGCCGTGCTCGACGAGCCCCGGTACCGGACGGCGGCGTCCCGGGTCGGCGCCGAACTGCTGGCCTGCGGCGGGGCGGTGGCGGCGGCCGACCGGCTGGAGTCGCTGGTGGCGGGCCGGGCAGACCCGAGGAATCCATTGGTCTAGGCCATTGTTTCCGGAGGGTCGCAGACTCTAGGGTGGGCCCGCAGCACCACCTCACGGTGCCCCGGCAACCCATCCCCGCACGGGAGTTCTGGTTGATCGAGACCAAGGGACTGCGTAAGTCCTACCCCTCCGGAAAGCGCGGCCAGGCCGCCGTCGACGCCGTGCGCGGCATCGATCTCGACGTCGCCGCAGGCGAGATCTTCGGCTTCCTCGGCCCCAACGGCGCCGGCAAGACGACCACCCTGCGCATGCTCGCCACGCTCATCCGCCCGGACGGCGGCGAGGCCCGGATCGCCGGCGCGGACCTGCTGGCCGACCCGGCCGAGGTCCGCCGCCGGATCGGCTACGTCGCCCAGGGCGGCGGCACCACCGACGCCGTCACCGGCCGCGAGGAGCTGGTGCACCAGGCCCGGATGCACGGCACCGGCAAGGCCGAGGCCCTGCGCCGCGCCGACGACGCGCTGCGGGCCTTCGAGCTCACCGAGTTCGCCGACCGCCCGTGCCGCACCTACTCCGGCGGCCAGCGCCGCCGGGTGGACATCGCCCTCGGCGTCATCCACGCGCCCAGGGTGCTCTTCCTCGACGAGCCCACGGTGGGCCTGGACCCGGCCAGCCGCGGCCACGTATGGGCGGAGATCCGCCGCCTGCGCGCCGAGGGCATGACCGTGGTGGTGACCACCCACTACCTCGACGAGGCCGACGCCCTCTGCGACCGGGTGGCCATCGTCGACCACGGCGGGATCGTCGCCGAGGGCACTCCCGAGACGCTCAAACGGGAGATCTCCGGCGACGTGGTGCTGGTCGGCCTGCCCGCGGGCGAGGCCGAACGGGCCGCCAAGGCCCTGCGCGAACAGTCCTACCTGCACCGGCTGGAGGCACAGGGCGACGACGGGCTCCGGCTCTACCTGGACGACGGCGCCGCCGCGATCCCGCTGCTCATGCGCGCCCTGGACGGCGCGGGCGTCGTCCCCGGCACCGTGCAGCTGCAACGCCCCAGCCTGGACGACGTGTTCCTGGCCCGCACCGGCCGCTCGATCGAGCAGTCCTGATCCGAGAACGAAGAGGCGCCATGAAGCTCGCCCGCGACACCTGGCTGGTCTTCCAGCGGCAGTTGCTGCTGATGTGGCGAACGCCGGTCTGGATCGCCGTCGGCGTCATCCAGCCGGTCTTCTACCTGCTGCTGTTCGCACCGCTGCTGAAGAAGGTGCTGGCGCCGATGGGCGCGACCACCTACGCCGAGGCCTACCAGATCTACGTGCCGGGCCTGTTGGCGGTGCTCTGCATCTTCGGCGGCCTGTACACCGGGTTCAGCCTGCTCGGCGAGCTGAAGGCCGGCATCATCGAGCGCTCCCGGGTCACTCCGGTCAGCAGGCTGGCGCTGCTCCTCGGCCGGGCGCTGCGCGAGACGGTCGCCCTGCTGGTGCAGGCCGTCATCATCACGCTGATCGCGCTGCCGTTCGGCCTGCGGGTGGGACCGGTGGACCTGCTGCTGGCCTACCTGCTGCTCGGCCTGCTGGCGCTGATGACCTCGGCGATCTCCTACGGCATCGCCCTGTTGCTCCCGGCCGACGAGGCGATGGCCCCCGTGGTGAACACCCTCGCGCAGCCGATCGCCCTGCTCTCCGGCGTCCTGCTGCCGCTGGCGCTGGCGCCGATGTGGCTGCAGACGATGGCCAAGTGGAACCCCTTCTACTGGGCCGTGGAGGGCATGCGCGCACTGTTCTCCGGGCACATCGGGGACGACGTGGTCTGGCAGGGGCTGCTGGTGGTCGTGCTGATGACGGTGGCGGCGGTCGCCTGGTCGGCCCGGCTGTTCTCCCGCCGGGTCCGCTGACCACGGACACCCGAACGGGCGGGCCGGGTGGTCGTCGACCACCCGGCCCGCCGCCGTCCCCGTACGGTGGGCGCCCCTCCCGCGCCGCCCGGACGGCGTTGCCGCGTCAGCCGGCCCCGGCGCGGACGAACCGCGCCAGGGCGGCCACCCCGTCGACGATCTGACGTTCGGTCAGTGAGCTGATCGAGAGCCGGAGCCGCCGTTCTCCCCCGCCGGCCGGGTAGAACGGCGCCATCGGCGTCCAGAGCACGCCGTGGTCGCGCGCGCACCGCTCCATCGCGGCCTCGTCGGCCGCGAACGGCACGGTCAGCACGGCGAAGAAGCCGCCCTCCGGCTCGTTCCAGGAGATCCCCAGCCGGCGCCGCTCCGACGGCGGGAAGTGCCGCTCCAACTCGCCCAGCAGCACGGTCATGTTGGCCGCGTAGTAGGCCGCAGCCGGAGCGTTGGCCTCGCGCAGCCGGCAGTCGTGCCGCAGCAGCATGCCGCCGATCACGGCCTGGCTGAGCGCGGGCGTGTTGACCGTCGTCATGCTCTTCAGCCGGGCCAGCTCGTCCGCGAGCAGCGTCCGCCGCCCGCCGGGGCCGGCCACCTCCTGGTCCGCCACCACGTAGCCGAGGCGGGCGCCGGGGAAGCAGGTCTTGGCGAAGGAGCCGAGGTAGACCACCTGGCGGCGGCGGTCCAACGCCTTCAGGGTGGGCCGTTCGCCGGCGTCCCGGGCGAAGAAGCCGTACGGGTTGTCCTCGACGACCAGCAGGCCCTCCTCCGCCGCCGCGTCCAGCAGCCGGCTGCGGGCGGGCACGGGCATGCTGGTGCCGGACGGGTTGGCGAAGTCCGGGACGACGTAGAGCGCGCGCGGGCGCCGGCCCCCGGCGCGGACGGCGCGGGCCGCGGCGCGCACCGCCGCCGGATCGGGCCCGCCCCCGGGCCCCTCGGGCACCGGGACGGTGGTGAGGTCGAGCAGCCGGGCAGCACCCGTCACGCCGACGTAGCACGGCGAACTGACCAGCAGCACGTCGTCCGGGCCCGCGCAGAGCGCCCGCAGCGTCAGCAGCATGCCCTCCTGGGCGCCGACGGTGAGCACCAGGGCCTCCGGCGGCACGGTGAGGCCCTCGTCGTTGGCCAGGGTGCGGGCGACCAGGTCGGCGATGACGCCCTTGGTCGGCCCGTACTGGAAGAGCGTGCTGCGGACGGCGTCCCGGCCGGCTCCGCGGGCCGCCAGGTGGTCCAGGTAGGTGTCGAGGTAGTGGTGGACGTCGGCGGGCTCGAAGAGGCCCTCGTAGGGGCGGCCGGGCGCGAAGGAGACGGCCTGCGGGTAGCGGGTGGTGGCCTCGTTGAGGAAGGTCATCGCGTCCAGCAGCGGATCGGCGAGGGAGGCGTGCAGCTCGCCCAGTTGCAGGGGGGCCGGTCTCAGGGGGTCCGGCGGCCCGTCCTGGCCGGGGTTCGCGGCCCGCTCGGGGGCGGCCGTGTCAGCGGCCGTGCTGGACGCGGCCGGCGTGTGGCGGGCGCTCACCGCAGGGCCTCCCGCAGCCGCTCGGCCGCGTAGCGCTGCGCCTCGCCGGCCGCGTCCAGCACGCCGGTCATGGCGAAGAAGCCGTGCGGCATCCCGCCGTACCGCCGCGCCTCGACCGGAACGCCGGCCGCGCGCAGCGCCTCCGCGTACCGCTCGCCCTCGTCGCGCAGCGGGTCGTACTCGGCCGTGAGCACGGTGGCGGGCGGCAGTCCGGCGAGGCTCGGGGCGCGCAGCGGGGAGGCGTGCGGGTGGTCGCCGTCCGTGGGGTCGGCCAGGTAGTGGCCCCAGTACCAGGCGACCGAGCGGCGGTTGAACAGCAGCGGGTCGTCGTGCTCGCGCAGCGAGGCGGTGTCGGCCCGGTGGTCGGTGTTGGGGTAGACGAGCAGCTGGTGGCGCAGGGCCGGGCCGCCCTCGTCGCGGGCGAGCAGGGCGAGCGCCGCGGCCAGGTTGCCGCCGGCGCTGTCCCCGGCGACGGCGAGGCGGGCGGCGTCGACGCCGAGCGCGCCGGCCTGCTCGGCCAGCCAGCGGGCGGCCGCGCGGCAGTCGTGGACGGCGGCGGGAAAGGGGTGCTCGGGGGCGAGGCGGTAGCCGACGGAGGCGGTGACGCAGCCCACCGCATTGGTGAGCCGGCGGCAGATCGCGTCGCTGGTGTCGGGCGAGCCGAGGGTCCAGCCGCCGCCGAAGAGGTAGAGCAGGGCGGGAAGTTCGCGGCCGGGCGGCTCCGGCCGGTAGAGGCGCACGGCGAGCGGGCCGCCGGGGCCGGCGATCCGGTGCTCCTCGACGGCGGCGACGGGCTCGGGGGTACCGGCCGAGGCCCGGATGTCGGCCAGGTCGGCCGCCCGGGCTTCGGCCGGGGTGAGGCTGTAGAGCGGCGGAGTGCCGGCCCGGGCGCGGCGCTCGCGCAGGGCCTGGGCCTGGGGGTGCAGTGGCATGGGTGGTCGTCGTCCCGTCGGGCTGGTGGTCGGACGCCCGGGGCCACCCGGGCGTCGGGGGCGTACAAGGCAGGGTCCGGGCCGAGGGCCTGTCCGGTCCTAGCGGTCGGCCTCGATGTAGACGGTCTCGTCGGTGCGGAAGGCCGTGTCGAGGTCGGCGACGTCGACTCGGGCGCCCTGGCGGTAGCCGCAGTGGCGGATCCGCCCGGGCTCGAAGCCGGCCAGGGTGAGCACGTGGCGCAGCTCGTCCAGGTCGTAGATCCACTGGTGGCCGTAGTACCGGAAGATCTGGTTGACCAGGAAGGCCGGGCGCTGCGGCATCGGCGGGCCGAAGCCCATGGTGGTGAGCCGGCGGCGGTGCCTGGCGAGGAAGCCGTCACCGGTGGCGTAGCCGACCAGGTAGCGGGCGAGGTCCGGGGTGGTCAGGCGCAGCACGCCGCCGGGGCGCAGCACCCGTCGGGCCTCGCGCAGCCAGCCGGTCGCGACCGGCAGGGTGACGTGCTCGATCAGGTGCTCGGCGTAGACCCAGTCGACGCTCGCGTCGGCGAAGGGCAGCGGCCGGGCGACGTCGAGCTGGGTGAACCAGCGGTCGCCGTCCACCCGGTAGAGGGTGCCGGGTTCGGTGGTGGCGTCGGGGCTGCGCAGGGCGGTCAGGTCGGTGCCGAGGCCGTTCGGGTGGGCGGTCCGGAAGGCGGCGAACTCGATGCCGGTGAGGCCGAGTTCGCGGAAGTCGGAGTGGCTGTGCGGGAGGCGGTCGGCCGGTTCGAGGGTCTTGCAGGTGGCGACCTGGGCGCTGATCTCGTCGAGGCGGGTGGCGAGGCCGTCGGGGTCGTCCCAGTCCCAGCCGGGGAAGGTGTCCTGCTTCGTCATGTCGGTGGTCTCTCTGTCGGGGTGTACCGCGCCGGTGCGGGTCGGGTCCGTGGTTGGGGCTCGCGGCGCGCGGTGGGGGCGGGTCGGCGGTGCGGCCGGCCCGTACGGGCAAATTCCGTGGAACGTGGGGGCACCGGCGCCGAATCGGGCGGGCAGCGCCGTGCCGCCCTGCGGTCGGGACGCTGCACGGCTACGGACCGCGCACGCCGGCGTCCGGGCCGGGCAGCGGCCAGGGAGCCAGCGCGGTGCGGTCGAGGTCGGCCGGGGTCGGGCGCCCCAGCAGGGCCAGGGTGTGCTCCAGTTCGGCCCGGAGCAGGCCGAGCACGTCGGCCACGCCGTCCGCTCCCCCGGTGGCCAGCCCCCAGAGCACCGGGCGGCCGACCAGCACCGCGCGGGCACCGAGGGCGAGGGCGACGGCGATGTCGGTGCCGGTGCGGACCCCGCCGTCGAGCAGTACCGGCAGGTCCGGCGGGACGGCCTCGGCCACGTCCGGGAGGGCGGCCAGGGCGGGCAGCGCACCGTCCAGCTGGCGGCCGCCGTGGTTGGAGACCACCACGGCGTCGGCGCCGTGCTCGGCGGCGAGCCGGGCGTCCTCGGCGGTCAGGATGCCCTTGAGGACCAGCGGCAGGCCGGTGCGCTCGCGCAGCCAGGCGAGGTCCGCCCAGGTCAGGCTGGGGTCGAACTGCTCCAGCGCGTGCTCGGCGATGCCGGAGGAGCCGGCGCCGGCCTGGTGACTGGCGGCCATCAGCTCCGGGTCGAGGTTGACGGCGCGGATCTCCGGCGGGACGGCGAAGCCGTTTCGCAGGTCGCGCAGCCGGCGGCCGATCCGCGGGGCGTCCACGGTGAGCATCAGTGCGGAGAAGCCGGCCGCCTCGGCGCGTTCGACGAGCGCGGCGAGGGCGTCGCGGCGGCGCAGCCAGTAGAGCTGCAGCCAGAGCGGCCCGGCGGCCTCGGCCGCGATCGCCTCCAGGGTGCGGCTGGCGAAGATTCCCGCGACCAGGAGGGCGCCGGCCCGGCCGGCCGCCCGGGCGGTCGCGGTCTCGCCGTCCGGGTGGACCAGCCGGTGGTAGGCCATCGGGGCAATTCCGACCGGGAGTCCGAGCTCGGCGCCGAGGAGTGTGGTGCCGGTCGAGCAGGCCGAGACGTCGACGAGTGTGCGGGGCCGCAGGGCATAGCGGCCGAACATTTCCCGGTTCCCGGCGAGGGTGCGTTCCGCCTCACTCCCGCCCTCGATGAAGTCCCATATTTCCGGGGGAAGTTGGGCGCGTGCAGCGCGCTCGATCCCGGCCGACGTGAGTGGTCCCACGGGCATCCTCGCTCCCGGACGGCCGCGCTCGGACCAGTCCCGGCTCGGCAGCGTAGGAGGTTCGGACCACATTGGTATAGACCTTGATTTGACCAATCGTCTGTGCAAAGGTCTGGCAACGGAATTGGCCGTTTCCTGTGAACGGCGTCCATGACAAATCTCCTCACTGTGTGGAGTGGCGTTGACCGGCATTTCCCCTTCTCCGCTTCCGCCTTCTTCGCCGCCGCACTCCGACGCCCCCGACGACTGGGTGGAACGGTTCCTGCTGGCCGGTCCCGGGGGCGAGGAGTGCCTGCGGTTGGGCACCCCCGTCGACCGCGACGCGCTGCGCGCCCTGGTCGGCGAGCAGACCGAGCGGCTGGCCGCGGCCGGCCTCGGCCCGGGCGGTACCGCGGCCCTGCGGCTGCCGCCCTCCCTGGGCTTCGTCGCGGCGCTCCTGGCGTGCTGGCAACTGCGTGCCCAGGTGGCCCTGTTGGACCACCGGCTGACCGACCACGAGATCGAGCTCGCGGTCGGACGGCTGGCTCCCCAGGTGCTGGTGGGGTCCGCCCACCGGCCGTCGGCGGCGCTGCGCGGCTTCGCCGAAGCCGACCCGGTCGCCGTCCGGCTGCCGGACGGCCGATCGGCCCGGACCGGCCACGCGCTGGTCCAGCTCAGCTCCGGGTCCACCGGCCCGGCCAAGGTCATCGCGCGCACCGCCGGCGACCTTCTGCGCGAACTCGACTGCTATCGCGGGCTGGTGGGGTTCCCCGGCGAGGGCGAGCGGGTCGTCCTGCTCTCCTCGGTGGTGCACGTGCTCGGCCTGGTCGGCGGACTGCTGAACAGCCTGCACGCCCGCGCCCCGCTGACCGTGCCGGAACGGATGACGGCCGCGGGCATCCTCGCCGCCGTCACCGAGGAGGAGCAGCGGCCGACCACCGTGATCGGCGTGCCCTTCCACGCCGAACTGCTGGCCGGCGCGGCCGCACCCCCGCCACTGCCGAGGCTGCGCCGGATGGTGGTGGCCGGGGAACTGGTCCGACCGGGCCTGCCCGCCGCCTTCACCGCCGCGTACGGCGTCCCGCTCGGCACCATGTACGGGATGACCGAGCTCGGCGTCATCGCCACCGACCTGGACGGCACCCTGCACCCGGCGAAGCAGCCGGTCACCGGGATGGAACTACGCTCGGTGCAGGGCGAGTTGCAGATCCGCACCACCGCCTCGCCCTACCCGGGGCTGGACGACCCGACCCGCTGGTCGGACGGCTGGCTGCACACCCGGGACGCCGCCGAGCTGGACGAGGCCACCGGACGGGTCACCGTCCTCGGCCGCCGGGACTCGCAGGTCTCGATCGGCGGCCTCAAGGTGGACCTCACCGAAGTCGAGCAGACCCTCGCCGCCCTGCCGCGGGTCCGCGAGGCGGTGGTGGTCTTCGACGAGGGCGCCATCGAGGCTTACCTGGCCACCGAGGAGGGCACGGACCAGGACCTCGTCCGGGACGGACTGACCCGGCAGCTCGCCGCCTACAAGCGGCCCCGCCGGCTCGCCTTCCTCGCTCAACTGCCGCGCACGGCCACCGGGAAACTGCTGCGCGACCCGGCGGCGCTGCGAGCGGCCGCCGGCTGAACCGCCCTTCGCCTGAACTGCTCTCCCCCGCCGGGCCGTCGCCGCCCGACGGGCGGCGGACCGGCCGCCCGGCCCATCGGCCGCCGCCGTTCCCTCCGCACCACACCCGCCCCACCCCCCGACGATCACCGCGCACAGCGCACGTGCGCGAGCCCAAGGAGCACACCATGCAGGACCGCATCCGCGCGTTCGTCCTCGCCGCCCTCACCGAGATGCAGTACGACGTCTCCGAGGTCACCGGCGACACCGACCTCGGCCCGGCCGGGCTCGACCTCGAATCGCTCGCCCTCGCCGACCTCTCGGTGCAGGTCGAGGACGAGTTCGGCGTCAAGTTCGACATGGACGAGATGGAGAGCACCGCGATGATGACGCTGGACGAGTTCACCGCCGACGTCGCCGCGCGCATCGCCGCCACCGCCACCAGCGCCTCGGGCAGCGCCGCGTGACCAGCCCCGTCCTCCCCGACCGGGCCGAGGTCCGGACGATCCTGGCGGCGTTCGGGCAGCGCGCCGCCGAGGACGTCCCCGAGGAGCTCGGCTCTCTCGAACTCACATGGCTGATAGCCGAGTTCGAGCAGCGCTACGGCGTCCAGCTGGACCTCGACGACGAGCAGTTCGAGGCCGTCCGGACCGTCGACACCGCCACCGAGGTGCTCCGGGCGGCCGTGCTGGCCGCCGCCGGTGCCACCGCGACGGCGGCCGCCGCGACACCCGGGGCCGCGCAGCCATGACCGGCCACGCCCCGCCCGCCGTCCGGCCCGTGGTGACCGGCGTCGGCGTGCTCAGCGCGGCCGGCACCGGGCTCGGCGCGCTCGCCGAGGCCGCCGCCCACGGCAAGGCCGCCTTCACCGCGGTGGACCGGTTCGACGTGTCCGCGCGCCGCACCACGCGCGCCGCCCTGCTGCCCGAGCCGCTGCCGCTCGCCGACGCCGTCCTCGCGGCGGTGGACCAGGCCTGCCGCCAGGCCGGCCTGCCCACCGGCCCGGGTGCCGCCGACGACGCGGGCCGGTTCGGCGGCGCGGGCGGGAGCGACGACCCGGGCAGCAGCGACGGCCCGGGCAGCAGCGACGCCGCCGTCCTGCCGGTGCTGCTCGCCCTCCACAGCGACCTGCGCACCCGGGCGGTCGCCGCGGCCGTCGCCGCCGGAGTGTCGGCCGGGTGGGGCGCCGCCGGCGTCACCCGGGTCTACACCGGCGCCTGCGTGGCGGCCGGCACCGCGGTCGCGGACGCCGCCGCGTCGGTCGCCGCCGGGCGCCACCGGCGCGTCCTGGTCGCGGCCGGGCACCTGGTCGAGCCGGGCGTCTTCGCCGCCTTCGACGCCGGCCGGGCCCTCGCCCGCGACGGCGAGCTGCGCCCGTTCAGCGCGGGCCGCACCGGCACCCTGCTCGGCGACGCGGCAGCCGCCGTGGTCGTCGAGGCCGAGCCCGCCGCCGCACGGCGCGGTGCGCCCGTGCTGGCCCGGCTGGCCGGCTGGGGCCGGGCCGGCGACGCCCACCACGTCTGCCGCCCCGAACCGGAGGGCGACGGCGCGGCCCGGGCCATCGCGGCCGCCCTGAGCCGGGCCGGCGTCGTGCCCTCCGACATCGGCTACGTCAACGCCAACGGGACCGGCTCCCCGCTGGCCGACCGGGCCGAGGCGAGCGCGCTGCGCCGGGTGTTCGGGGCGCACGTCGCCCGGCTGCCGGTCAGTTCCAGCAAAGCCGTCCACGGCCACGCCCTGGAGGCCTCGGCCCTGCTCGAACTCGCCGTCACCATCGCGGCGTTGCGCGACGGCCGGCTACCGGTGAACGCCGGCTGGCTCGGCCCGGACCCGGAGCTGGGGCTCGACCTCGTCCTGGACGGTCCGCGTGCCGCCCGGCCGAGCCACGCGCTCACCCTCAACTCCGCGTTCGGCGGCGCCAACACCGCGCTCCTGGTGGCCGCCCCGTGACCGCGCTGCGCATCCTCGCCGAGGCCCACTGGCCCGACCCCGACCGGACCGCACCGGGTCGGCCCGACCCACTGCCCCCCGTACCGGGCTTCTCCGCCTCCACGTTCAATCCCCTGGTGGCCGAGACCGCCGAACGCTGCCTGCGCGCCCACCACGGCACCGCCCCGGCCCCCGGCCGGACCGCGCTGCTGCTGGCCAGCGCGGGCGGCGACCGCGCCACCGCGCGCGCCATCGACGAGGCCGCCGCCTCCGGGCGCCGGGTGCCGCCGCTGCTGTTCTTCCAGTCCAACCCCAACGCCGTCCTCGGCCACATCGCGGCCCGCTGGGGCCTGACCGGCCCCGTGGTGGCGATCAGCCCGGCCGAGCCGCCGCCGGCGGGGCAGGTGCCGCAGGACGTCCTGGACCTCGCGGCGCTGCTCCTCGCGGACGGCGACGCCGACCACGTCCTGGTCATCGCCGCCGAACAGGGCGAACCCGCCGGGGAGCCCGCGACGGGCACCTCACCGGAGCCCGGGGCCGGAACCGGGGCCCGCACCGGCACCGGCACCGGCACCGACCGGGCCCGGGACGCCGGGCCCACCACCCCGACCGACCGGGCCGGCACTGACCGTCCCCCGACCGACCGGGCCGGTACCGACCCGTCCGGCACCGACCGGGCCGTGGCCGTCCTGGTCACCGCGGGCTGACCGCCCGGACCCGCGCCACCCCACCGGCCACCCGCACACCCCGCCATCCACCGCACCCCCGCGCGAGCGGCCCCACACGCCGCGTCCCACCGCAGCACGCCCAGCACCATGGGAGGGATCAACCACCGTGAGCACCCGCAGTATCCGCACCCTTCTCGCGGACGACCCGGACGTCGGCGCCGGCAACGTCCTGACCAGCCGACTGGCCCTGGGCCTCGGCCTGGACGAACCGCTGCTGACCTTCGACACCCCGGTGGACGACCACCCCGCCTGGCATCCCTTCACCCTGCGCGAGCTCGACCGCGCCGTCCGGGCCCGGGCCGCCGCCCTGCACGCGCTCGGCATCACCCACCGCGACCCGGTGGCGGTCTACGCCACGGACGCCGCCGACCACGTGCTGGCCTTCCTGGCACTCGCCCGGCTCGGCGCCATCCCGGCGCTGCTCAACCCCAACGTCGACGGCGAGCGCGCCGCCCGCTACATCGCCGGGCTCCGCCCGGTGGGCATCCTCGCCGACCCCGTCCACCTGGCCGCGCTGGCCGACCACGACCCCGGCGCCCCCGCCCTCCCGGAGATCTCCACCCTCGGCGCGGGCGACCCGGACGCCGGCCCGGCGCCCTACCGGCACTGGTCCGGCGACCCGGTGGCGATCACCCACTCCTCCGGCACCACCGGCATGCCCAAAGCCGTGGTCCACTCGCACGCCGGCCTGTACGCGGCGATCCGCCACCGGCTGCGGCTGCCCCGCCCGCAGGGCCAGGAGCGGATGCTCAGCGCCCTGCCCGCCCCGCACGCCGCCACCCTGATCGCGGTCAACCTGGCCCTCAGCTCCCACACCGAACTCGCCCTGCTGTCAAGCCAGTCGGGGGCCGGTGTGCTGGACGCGATCGAGAGCCGGCGGCCCAGCGGCGTGGTCGGCTTCGCCGCCACCTGGGCCGAACTGGCCCACCACGACCTGTCCCGGCGGGAGTTGGACTCCGTCGCACTCTGGTGGAACACCGGTGACTGCGCCCACGAGGTGCACATCCGCCGCCTGATCGCCACCGGCAGCCGCGAGTCCGTCACCCGCCAGGGCCGGGTCCGCGTGCCGGGTTCGCTCTTCGTCGACGGCCTCGGCTCCACCGAGATGGGCCACTCGCACTTCTTCATCACCCACGGCCCCGGCACCGAGCGGTACGGCCGCTGCGTGGGCCGCCCGCACGCCTTCGTCGACTGCGAGGTGGTCGGCCCGGACGGCGAACCGCTCGGGCCCGGCGAGGTCGGCGAACTCGCCACCGCCTCCCCCACCCTGGCACTCGGCTACTGGAACGACTCGGTCACCACCTTCCGCACCAGGATCCGCGGCCGCTTCCTCACCGGCGACCTGATGTACCGGGACGAGGAGGGCTACTACTACCACGTCGACCGCGCCGTGGACTCGGTCGAACTCGGCGACGGCAAACGGCTGTTCACCGCGATGTCGGAGGAGCGCGTGCTGGCGGCCTGCCCGGACGTGGCCGACTGCACGGTCGTCGCGGTGCGCGACGGCGAGCAGGTCGTCACCGACGTGCTGCTGATCCTGAGCGCGGACGCCGACCCGGCGGCCGACCGCACCAAGGCCGTCACCGCCGCCCTCGACGAGGCCGTCGCGGCCACCGTCCGCCGGGTGCTGGTGGTGGGCGGCGACGACCTCCCGCTCGGGCCGACCGGCAAGGTCCGCAAGGTGCTGCTGCGCCGGCGCCACCTCGACGCGGCGGCCGCCCGATGACCGGCCACCCGGCGACCGGCCTCCACCCGAGCACACGCGCACGCAGCACCGGCCGACCGGGCGCCGTCGTCACCGGCATCGGCCTGGTCACGCCCGTCGGCCGCAAGCCCGCCGAGGTCTTCGACGCCCTCGCCGCCGGCCGCTCCGGCATCCGCGCGCTGCCCGAGGAGCACGCCGCACACGGCTGGCTCACCGCCGCCGGCATCGCGCCGCCGGTGGACGGCCGCGAGGTGCTGGCGCCGACCGAGACCCGGTGCGTGGACCGCTTCGTGCTGCTCGCCCTGGCCGCCGCCGACGACGCGCTCGCCGACGCCGGCCTGGTGGTGGGCCGCGACGCCGACCCGCACCGCACCGCCGTGGTCCTGGCCACCGGCGGGGGCGGGCTGGAGACCTTCGAGCAGCAGTCGCACCGCCGGCTGGAGCGCGGCCGCCCCGGCGTCAGCCCGTACCTGCTGCCCGGCATGCTGTCGAACATGGCCACCGCCCGGGTCGCCATCAAGCACGGTATCCGCGGCTTCAGTTCGGCGATCGTGACCGCCTGCGCGGCCGGTGCCCAGGCGGTCGCGGAGGGCCTGCGGCTGATCCGGGCCGGCGACGCCGACGTGGTGGTGTGCGGCGGCAGCGAGTCCTCGCTCCATCCGACCATCGCCGCCGCCTTCACCAACGCCCGTGCGCTCTCCTCGGGTTGGGAGGATCCGGAGCAGGCGAGCCGGCCCTTCGACGCCCGCCGCAACGGCTTCGTACTCGGCGAGGGCAGCGCCGTACTGGTACTGGAACGCGCCGAGCACGCCGACGCCCGCGGCGCGGCCGGCTACGCCGACCTGACCGGGTGGGGCGCCTCCACCGACGCCCATCACCCCACCATGCCCCGCCCGGACGGCGCGGGCGCGGCCGACGCGATGCGGGCCGCGATCGCCGACGCGGGCCTGGCACCCGCCGACATCGGCTACGTCAACGCCCACGGGACCGGCACCAAGCTCGGCGACGTCGCCGAGACCGCCGCGCTGCGCGCCGTCTTCGGCGAGCACGGCCCGGCGGTCAGCTCCACCAAGGGCGCCACCGGCCATCTACTGGGCGCCGCAGGGGCGTTGGAGGCGGCGGTCACCGCACTCGCGGTGGCCCGGGGGACGCTGCCGCCCACGGTGAACCTCACCGATCCCGACCCGGCCTGCGCGCTCGACCACGTGCGCGGCACAGCCCGGTCCGCGCCGCTGCGGGCCGCGCTCAGCAACGCCTTCGCCTTCGGCGGCCACAACCTCAGCCTGGTCTTCGGCCCGGCGTCCACCCGGTCCGACCGGTCCACCCGGTCCGACCGCTCCGCCCGCTAGCTGCGGCGGCGGCGACGACGCCCCGGCCGCGCGCGGTTCCCGCGCCGGTCCGGCCCCGCCCCGCCCGGCCCCTCGTCCCACGCCCATCCCCGGGGAGATCCCGTTGTCCATCCAGTCCATCACCCATGTCGAGTTCCACTGCGCGGACGCCGACCTGGCCGCGGCCGGCCTCGGCGCCGACCACGGCTTCACCGTGGAGCCCGGCGTCCCGCAGCCGGACGGCCTGCGCACCGTCCGGCTGCGCCAGGGCTCCATCCGGCTGCACTTCCACTCGGCCGCCGACCCGGCCCACCCGGTGGCCCGGTACGCGGCCCGGCACGGCGACGGCGTCGCGGTGATCGGCCTCGGGTGCACCGACCCGCGGGCCTCCCTGGAGCGCGCGGAGCGGCACGGCGCCGTCGTGCTGGACCGGGCCGGCGGGCTGGTGGCCGGCTTCGGTGACCTGGCCCTGCGGTTCGTGCCCCAGCCGGATCGCACCACCGCCGGGGCCGGAGCAGGGGCCACCGCCGGGGCCGCCGCCGGGCCCGCCGGCGCGCTGCTGGAGGCCCTCGATCACGCCGCGATCTGCGTCCCGGCCGGCGAACTGGCCCCCGCCGTCAGATTCTGCGAGGCCGCCCTCGGCCTCCACCGGATCTTCGGCGAGTACATCGAGGTCGGCGAGCAGGCGATGGATTCCAGCGTGGTCCAGAGCGCCTCCGGGGAGGTCACCTTCACGCTGATCGAGCCGGACACCGCCCGGCGCCCCGGCCAGATCGACACCTTCCTGGCCGACCATGACGGCGCCGGCGTCCAGCACCTGGCCTTCCGCACCGACGACATCGCCGCCGCCGTCCGGGCCGGGCGCGCCCGCGGCGTCGAGTTCCTCAGCACGCCGGGCGCCTACTACGACGCACTGGCCGAACGACTCGGCGGCACCGCCATCCCGATCGGGACGCTGCGCGAGCTGGACGTCCTGGTCGACCAGGACCACGGCGGCCAGCTCTTCCAGATCTTCGCCCGCTCCACCCACCCGCGCCGGACGTTCTTCCTGGAACTGATCGAGCGCCAGGGCGCGGGCACCTTCGGGACCGCCAACATCAAGGCCCTCTACGAGGCCGTCGAACGGCAGCGCGCCACCGCCTCCGTCTGACCACCCCGACCACGACCCGACCAGTGGCTCCGGTCCGCACCGCCGACCGGACGCCGCGACCAGCACAGGAGGCCCGACCCGTGACCACCGCGACCGAGTTCCACCTGACCGAGGCCGAGCACGCGTTGCTGCCCACCCCCGAGGACGTGGCCGGCTACCAGGAGCACGGCTGGTACCTCTCCCGCCGGCTCTTCAGCGACGAGGAGCTGGACACCCTGCAGGCCGCCACCGAGAAGTACTACGAGGGCCACCGCGACCGCGAGCTGTCCGTCCGTCCGCCGAACCTCGCCTCCTGGGAGCCCGCGCACGGGCCCGTCCAGCGCCACAACGACTACGTGCACTACGAGAGCGACGCGATCGGCGCGATCCTGCGCAAGCCGCTGCTCGGCGCCGTCGCCGCGCTGCTCTCCGGCGCGGCGGAGATCCGGGTGTTCCAGGCCACCCTCATCTACAAGCCGCCGGTGCCCGAGGAGCCCACCAACCGGGTGCCCTGGCACTTCGACAAGCACTACTGGCAGACGTCCAGCTCCGAGCGGATGCTCACGGCGTTCCTGCCGTTCCACGACTGCCGCGCGGAGAACGGCACCATCACCATGGTCGACGGCAGCCACCGCTGGCGGGAGCTGGACTCCGGCGAGGACTCCACCCGGCACTTCGCCCGGCGCGACCGCTCCGAGCTGGAGGAGATCCTCGCGGCGAACGCCCGCTTCAACGGCCAGGAGGTCCGCAAGGTCCCGATGCTGATCCCGCGCGGGCACGTCAGCTTCCACCACTGCCGGACGTACCACGGCAGTGGCCCCAACCTCGCCACCACGCCGCGCCGCGCCGTCTCGCTGCACCTGCAGGACGGCGGCAACGAGTACCGCGGCCACACCCGGCCGGACGGCAGCCCGGTGGTCTACAACCACGACGTGGTGGTCCGCCGCACGCCCGACGGCCGGCCCGACTACGCCGACCCGGAGATCTGCCCGACGGTCTGGCGGGGAGCCCTGTGACGGCCAGGGAGTCGGCGACCGGGCTTACGGAGTCGGCCGTCAGACTCATGGAGCCTCCCGCCGGGCCCGCGACCCCGGCCGCGATCGCGCCCCTCGGTACCCCCGGGCAGCGGTACCGGATGCTGCGCCTGATCCGCGGCTTCGAGGAGTCGGCACTCGGCCTGGTACGGAGCGGGGTGATCACCGGCGGCATCCACCCGTACATCGGACAGGAGGCCGTCGCGGTCGGGGTCTGCGCCGCGCTCGGGCCCGCCGACCGGCTCACCTCCACCCACCGGGGCCACGGCCACGTCCTCGCCCGGGGCGCCGCCCCGCACCGACTGCTCGCCGAACTGGCCGGCCGGGTGGGCGGATTGAACAAGGGCCGGGGCGGCTCGATGCACGCCGCCGACCTCTCGCTGGGCATCCTCGGCGCCAACGGCATCGTCGGCGCCGGCGCGCCGATCGCGGTCGGCGCCGCCTGGGCGGCCCGGCAGGCCGGTGACGACGGGGTGGCGGTCTCCTTCTTCGGCGACGGCGCGCTCAACCAGGGCGTGCTGCTGGAGTCGCTGAACCTGGCCGCGATGTGGCGGCTGCCGGTGGTCTTCGTCTGCGAGAACAACGGCTACGCCACCACCCTGCCCGCCGCGAGAGCGGTCGCCGGCAGCGCGCTCGGCCGGGCCGCCGCCTTCGGGATCCCGGCGGTCGCGGTCGACGGGATGGACACCGAGGCCGTCCGGGCCGCCGCCGGGGAGGCGGTGGCCCGGGCCCGCGCCGGCGGTGGCCCCGGGTTCCTGGAGTGCCGCACCTACCGCTTCGAGGGCCACCACACCATGGAGCGCCGGATGAAACTGCACTACCGCACCGCGGAGGAGGTGGACGCCTGGCGCGAGCGCGACCCGCTGCCGCGCGCCGCCGCCGCGATCGGGCCGGCCGAGGCCGGTGCGCTGGACGCCGAGGTGGCCGCCGAGCTGGCGGCGGCCGAGCGGTTCGCGCTCGCCTCCGGCCACCCGGACCCGGACGGCGCGTCCGCGTACCTGTACGCGGACGGGCTGCGCCCGCGGGCGGGGGCGGTGGCATGAGCGCGCGCAGGGAGCGAGTCGGCACAACGATCGGTCGGGCCGGCGCCCCAGCCGGGCGAAGCGGAGTGGGCGGATGAGGCTCTCCTACACCAAGGCGCTCAACCGGGCGCTCGCCGACGAGCTCGCCGCCGACCCGGCGGTCTGCGTCTTCGGCGAGGACATCGGCGCCGGGATGGCCGGCCCGACCCTCGGCCTGCTGGACCGCTTCGGGCCCGGGCGGATCGTCGACACCCCGCTCTCCGAGCAGGCCTTCACCGCGATGGCGATCGGCGCCGCACTCGCCGGCCGCCGCCCGGTGCTGGAGTTCCAGATCCCCTCGCTGCTCTTCCTGGTCTTCGAGCAACTCGTCAATCAGGCACACAAGTTCTCGCTGATGACCGGCGGTCAGGCGGGCGTTCCGCTGACCTGCCTGGTCCCGGGCTCCGGCTCCCGGGACGGCTGGGCGGGCCAGCACTCGGACCACCCGTACAGCCTGTTCGCGCACGCCGGGGTGAAGACCGTGGTGCCCGCCACCCCGACGGACGCCTACGGCCTGCTCCGCTCGGCCGTCCGCGACCCCGACCCGGTGATCGTGTTCGCCCCGGCCGCCGCCCTGCCGGTGCGCGAGACCGTCACCTGGGAGCTCGCGCCGGTCCCGCTCGGCTCGGCCCGGGTGCACCGGTCGGGCACCGACGTCACGCTGGTCGCGGTCGGGCACCTGGTGCACGACGCGCTGGCGGTGGCCGAGGAGCTCTCCGACGAGATCTCGGTCGAGGTGTTCGACCCGCGCACGCTGTACCCGTTCGACTGGGCGGCGCTCGCCGCCTCGCTGGAGCGCACCGGCCGCCTGGTGGTGGTCGACGACTCCAACCGCAGCTGCGGCATCGGCGCCGAGGTGCTGGCCACCGCTGCCGAGGAGATGCGGCTGACCGCCCCGCCGCGCCGGGTCACCCGCCCGGACGGCGCGGTGCTGCCGTTCGCCCCCGCGCTCGACCGCGCCCTCCAGCCCGGCCGGGAGCAGCTGCGGCACGCCCTGCGCGCCGTCGTGAAGTGACCTGACGGCGCGGGAGGGGGACGGCCGTATTGCGGCCGCCCCCTCCCGCGCCGCGACCCGGCGTCAGAGCACCTTCGGCACGGCGGCGGCCACGGCGGGCAGAGGGTCCGCCGCATCCCGGAAGCGGTGCAGCGCCGCGCGGCCCTCGGCCCCGCGCAGCCGGGCGGCCAGCCGCGCCGGCAGCACCACGGTGGTGAGCAGCCCGGCGCCGTGGAACCCCTCGACGGTCCAGGACACCCATGGCAGCGGGTAGTTGGCGGTGGGGCTGAAGAACACCGGGCGTTGGCCCTGGAAGGCCACCCGGTAGGCGCCGAACCGGCTCCAGTTGGAGAAGCTGAACCGTTTGCGTTCCGGGTCGAAGCCGAGCGGCACGCACGCGCCGAGCCGGTCCCGGCCCAGGGCCTCCAGGAAGCCGAGGTTGGCCCGGAGGTTGAGGTGGTCGGCGGTGAACTCCTCGACTGCAGCCCGCAGTTCGGCGGCGAGTGCGGCCGGTCCGGCCTCGGGGCGCTGGGTGAGGTGGATCTCGCTGAGCAGATTGCCGACCAGGGCCGGCGGGAGTCCGAGCGGGCGGCGGACGTTGACCGGGACGGTCAGCCCGCGCGGCTCGGTGTCGCCGTCCAACTCCCGTACGGTGTGGACGACATGGGCGCAGAGCGCGTCCCCGGTGGAGAGCCGACGGCCGGTCTCGGCGGTGAACCGCTCGCGCATCCGGGCGAGTTCGGCGTCACCGAAGTGAATCTGGACGGTCCGGTTGGCGCGCGGTCCGGCCGCCACCTCCCTCGCCAGCGCGGCGGCCTCGGCCGGGCCGGGCAGCCGGAACCCGGGCCGCCCGCAGTCCTCGGCAGGCAGCACCTCGTCCAGCAGGGCGTCCTGGTCCGCGACCAGTTCGGCCTCGGGCAGCTCCTCGCCCTCGACGGCGGCGGACCAGGCGCGCAGCAGCAGCATGAAGCTGTGCAGGTCACCGACGGCGTGGTGCCAGGAGCAGCCGAGCACCGTGCCGCCGGCCGAGGGCCGGGTGATGCGGACGGTCAGCAGCGGCGCCCCGCCGGTCCGGGCGGCCGGGGCGTCCACCGGGTCGACCAGCTGCGCACCGGACGCGCCGACCCGGCCCATCGCCTCGGCGAGGGTGCCGTCGACGTCGTAACTGTCCATCGGCACACCGGAGTCGTCGCAGACGGCGGTCAGCGCGCCGACCTCGGTGCGGAGCCGGCCGGCGAACACGGGGACCCGTTCCAGCGCGCGGGCGAGCCCGGCGGCGAGCCGGTCCTCGTCCAGCGCCTGCTCGTAGCAGAGGACGACGGAGACCGAGAGGTCGGCGAGCATGGTGTCCATCAGCCCGCAGCGCAGCACCGCCCCGGAGGCCCGGCCGGCCCGGACGAGCCGGGATTCGCGCAACTGCGGCCAGAGGCTCATGGGTCCGTCCCGGGGACTCGCGGGGAGTGGTGCGCAGCTCCCCTCGTCCCGGGGGCGGCACCCCGAACGATAGGGCAGCGGACCGGGCCGGATCCAGTGGTCCAGTCCAATTTCCTCGCCCGGCCGGTCCGGCGGCCTCCGGACCGGCCTGGACTGCCCGGGTGGACCGGCCGGACTAGAATCCGAGCTATGGGAGACCGCGCAGGCGCGTCGACCGCGCCGCCCCTGGTTCTCGTCACCGACACGGACTCGCAGCTGATCGATCCGCGCCGGGCGTACCACGTCGGCCGCGACCCGACGAGCGAGATCGTCCTCGACGACCCCCGGGTCTCCTGGCACCACGCCGTGCTCCGCGCCGACGACGGCCACTGGCTGCTCGACGACGTCGGCAGCACCAACGGCACCTTCACCGACGGCCGCCGGATCCAGCACGAGGACGTCGGCCCCGGCACCCGGCTGCGGTTCGGCAACGCGGCCGACGGCCCGTCCGCGACCTTCGCCGGCCTGCCGGCCCCCGCGCCCGGCGAGCGGCCCTCGCTGATCGCCCCGCAGGCCTCCGGGGTCTTCCGCCAGCCCAGCGCCGTGATCCGGCTCCCCGGCCGCACGGTGCGCATCGGCCGGGCCGGCGACAACGACCTCGTCCTGGACGACCTGGTGGTCTCCCGCCACCACGCCGAGCTGCGCACCCTGCCGGACGGCGGCCACGAGATCGTCGACCTGTCCAGCCACAACGGCACCTACCTCAACGGCCGGCCGGTCGACCGGGCGCCGGTCGGCCCGGCCGACATCATCGGCATCGGCCACGCCGCCCTCTGCCTGTCCGGCGACGAGCTGGTCGAGTACACCGACACCGGCGAGATCTCCCTGCACGTCCAGGGCCTGGTGGTCCGGGTCGGCCCCGACCACCGGGTGCTGCTGGACGACGTGGGCTTCCCGCTCGCCGAGAAGGCGCTGCTCGCGGTGGCCGGCCCCAGCGGCGCGGGCAAGTCCACCCTGCTCAACGCACTCACCGGGCTGCGCCCCGCCGACGAGGGCACCGTCCTGTACGACGGGCGCGACCTCTACCGCGACTACGCCGAGCTGCGCCGCCGGATCGGCCTGGTGCCGCAGGACGACATCCTGCACAAGGAGCTCACCGTCCGCCGCGCGCTCTCCTACGCCGCCGAGCTGAGGTTCCCCGGCGACACCGCCCGGGAGGAGCGCGAGGCCCGGGTCGAGGAGGTGATCCACGAACTCGGCCTGGACGCCCGCACCGACCAGGTGATCTCCAGCCTCTCCGGCGGCCAGCGCAAGCGCGTCAGCGTCGCCCTGGAGCTGCTCACCAAGCCGTCGCTGCTCTTCCTCGACGAGCCCACCTCCGGCCTGGACCCGGGCATGGAGCGCTCGGTGATGCAGATGCTGCGCGGCCTCGCCGACGACGGCCGGACGGTGGTCGTGGTCACCCACAGCGTGCTCAGCCTGGACGTCTGCGACCGGCTGCTGGTGCTGGCGCCCGGCGGCCGGGTCGCCTACTACGGCCCGCCGGACGAGGCCCTGGCGTTCTTCGGCTTCTCCGAGTGGCCCGAGGCCTTCGAGGCCTTCGAGAACGAGGACCACGCTGGCTGGCAGCGCCGGTTCCGCGAGTCCCCGCTCCACGAGCGGTACGTGGCCGGCGCCGCGCTGCCGCCCGGCGCGGTCCCGGCGCCCGCCCCCGCGGTGGCCGGGCCGGCCCGCAGCCCGATCGGCCCGGAGAAGCCGCAGGGCTGGTTCGCCCAGCTCACCACCCTGGTGCGGCGGTACACCTCCGTGCTGGCCGCCGACCGGCTCTTCCTGACCGTGATGATCGCCCTGCCGTTCATCATCGGCATCATGTGCCGGGCCATGGCCGGCTCCCGGATCTCCTCCGAGAACGCGATCAACGTCGTCCTCACCCTCTGCATCGGCGGTCTGCTCACCGGCTCCGCCAACGCGGTGCGCGAGATCGTCAAGGAACGGGCGATCTACCAGCGCGAGCGGGTGGTGGGCCTGTCCAGATCCGCGTACCTGGTCTCCAAGGTGGTGGTGCTGGGCACGATCACGGTGGTCCAGGCCGCCGTGCTGACCACCGTCGGCCTGGCCGGGGTGCAGCTCAGCCCGGTCCTGGCCAACGGGGTGCGGCTGCAGAGCGGGGTGGTGCTGCCACCGCTGGTCGAACTGGTCATCGCCGTCGCGGCCCTCTCCTTCTCGGCGATGATGCTGGGCCTGCTGGTCTCGGCACTGGTGCGCAAGGAGGAGGCCACCATGCCGATGCTGGTGCTCCTCGCGGTGGTGCAGATCGTCTTCAGCGGCGCCATGCTGAAGCTGTACGGGGTGCCCGGCCTGGAGCAGTTCGCCTGGCTGGTGCCGTCCCGCTGGGGCCTGGCCGCCATGGCCCAGAGCATCGACCTGCACACGGTCTTCCCGACCACCATCACCGCCGACCCGCTGTTCCGCCCGGACCGCACCACCTGGCTGCGCTGTCTGGGCCTGCTGGTGGCCCTGTCCGCGGCCCTGGGCCTCGCCGTGCTGGCCCTGCTGCGCCGGCAGGAGCCCGCGATCATGCGGAAGTGACGGAGTACGCGGAAGTGACGGAGGCGGCCCGGCGAGCGACGGGCCCCGCCGAAGCAGTCAGGAGACAGGCAGCCGCCCATGGACGAGTTCGCGTTCCGCCCGACCCACGTCGCCGCGCCGGACGGGATGGCCACCTGGGCGGCGCCGGACCCGTCGCAGCCGTCGACGCCGCTGGACCCGCTGCTGCCGGTCCGGCTGATCGACCGCCGGGGCGACTGGGCGTACGTGCTCTGTTCCAACGGCTGGTCCACCTGGGTGGACGGCCGGCTGCTGGTGGCCCTCCCGGACATCCCGCCGACGGCCGGCGCGCCCCCCGCCCGCACCGCCGACCCCCGGCCGGCGCTGGCCGAGGCCGAGGGCGCCCTCAACCGCTACCGCTCGCTGCTGGAGGACCTCGCGGCCGGCCAGGTCGACCTGGAGGCCTTCCGGGAGCGGGCCCGCGGCCTGCGGATCGGGCTGGTCGTCGACGGCGAGGCGCTCTGGGTGTTCGACGCGGCCCACGACCGCTGGTGCTACTGCGACGGGCTGCAGCTGCAGACGTACGCCGCCTCCGGCCGGCCGCGCTCCAACCCCAGCTCGGCCGGCGGCCCCGCGACCCCGCGACCGCCCGCCGCCCCGGCGACCCCGCACCCGCCGGGCGCAGGACCGCTCTCCCCGCCGGGCGGGTACGAGCCGACCCGGACGGGTGAACCGTGAGCCCCCAGGAACCGCCCGCCGCCGCCGGACCGCCGGCCCACCCGCAGCGCGCCACCGAGGACGTCCCCAGCCTGCCCGCCGGCAAGGTGGGCCGCCGGGTGGCCGGCTACCGGCTGGAGTCCGAGATCGGCCGCGGCGGCATGGCCGTCGTCTACCGGGCCAAGGACCTGCGGCTGGGCCGGACCGTCGCGGTCAAGCTGCTGGCCCCCGAGCTGGCCCGCAACGAGGTGTTCCGCAAGCGCTTCATCCACGAGTCGGAGGCGGCCGCGGCGATCGACCACCCGCACATCATCCCGGTGTTCGAGGCGGGCGAGGCCGACGGCATCCTGTTCATCGCGATGCGCTTCGTCGAGGGCGGCGACCTGCGCGGCCTGATCAGGCGGGACGGCCCGTTCCAGGTCGAGCGGGCGGCGCAGCTCGCCCTGCAGATCGCCTCCGCGCTGGACGCGGCGCACGCCCACGACCTCGTCCACCGGGACGTCAAGCCCGGGAACGTGCTGGTCGCCGCCGGCACCGACAGCGAGCACCCCGAGCACCTCTACCTGGCCGACTTCGGCCTCACCAAGAAGTCGCTCTCGCTGAGCGGGCTGACCAACGTCGGCCAGATCGTCGGCACGCTCGACTACGCGGCGCCGGAGCAGATCTCCGGCCGCCCGCTGGACGGCCGCTGCGACCAGTACAGCCTCGCCTGCGTGGTCTTCGAGATGCTGGCCGGGGAGCCGCCGTTCCGCCGGGAGAGCGACCTCGCGCTGCTCTGGGCCCACCTCAACGACCCGCCGCCCAGCCTGCGCGAGCGCCGCCCCGACCTGTCCGACGCCGTGGACGGCGCGGTGGCCCGCGCGCTCGCCAAGTCACCCGAACAGCGGTACGAAGGCTGCCTGCCGTTCGTCGCCGGGCTGCGCGCCGCGATCATCGCCTCGACCGCCGGGGGGCCGGACGCCGCCGAGCCCTGGCAGGGGAGCGGCCCGCGGACCGAGGTGGTCCCGGCCAACGGCCCGACCGCGCCACCGGACGTCCCCGAACCACCGTCCTGGGCGGCCCCGGTGGTCAGCCCACCGATGCGCTGACCCGACGACCCGAGCCCGTCGCCCCTGCTCTCGCGCCCTCCGACCCTCCGGCCCCCGACCCTCCCGCCCTCCTGCCCTTCCGAACGCGGAGCCCCCATGAACGCCGTCAGCCAGGTCTTCGCCCTGATCGCCGCGGGGGTCCACGTGATCGTCTGGCCGCTGGAGAGCTTCCTCTACGGGCACCCGCGGGTGCGCTACCTGCTCACCGGCAGCACCGCGGACGCACCCGAGGTCCGGCTCTGGCGCTTCAACGTGGGCTTCTACAACCTGTACCTGGCACTGGGCCTCGGCGCCGGGGTGGTCGCCCTGCACACGAACGACCAGGCCACCGGCCGCGCGCTGGTCCTGTTCGTCAGCGCGTTCATGATCGCGGCCGGGATCACCCTCTTCGCGTCCGAGCACCGGGTCTGGCGCGGCGCGCTCGCCCAGGCCGTGCCGCCGGCGGTGGTCATCATCGCCCACCTCGTGGCCGACTGAACGGCCGCCCGTGTGAGCGGGGGCGCTCCCGGCCGCTCACGGGCCGGCGGGCGGCTCCACCTTGCCGCGCCGCCCGAGCCGGGCCGCCACCAGACCGCCCAGGAAGCCCGTCACCAGACCCCAGCCCGCCGCCAGCGGGACGGCCACCCAGAGCTGCGGCTCCAGCACGAGCGTGCCGCCGCCCAGGCCGGCCAGCGGGTTGGTACCGCCGAGGACCGAGCCGAGCAGGTCGCCCAGACCGCCCTCGCCCACCCCGACCCCCAGCACCGAGAGCCCGTACTCGGCGTAGACCCCGGTCCAGACGCCCACCAGCAGCATCGTCACGGCCGCGGCGGCCGCCAGCCGGACGGCGTGCTGCCACGGCCGCACCCCGCGCGGCGCGCGGTAGGCGGCGAGGACGCCGGCGGCGAGCAGCAGGACGGCCGCCAGCGGGAGCAGCCACCAGGCCCGGCCGTCCTGCTCGGCGAGGGTCCCGAGGCTGACGGTGGCCTCCTGGCCGTCCGGAGCCCGCAGCACCTCGGCGAGCGGCTTGGGCACCGGCAGGCCGACCGCGCCCATCAGGTGGCCGTGCCACTCCGCGCCCGTGCCGACCCCGAAGGCGAGCCAGACCAGGTTCGGCAGTGCCAGCAGCAGGACCGCCATCGTCTCCCGGGCGTTGCCGTGCACGGCGGCGGTGATCAGGCCCACGACCAGCCCGATCGCCACGTAGGCGAGCAGCACCATCAGCATCGCGAAGGCGGCCGGCCGGACCGCCTGCTGGAACGGCACCAGGGAGCGCGGCAGCGGCGCCCGGCGGGAGACCGCGAAGGCGGCCGCCAGGACGACCAGCAGCCAGAGCAGTCCCAGGCCGATGGTGGTGGCCGCCTCGGCGTGGAAGCCGACCTCGGGGTTGACCCCGAGCAGCCCGCCGATCTGTTCGGCGAGGTCGCTGCCGAGCGGGACGGCGAAGGTGTGCTTCGCGCCGACCGTCAGCAGGGCGAGGGCGACCACCCACACGGCCGCCGTCCGGGCCACCCGGCCGAGCAGTTCGCCCCCGTGCGCGACCGCGCGAAAGCGCAGCTGGCGCAGGAACACCTCCACCATGGCCAGCGCCCCGACCAGGCCGACCGACAGCGGCATCGCGGTGATCCCGGCGTCCACCTGGGCGAAGAACCCGGCCCCGCCGTCCAGGCTCACCGTGCCGCCGACCGCGAGGGCCAGCGTGGCGGCCAGCACGGAGGGGAAGCCCCCCGGCAGCTCGTCGGCGCCGGCCGCCCAGAGGCCGAGCGCGGCCACCGCGGCCATCGCGACGAGCCCGGCCAGGACGACGGCGAGCGCGTCCAGCCAGCCGCGCAGAAAGCCGGGCGGGCCGGGCGCCGGGGTGGGGGGCTCCGGGTGCATGGGGGCTCCTTCCGGACGGGTTCGGGTGCGTGGTCGGCCCACGGAGGTGCGTGCTCGGCCCGCGGGGGCGGGGTGGGCCCGTGGGTCCCCGGTCGGCCCGGGTGCGCGGCCGCTCCCGGTGCCCGGCCGGCCGGGGTGCCCGCTCGCCGGGCCTGCGGCCACCAGCCACCGGCCACCGGCCACCGCGGGCCGCGCGTCCGACACCAGATTCCCCCAGGACCGGCGGGCGCGCGCTGCGTACGCCACCGCCGCACCCCCTCGGGGGCCGGGCCGGACCGGGCTCGGATGCGGACCGGGCCCGTTACCGCACCGGGCCCGGCGCGCTCGCACGGACGGCGACAGCGGTGTGACCTGCTGTTGCGGCCCGCGCACTGCGGGGGCAGAAATGGAAGCCAGTGGCAGGAGCCTTCTGTGCCGGCCGTTTCGCCGGCCGCCTGCGAAACGGAGCGTCGATGAGTTCCCAACCGCCCCCGTCCGGCCCGCCGTTCGGCCCGCCCTCCGGTCCCCCGTCCGGCCCGCTCTCCGGTCCCCCGTCCGGCGGACGTTCGGGCCCGCCCGGTCCCCCGTCCGGCCCATCCGGTCCGGGCAGCGCCGGCGGCGCCCCGGGCGGCCCGTCCGGCGGTCGGCCGACCCCCTGGTGGCGCTCCGGCCCCAAGCTGGCCATCGTCGCCGGGACGGCGGTGCTGGCCGTGGTCGCGACGGTGCTGATCGTCAACAGCAACAGCGGTTCGTCCCCCAGCGACGCCATCCCGGCCGCCAACGAGGTGGCGCTGCAGCAGCCGAGCGATCCCGGTCCGGCGCCGTTCACCCCGTCGGTGGAGACCGCCGCCGTCTCGGCCCCGCAGCCGACCTCCGCACCGGCCCAGCCGACCACGGGCCCCAAGACCACCGGCACCAAGACCACCACCGCCACGGCGTCGCCGACCGGCATCCACAGCGTGCAGGGCTCCTCGGCCGGGCTCTACGCGGGGACGATGTCCAAGCCGAGCTGCGACACCGAGAAGCTGATCTCGATGACGTCCACCGGCGACTCCGGCAAGGCCTGGGCCTCCGCCCAGGGGATCCAGCAGTCCGCGATCCCGAGCTACATGCGCTCGCTCACCTCGGCCTACCTGCGGGTGGACACCCGGGTGACCAACCACGGGTACAAGGGCGGCACGGCCGTCGCCTACCAGTCCGTCCTCCAGGCCGGCACCTCCGTACTGGTGGACGCGCAGGGCGTGCCGCGGGTGCGCTGCGGCTGCGGCAACCCGCTGAAGCCGCCGCAGCTGGTCTCCGACGCCAAGTACACGGGCAAGTCCTGGGCGGGCTTCCAGCCGTCCCAGGTGATCATCGTGGTCGCGGCGCCGCAGCCGGTGCGGGAGATCGTGCTGGTGAACGTCGAGACGGGCGGCTGGTTCGCCCGGGTGACCGGGCAGATCAAGGTGGAGGACACGCCGGTGAAGGCGCCCAAGGAGCTGGCGCCCGGCATCCCGCCGGCCGAGCCCATGAAGGTGGTCTCGACGTCGGCCTCGGTCTCCGGCTCGACGTCGGGCTCGACCTCGGCGACCAGCACCTCGGGTTCGCCGTCCGGGCCGTCCTCCTCGGCGAGCACCGGCACGTCCACGGCCACCTCGAAGGGCCCCACCACGGGCGGAACCTCCTCGCCACCGGCCTCCTCGGGCCCGCCGACGACGGCGACCGCGACGGCGACGGCCACCGCGACCGCCACCGCGACGGCCCCCGCGACGGCAACGGCGACGGCGACCTCCACGGCCACCGCGACCAGCACCGTGACCAGCACGACGGCGACCGCCACGACGACGGCGACCGGCACCACCGCGGCCGCGGCGACCTGCGCCACCACCTCACCGTCCACGCTGCCGCCGTGCAGCACGGCGGCGGGGGCCACGGCCAGCTGAGGCGGCTCCGCCGGGACAACGGCGGCGGGGGCCCGGACCGGTCCGGGCCCCCGCCGCCGTTCCGCGTCTGCCCCGTTCGGCGCCACCTCGTTCCGCGTCGCCCCCGTTCCGCGTCTGCCCCGGTTCCCTGCCGACTACGTTCCGTGCCCGCCTGCGGCCACCTGCTCGCGGCCCCGCTCACCGGCCGCTGCCTCCCCCGGGTTAGATGCGCAACCCGTTCGGCTCAGCCCGAATCGTGGTAATGCGCCGGTGTTCACCAGACTCGTAAGGCGGGGGTGGACCCAACGGGGGTGGACTCAACTGGAGAGGCATCCCATGAGCATCGGTCTTCGCCGCGTCGTCGCGGCGACCGCAGTCGTTACCCTCGGTCTCGGTCTGGCGTCGTGCGGCAGCGCCAAGCAGTCCACCGGGACCACGTCGACGGGCGGCAGTGCGAGCGGAACCGCGGTCGGCGCGGTCCGGATCGGCCTGCTGCTGCCCGAGACCAAGACCACCCGGTACGAGCAGTTCGACCGCCCGCTGATCGAGCAGAAGATCAAGGAGCTGGCGCCGGACGCCCAGATCGACTACTACAACGCCAATGAGAACGCGACCACCCAGCAGACCCAGGTCGACACCGCCCTGACCAAGGGCGACAAGGTGCTGATCCTGGACGCGGTGGACTCCAAGGCGATCCAGTCCTCCGTCCAGAAGGCGCACGACGCGGGCGTGAAAGTGATCGCCTACGACCGCCTGGCGCAGGGCCCGGTCGACTCCTACGTGTCGTTCGACAACAAGAAGGTCGGCGAACTGCAGGGCAAGGCCCTGGTGGACGCGGTCAACGCCAAGGCGAACGGCGGGTCGCCGACCGCGGCGGCCGGCGACGCGGCGGACGGCGGGTCGATCATCATGATCAACGGCTCGCCCACCGACCCCAACGCGGCCGACTTCAAGGCCGGCGCGCACAGCGCGATCGACGGCAAGCTCAAGATCGGTAAGGAATACGACACTCCCAACTGGGACCCGAACAACGCCAACCAGGAGGCCGCCGCCGCGATCACCGCGATCGGCGCCCCCAACGTGGTCGGCGTCTACTCGGCCAACGACGGCATGGCCGCCGGTATCTCCACCGCGCTCAAGGCCGCCAACCTCAACGTCCCGCTGACCGGCCAGGACGCCCAGCTGGACGCCGTCCAGCGGATCCTCGCCGGCACGCAGACGATGTCGATCTACAAGCCCTTCAAGCCGGAGACGGACGCGGCGGCCACCATGGCGGTCACGTTCGCCCAGGGCAAGCCCCTCGACTCGAAGCTGGTGCCGGTGACGGTCACCAACGGCAGCGGCAACAAGGTGCCGTCCGACCTCATCACCCCGATCGTCCTGACCAAGGACAACATCAAGACCACCGTGGTCGCCGACGGCCTCTACACCGTCCCGCAGATCTGCACGCCCGACTACGCCGCCGCCTGCACCGCGGCAGGCCTGTCCTAGCCGCGGGCACTGCGCCCCGGAACACCCCAGGCCGTAGCCGTACCCGTAGCCGACGAAGCCCCGCCTTCCCGGGAAGGCGGGGCGAGGGAGTTGATCACTGTGGCAGGTGAGACCGTACTGGCCCTGCGCGGGGTCTCCAAACGGTTCGGCGCCGTGCAGGCGCTCACCGACATCGAACTCGAAGTGCACGCGGGCGAAGTGGTGGCCCTGGTCGGCGACAACGGCGCCGGCAAGTCCACCCTGGTCAAGGCGATCGCCGGCGTCCACCAGCCGGACGAGGGCGTCATCGAGTGGCACGGCAGGACGGTGACCATCCACCGACCGCAGGACGCCCAGCACCTCGGCGTCGCCACCGTCTACCAGGACCTCGCGCTCTGCGACAACCTCGACGTGGTCGGCAACCTCTTCCTCGGCCGCGAGATCCGGCGCTTCACCGTGCTCGACGAGGTCGAGATGGAGAAGCGCTCCCGCGAACTCCTCGACACGCTCTCGATCCGCATCCCCAGTGTGCGGATCCCCATCGCCTCGCTCTCCGGCGGCCAGCGCCAGGTGGTGGCCATCGCCCGCGCGCTGATCGGCGAGCCCAAGGTCGTCATGCTGGACGAGCCGACCGCCGCCCTCGGCGTCGAACAGACCGCGCAGGTCCTCGACCTGGTCGAGCGGCTGCGCGAACGCGGCCTCGGCGTGATCCTGATCAGCCACAACATGGCCGACGTCATGGCCGTCGCCGACACCGTCGCCGTGCTGCGTCTCGGGCGCAACAACGGCGTCTTCGACAAGCGCTACACCAACCAGGAACAGATCATCTCGGCCATCACCGGCGCCACCGACAACGCGGTGACCCGCCGACAGGCCCGCGGCACGGAGGGCTCCCAGTGAGCGAGAACACCCCGCCCGGGGGCGAGCCGGGACACCACCACGTCCCGCTGCCCGAGGACAGCATGCCCAAGGGCGGCGTCAACGCCCCCGTCCCGGTGGCCGCCGAGGCCACCCCCGCCGTGGACCCCCGGCTGATCGTCCGCCAGGAGGGCATCAAGGGCTACCTCGGCGAGTTCCGCCGGCGGCTGAGCAGTGGTGAACTCGGCTCCCTGCCGGTCGTCCTGGCACTGATCGTGATCTGGGCCGTCTTCGGCAGCCTGGACAGCAGCTTCCTCTCCGCGCAGAACCTCTCCAACCTGTCCCAGCAGATCGTCGGCACCGGCATGATCGCGATCGGTGTGGTCTTCGTCCTGCTGCTCGGCGAGATCGACCTCTCGGTCGGCTCGGTCAGCGGCCTCTGTGCCGCGATCTACGCGGTCATGAGCGTGACGCACGGCGTCAACCAGTACGTGGCGCTGATCTGCGCCCTCGTCGGCGGTGCGGTCGTCGGCCTGATCCAGGGCGTGTTCTTCGCCAAGGTCGGCGTGCCGGCCTTCGTCGTCACCCTCGCCGGGAACCTCGGCTGGAACGGCGCGATGCTGCAGATCCTGGGCTCCAGCGGCACCGTCAACCTCCCCGGCAACGACATCGTCTCGCGCCTCTACAGCACCATCTACAGCCAGCAGATCGCCGCGTACGGCGCGGCCGCGATCGGGGTGCTGCTCTTCCTGGCGGCCTCCCTCGCCGACAGCCGACGGCGCCGGGGCGCGGGGGTCCCGTACCGGCCGGCGGCGGACATCGCGCTGCGCACGGTCGTCCTGGCGATCATCGCCTTCCTCGCCGCGTACACCCTCAACCAGTACAAGGGCCTGCCGCTGGCCCTGCTGATCTTCCTGATCTTCATCGTGGTGCTCGACTTCGTCCTGCGGCGCACCAGCTACGGCCGGCAGGTCTTCGCGCTCGGCGGCAACATCGAGGGAGCCCGCCGGGCCGGCATCAACATCTCCTGGACGCGGATCAGCGTCTTCATGATCTGCTCCACCATGGCGGCGATCGGCGGTCTCTTCCTCGCCGCCCAGATCCAGTCCGCCAGCCAGACCTCCGGCGGCGGCAACCTGCTGATGAACGCCATCGCGGCGGCCGTCATCGGCGGGACCAGCCTCTTCGGCGGCCGCGGCTCGACCTGGTCGGCGCTGCTCGGTGCGCTGGTGATCGGCTCGATCCAGTCCGGCATGAACATCGAGGGCCTGAGCAACGCGATCCAGTTCATGATCACCGGTGCGGTCCTGCTCGCCGCGGTGGTCGTCGACTCCCTCGCCCGGCGCACCCAGAAGGCCGCCGGCCGCGTCTGACGCCCCGTCCGCCTCCACCACCGGCACCAGATACCCGGAGCCCCGGCCGCCCTGCACGCGGTCGGGGCCTCGCGGCATCCGTGGCACCGGAATGCGGTGACGCGGAAATCCGCGGGCCCCGTCCCGGACTGCCGGAGGTGCGGCTGCGCCGGAGACGGCCGGAGATTTCCGTGACCCGGTCCCGCGCACGCGCAATGATGACGTCGTTCGATGAATTGCCGCATGCTGTCCACCGCGCCGAGAATTACACACGAAGAGAGATCGCCAATTCACACTCGCGCGATGTCGGCGAATGCACCGGGATATGCATTTCCGATTCCGTCCCACCGCCTCGGCACGAGACTACGGGATTCCCGGCGCAAGGACGGGCCGTCCCCGACCGTCCCACAGCCGTCTCACCGTCCCACCCGTCCCCGGCCCCGGCCCGGCGCGTGGGCCGGGGCCGGGGACGGGGACGGGTGAGACGGCAGAAGTGGAGACGTCTCAAGGTGTGTGAGACACGGCCACGGGCGGCCCGCGCCCGGGGCTCCGGAGGCTGCTACCGACGCAGGCCGGTCACCAGCCGCCGGTCAGGACCGTGGGGCGGTTGAAGGCGCCGTTGCCGTCGCCGGTCCACAGCAGCAGGTTGCCGTTGGTGTCGTCGCAGGCGATGAGGTCGGGCCTGCCGTCACCGGTGATGTCGGCGGAGGCGGTCTGGGTGTACTTCCAGCCCGTGGTCAGGCTGGTGGCGGCGTTGAAGGAGCCGTTGGGGTTGTGCATCCAGGAGCGCAGCGTGCCGTCGGAGTCGTTGGCGAGCAGGTCGGCCTGGCCGTCGCCGTTGAGGTCGGCGGAGACGGTCTGGGTGTACTTCCAGCCGCTGGTGAGGACCGACGAGCGGGTGAAGGTGCCGTCACCGAGCCCGGCCCAGATGAGCAGGTTCCCGTTGGTGTCCCGGGCAATCAGGTCGGTCTTGTGGTCGCCGTTGTAGTCCGCGGCCGTGGTCTGGGTGAAGTTCCAGTCACTGGTGACCGTGGCGGCGCGGGTGAAGGTGCCGTCGCCGAGGCCGGTCCACCGCAGCAGGTTGCCACCTGCGTCCCGGGCGATCAGGTCGGCCTTGCCGTCGCCGGTGACGTCCGCGGCCGTCGTCTCGGTGTAGTTCCAGCCGTCGGTCAGCAGGAGCGGCCAGTCGAAGCCGTCGCCGGCATTGTGCTTCCACAGGTAGAGGCGGGCGTTCACGTCCCGGGCGACGATGTCTGCCTTGCCGTCGCCGGTGAAGTCTGCGGCGACGGTCTGGGTGAAGTGCGCCCGGCCGCCCGTGTCCCGGACGGGGTAGCCGCGGCGGCTGGTCTCCCGGATCCACGCGGTGATGTCGTCGGTGCGGGTGTCGTACGCCCCGGTGCGGGTCTCGGTTGCGGGGGTGCCGAGGCAGCCGCCCTGCCAGGAGCGGCTGTGGACGGCCGCCAGCTCGTAGTGGCCGTTGGTCTGACGCAGGGCCGGGCCGCCGGTGTCGCCCTTGCAGATCGCGGCGTCGGCGGTCTTCGCGGCGAGATTGAGCCCGGTGGGCTTGACGCTGCCGGCGGTGAAGACCGCGGTGTGGAGCTGCTCGTTCGCCCATGTCGTGCGGGTACGGCCGTAGCCCGCCGTGACGAGGTCCTCCCCCGGTGCGGGAGCGACGGTCGCGAGGGTGACGGGTGTGATCTCGGCGGGGGCCGCCTGGGCCAGCCGAACCATCACCAGATCCCGGTCTGCACGGGGCAGCAGCTCGGCGACCTCGGTGGTGTGGCCACCGGTGCCGGAGGCCAGGTCGGTCCGGCCGAGGGTGACGGTGGCCTTCTGCTTCGGCGCACCCGGCTGGAGGGCGGCCGGCTTGGATAGGTCGTCCACGAGGCAGCTCGCGGCCGTCAGCACCCAGGACGGGTCGACCAGCACACCGCTGCAGGAACGGCCCAGGTCGCCGATGGAGAGCCGGGCGGTGAACGCGAACGACGCATCCCCCGGCACCGCACCCGACACCGCACCGGCGGGAGCGGCGCCTCCGGTGACGAGGGCGCCTGCGCCCACGGCGGTGGCGAGGAGACCTATGGTCCACGGGCTGCGTGCACGGAATTTGGACATGGGAATCACCTGAAGGTCGTGAGAGGTGGAGCGCCCGGGCGTGCGGGACGGCGGGGACGCGTGGGACAGCGGGCGCCCGGGCGCGTGGGGCGGCCTGAGCCCTTGAGACGTCGGAGCCCTTTGGTTGTCGGGACCCTTGGGATGCCAGGGACGTGTGGGACGCCGGGATGCGCGGGACGGGCGGCCGGGTCAGCCGGTGACGCGGAGTTCCACGGCGGTGGCGGGCGAAGAGTCGAGGCCCTCGCCGAGGCCTTGGAAGCCGCCGGAGGCGACGTCCACGCTCTGGCTCGCGCCGTCCGCGGTGACGGTCGCGCGCAGGGCACGGCCGCTGGTCTGGACGGCGAAGACGTCCGCAAGCTCCAGGGCCAGGTCGCCGGTGGCGCCGGCCACGGTGAAGCAGATCTTGTTGTCCGGGTTGCCGGCGGCGCGGGTCCAGAGCTGGATCTGGGTGGTGCCCGCGCAGTCGGCCGGCGCGATGTGCCCATCGCCGCGCTTGAGCTTGACGTTGGTGACCGCCGCGGCCCCCGGATAGGCGAAGTCCTCCACGGCCGCCGGGGCCGCCGAGGCGTCGGTGTCCGGGGAGTCGGCTGCGGCCAGCGAGGTGACCGTGAGGGTGGCGGCGCAGAGCAGACCGGCGGTGGCCAGCCAGGTGCGGATGCGGAGTTTCACGCCGAATCCCCCGGTCAGCCGGTCACGCGCAGTTCGAGCAGCGTCGCCGGCTTCTGGCCGATCGCCACGCCGACGTTCGCGCTGCCGTCCTTGGGCACGTCGACGCTCTGGGTGATCCCGTCGGAGGTGACGCTCGCCTGCACGGGGTGCTCCAGGCTCGTGATGTGGAACGTGCCCGGCAGCTCCAGGGCCAGGTAGCCGGTGGCTCCGGTGACCCGGAAGCAGACGGCGGGGCCGTTGTTGGGGGTGGGGATTGCCGCGCTCCAGACCCGGATCTGGGTGCTGCCGTCGCAGTCGACGAGGTTGATGTGCCCGTCCCCGCGGACCAGCTTGAGCACCGGGTTCGGCGCGGTGCCGGGGTAGGCGAAGTCCTCGACGGCCGGCGGCGCGGCCGTGTTGTCGTCGGGGGCGGTGTCGGCGGCGGCCAGGGTCGAGGCGCCGAGCGCGGTCGCGGCAGCAAGGGCCGCGGCCACCGTCCACCGCCGTGCGCGGTTGTTCATGGTGGGTTTCCTTCGTCAGGACATCCGTCGGAGAACGCCGGTCGGCGGCGACGGTGCGCCGCCGCGGGAACCGGATCGAGGCGTGCCGGACAGGCGGCCGGAGGAACTCCTCGTGCCGCGGCGGTCGCACTCTTTGTGGCCGCAGTCTAGGGCACCCGATCCGCCGGTTCGCAACATCTTGCTGATTTCACGTCAGCCACTGGCCCGATTTCGGATCCGGGGGACGCCGGCGGGCGCGCTCGAATTCCGGATCCGACCGTCCGACGGCGGGGCTGAAATTCCGTCATCGCATTCGATGTGGCTATGCTCCGACCCGCCGACGATCGTCGCGCAATTCTCTTCTCGACTTCAGGGGGTCGCCCGTGGGCGGATGGCGTGCCGGATCGATACCGGGGAGGAGGGGGCGGCCGGACGGCTCGGCCCCGAGGCGGCTGTCGCTGCGGCTGCTGCCGCTGGCGATGGCCGCGAGCCTGCTGGGCACGAGCCCGGCGTACGCGGCCGACGGGGATCAGACGCCCCCGGCAGCGCCGCTGCTGACGGACCGTGCCAGGGTCGTCGAGTGCTGGTTGACGGGCGGGCCGGGCGTGAAGGCCGCCGCCGAGGCGGCTCTGCTGGGGACCGACGCCGACGTGCGGAAGTTCCTCGACGGCGAGCGGGCCGTCGCCCAGGTCTCCGACGACCAGGTGAGCGCCGCTCAGATCCATGCCCTGGGCGGGATCTCGGTGCGCGCCGCCGCGGAGAAGGCGCTGAACGGAACGGCCGAGGAGCTGCGCACCTTCCTGGTGTCCGGCTGGCAGGAGCCGCTCAAGTCCGACCAGCAGGTGCAGGCCGCCATGCTGATGAACGGCGCCGGCCGCGGGGTGCGGCAGGCCGCCGAGGCCGCGCTGAACGGCAGCGTCGACGACCTGCGGACGTTCCTCGCCGAAGGCCAGTACACCGCACGGGAGGCCGACGACCGGGTCCAGCTGGTGCAGATCCTCAGCACCGGAGGACCCAACACGCAGGCCGCCGCGCGGCTGGCCCTCAACGGGTCGATCGACGACATCCACGAGTTCCTGACGGTCGGTCAGCACGTGGCCAGGGCGCGCGACACGGAGCGCACGTCCGTCGCCCAGCTGGCGCAGCAGGCCAAGGAGGCCAGCGCGCAGGCGGTCCGTTCGACCGAGGCCGCCAAGGAGGCCTCCGCCAAGGCGGTCGCCACCTCCCAGCTCGCCAAGGAGGCGGCCGCCAAGGCCGCGTCCGACACCCAGGCCGCGCGCAACGACAACGCGAAGGCCGGGGCCGCCGCGGACCGCGCCGCGTCGGCCGCCGGCCGCGCCGCGGACGCCGCGCAGACGGCCATCCAGGCCGCGCGGGCCGCCAACGCCTCCGCCCGGACCGCCGCGAGCGCCGCCTCGCAGGCCGCCTACGCGGCCACCGGCGCCTCCCAGGCCGCGGCCCGCGCCGCGGGCGCCGCGACCGACGCGGTGAACGACGGCGGCAAGGCGCACGCCGCGAGCGAGGCCGCCCAGGTGGCCGAGACCGCGTCCGTCGCCGCGCAGACCGCCGCCGGCGCGCTGGAGAAGGCCGAGTCCGCGGCCACCGCCGCGCACAACGCCTCCGACCTCGCCCTGGCCGCCGGGGGCAACGCGAAGTCCGCCGCCGACTCGGCCGATGCCGCCGGCGGGTACGCCGAACAGGCCGGCGCGCAGTCCGCGCGAGCCCGGTCCGCTGCAGCGTCGACCCGCCGCCACGCAATGGAGGCCACCCGGGCCGCGGGCGCCGCCAAGGGCCTCGCCGGGGAGGCCGCGCAGGCCGTCAAGGACGCCAGGACGATGGCCGCGTCCGCGGCCGCCCACGCCAAGAGCGCCGCCCAGTCCGCCCGCGACGCTGCACAGCACGCAGGCGACAGCACCGCGGCGGCCAACAACTCCTCCGCGTACGCGAGTGACGCCCAGAAGGCGGCCACCGAGGCCAAGGACGCAGTCGACAAGGCGGGGCAGATCAAGAGCCTCGCCGAGCGGGTCGAGGCCGAGGACCGCGCCGGGCGCACCGCAGCCGCGCTCGACCAGGCTCGCGACGCCAGAGCCGCGTACGAGGACGCCCGGACCCAGGCCGGCCAGGCCGTCCAGGACGTCCGCGCCTTCTCGGACGAGGCCGCCCGGCTCGCCGCCGCCCTCGCCCGCCCCGACGCCGACCTTGCCCGGATCGCCACCGACGGGCGCAAGTTGGCGCTGCTATCGGTGAAGATCTCCGGCACCTGGGACGCCGCCGCCGCGCGGATGGCCCTGGCCGGGGACGACAACGCCGTCCTGGAGTACGTCCGGCAGGGACACGCGCAGGCCCTCGGACTCGACGACCGCGACCGGGTCGCCCGGCTGGCCGCCGACTCCGAGATGACCGCGGTCCGCACCGAGGCCGCCACCGCCCTCAAGGGCGACGCCACCGCCGTCCACGCCTTCCTGGAGAGCGGGCAGTACCGCGCCGCGGCGAACGACTACCAGGTCGCCGTCGCCCAGCAGATGAACGGCGCCGGACCGGCCGTGAAGGCCGCAGCCGAGACCGCGCTCAACGCCCACGGCGTCGACGCGCTAAGGGAGTTCCTCGGCACCGGCCGCTACAACGCGCAGATCTCCGACGACCAGGTCCGCGCCGCCCAGCTGACCCAGACCGGCGGAGCCGAGGTCAAGGCCGCGGCCGAGGTCGCGCTCGAAGCCCCTCCGCAGGCGCTGCGGGCCTTCATCCAGACCGGGCAGTACACCGCCCAGCGCAAGGACGAGCTCGCCGCGGCCCACGTCGCCGACGTCGACCGCATGATCGCCGAGGCGTCGGCGGCGAGTTCACTCGCGCAGCAGAACGCCGCCGAGGCCGCCCGCGTCGCGGCGGTCGCCCGGGGCGCGGCCGCGGAGGCGAACAGCGCCTCCGACCAGGCGAAGAAGTCCGCCGAGGCGGCCAACAACTACGCCAACCAGGCCAAGGAGAAGGCGAAGCAGGCCGAGGCCAGCGGCGCCAAGGCCGCACAGGCGGCCAAGACCGCGGCCGGTGCACGCGACGCGGCCCTGCGGGACACGGTCAGCGCGGAGTACTCGGCACAGCGCGCGGAGAAGTCCAAGTGGGCCGCCATGGAATCTGCGACCTTGGCCTACGGCTCGGCGACGAAGGCCCGCGATGCGGCACAGGCGGCCGGCCAGGACGCCCGCACCGCAGCACAGTCGGCGAACCAGGCTTTCCAGGTCGCCGCCACCAAGTCGATCACCGAGTACGTCAACCAGGTCCTGGTCGAGTCCGTCGAGGAGGTGGCCAAGCGACAGGAGGAGGAGCGCCGCACCTTCATCGACCGGGGTATCGACAAGCTCAGGCGCACCTCCCGCGACATCGTCGAGAACTGGGACTGGGACGCGCCCAAGCTCCCCGGCATCGACGACATCACGGACTTCTTCGTCCACACCTTCGACCGGGTGATGAGCGATCCGCTCGGCACGGTGGCCAGCGCCTTCTCGCTGCTCGGCGCGGCCTGGACCTTCTCGATCGAGCTCACCCAGGTCGCCGTCCCCAGCTTCGTCGCCGAGGGCGCCCTGTGCGGGATCAGCGTCGTCTCGGGCGACGCGCTGGACAAGAGCCCGGCATGCTCCGCGGCCAAGTCCATCGTCGGCGACCAGGCCGGCAAGGCACTCGACCTGGCGAGGAAGCTGCCATTCGACGACAGGGTCGCCAACTATCTCCAGCAGGCGCTGACCAAGGCGGGTATCTGCCCGACGCCGAACAGCTTCCCGGCCGGCACCCGAGTCCTGATGGCCGACGGCACCACCAAGTCGATCGAACAGATAGGTGTCGGTGACCGGGTTGCCGCCACGGACCCCACAACGGGCCGGAGCGCCGGCCACATTGTCGACGCGGCCGTCCGCACTCCGGATGACCGTGACTTCACCGACCTCCAGGTCGCTGGCGGCGAAAGTAGCCTGACTGCCACCGATCATCACCCCTTCTGGGCTGAGAATCGCCACCAGTGGGTCGACGCCGTCGACCTCGCCATCGGTGATGAGCTCCGAACCCCAAGTGGCACCACTACGAGGATCACCGGCACACAGCACCGACAGATCTTCCAGCCCGCCTACAACCTGACGGTCCGCAACCTTCACACCTACTACGTCATCGCCGGCTCGACGCCGATCCTGGTACACAATGGCGGCGAGGCGGGTCCGGGACAGATCTATCTCTGGCGCGGTGTTACGGCACACGAACTCGCGGACATCCGGGAGAACCGCAGGTGGCACAGCCCGCAGGGAATCAAGTACTTCTCGTTCACCGAGAAGGGCGCTGCAGAGTACGCCCGAAGGGCGTACGCATCCCTTCCCCAGGAAGGCCCGTACACCATGATTCGCACGACGGTAAACCTTTCCGACCTGCCGCCGGAGGCCCGCATGGCGTACACGGCCGACGTGATCGACGGCGGAGTGGCACTCAACAATGAGGAGCTGCAGATTCTTGGAAGGCCTTCCATCATGCCGAGCATGAGCACCAGTTTGGCCTGCACATGAGATACGTACTTGCGGCATCAGCGGAAAGGACGACGGATGCCTGCAGGAGAGCCCTGCAGGGCAGATCCGGAGTCGAGTTCCGGGTTGGCTCGGTGCCCGAGACCGGATCGGACTGCGACGCTGCGATCTTCAGCTTCCCTCTTGCACATGAGCGCTACGGGGGAATCCCACGGCCAGGGGCCGCTCAGCTCCTGGAGAATCAACGGGATGACGGCGTTCCAGGGCTGATTCTTGCCACCCCTCCCGCTCCTCCGAGAACGTCGGCAGGAACTGGCGAGGAGGTCGAAGAGCACTCATTCCACGTTCTGAGTGCCTGCGCCACCGAGTTCCTGAGGGAGTTCCCGGAACTCGGCGACGATGCGATGATCCTCATTCACATGGAGGCCGCAGGGATCGATCACAGGAATATCGACGCATCCCTCAGAGGGGTGCTTCGCTTCCTTTCACAGGATCGGCCGGCCAGCGGCGAGTAGGAGAGAAGGGGTTCCCACCGGACGTTGTCCGGTGGGACCCGGCACCGGGTCAGGGGTCATCCGGTGAGGGCGAGTTCGGCGACGACGGCGCGGTGGTCGGTGCCCTGGAGGCGGTGTTCGGCGACGGAGACGGCGGTCAGGGCGTCGCCGTGCAGGACGTGGTCGATCTGGATCACCGGCGGGAGGTAGGGGAAGTCGTCGTTGTCCTCGGGCCAGGTCGGCGAGACGCCGCGGCCGAGCTCGGCGTGGGTGTCGGTGAGGCCGGTGGCCAGCAGGTCGCGCATCGGCGCGTGGTCGAGGGTCGCGTTGAAGTCGCCCAGGAGGACGGCGTTGCGGGTGCCGCCCTCGGAGGCCGCCGCGCGTAGCTCGGCGAAGTCGGCGGACCAGGCCGCGGCGTCGCCGAGCGGGTAGTAGGTGTGGACGGCGGTCAGCCGGACGGTCCGCCCGCCGACCGCGACGTCGGCGGTGACCTGCGCCCGCGCCGCGGCCGGGGCGGAGGTGTCCAGCGGGGTCAGCGGCAGCCGCGAGTAGAGGACGGTGTCGCGCCCCTCCGGCAGCTGGCGGTAGGGCAGTAGTTCGGCGATCCCCGCGCGCTCCAGTGCGGCCCGCGCGGGGCCCCAGAACTCCTCCAGGGCGAGGACGTCCACCCGCTGCTCGCGCACCAGGCGGACCAGCTCGGCGGCGTCGACCCGGCCCATGTATGCGTTGCTGGTGGCCACCCGCAGGCGTGGCGCGTCGGCCGCGACCGAGCCGCCCTCGGGGATGAACCGCGGGACCAGCCAGCAGAGTTGGAGCACGGCGAGCAGCCCGGCCACGCCCGCCACCCACCACGAGCGGAGTGCGAGCAGCACGCCCAGCAGCACGAGGGTGCCCAGCGCCGCGTACGGCAGCAGCACCATGGGCATCGCCAGCGCCGTGCCGTCGTCCCAGCCGCCGAGGCGGACGACCGACAGCGCGGCCGGCAGTGCCAGCCCGAGTGCGCAGATCCCGATCAGGACCCGCCTGGTCCACCTCCACCGGCCCGGCTTCGCCCCGCCCGCCGCCTGCTTCCCCACCCGTCACTCCTGTCACTCACCTGTTCGACCTGCGGCGGAAGACGCGGGGTGCCGCTCCACGGTTCCGGCACCGCTTCCGGCACCGGTTCCGGCAGGCACGCAGGCACACGGGCAGGCCGGCGGGCCCGCGCTCCCCTCGTGCGCGGGCCCGCCGGCCGGGGCCGGGAAGCCGGGTCCCGGCGTCAGGCGGCGCCGAGGTGGGCGGCCCACTTGGCCCGCCAGGCCAGCGCGTCCGCGACGCCCTGGGCGATGTCCCGCTGCGCCGTCCAGCCGAGCAGCTCCCGTGCGGTGTCGACGGCGGCGTAGCAGCCGATGACGTCGCCCGGGCGCGGGTCGGCCTCGCGGACGTCCAGCTGGGCGCCGACGGCCTGCTCGAAGGCGGTGACCAGTTCGCGGACGGTGGTGCCCTCGCCGGTACCGATGTTGATCACACGGTAGCGGTCGTCCGCGGCCGGCTTGACCACCTCGTCGAACCGGGTGAGCGCGGCGACGTGGGCGTCCGCGACGTCCTGGACGTGGATGTAGTCGCGGATGCCGGAGCCGTCGCGGGTCGCCCAGTCGACACCGGTGACGGTGAACGGCGTACCGTCGGTGTAGGCCTCGATGAGCTTGCCGAGCGCGTGGGTGGGGTTGAGGTTCTGCAGGCCGGTGCGCAGCTGCGGGTCGGCACCGATCGGGTTGAAGTACCGCAGCGCGATGACGCGGATCTGCTCGGCGCCGTCGCCCTTGGTCCAGTCCTGGAGGACCTGCTCCATCATCTGCTTGGTGCGCGCGTAGGGGCTGTTGGCGTCGACCGCGCAGGTCTCGTCCACCCGGGCGTCGGGCGTCGGCGCGTAGATCGAGGCGGAGCTGCTGAAGACCACCCGGGTGCAGCCGTTGCGCTGCAGCGACTCCAGCAGCTCGACCGTCTTGCCGACGTTCTCGCGGTAGTAGAAGAGCGGCTCGGAGACGGACTCCGGGACGACGATGCGCGCCGCGCAGTGCAGGGTGGCCTCGATGTCCGGGTGCTCGGCGAAGATGCGGTCGAGCAGTCCGGCGTCGGCGATGTCGCCCTGGTAGAACACCCGGCCCTCGACGAACTCGGCCCGGCCCTTGGAGAGGTCGTCGAGGATGACCGGCGTGATGCCCTGGTCGAGCAGTGCGGACGCGACGGTACTTCCGATGTAGCCCGCACCACCGGTGATCAGGACCTTCTTCATACGCGGACGCTCCTAGCCTGGTGGGCCGTCCCGGTGACGGCCGCTACCTGCCTGGACGGCGGTTCGGACGCGTCGGTTCCCGGACCGGGCGACGCGGACGGCGACGCGGCGGTGCCGGTGGAAGCGGTGGCGGGGACCGCCGGGGGGCCGGCGGCGGGGCCGCTGGTGGTGCGTCCGGCGCTCGGCCGGAGCCTTTCAAAAGCCGAGGCCCAGGACGTGCCCGGCGGTGGCCGGGCACGTCCTGGGCCTCAGGAGCCGATCCGAACCGGGGTCGGAATCAGGACCGGCACGGGATCGGAATCAGGATCAAGAGGTCTTCTGGAGCGACCAGGACTGGTAGGCCTGGCCGTTCGGCTTCTGCAGCTCCAGCAGCCAACCGCCGTAGTACCAGCGGTTGCTGACGCCGAGCACCATGCTGGAGCCCTCGGCGGTCAGCGTGACCCCGCCGCCCGCGGAGGTGACCCGCCACTTCTGGCCGGAGACGTCGGAGCAGGGCCGCTGCGCCAGGTACTGGCCGGCCACCGGGTTGCCGCCGAGCTCCATGCACTTGTTCGAGCGGACGGACTTCATCCGGACGGTGCCGGAACCGGCGTCCTCGAAGGTCCACTTCTGGTTCGCGTAGCCGGTGCGCTGGTAGGCGATCGCCACGGTGCCGTCGTTCATCGAGCTGCCCCAGAGGTCAGCGGCCTGGCCGGTGAGACCGTTCACCATGGTGTAGCGGGTGCCGGGCTGCGGCTGGCCCGCGTCCGAGAGGGTGCGGAAGCTCGCCTCGCGGCCGGGCTTCGAGACGGCACCCGCAGCGTCGCGGACGGCGACCGCGACGGTGTAGGCGGTGTTGGGCGCGAGGCGGACCAGGCCGACCACGGTGCCGCGGACGGTGCCGACGGTCTGGCCGTTGAGCACCACGTCATAGCCGGTGGCGCCCTGGACGGCGGGCCAGCTCAGCATGGCGGAGATCTGGGTGACCTGGCTGGCCGTCACATCGGGGCTGGTGGTGGTGCCGCCGGTGGGCGAGGCGGTCGGCGAGGGCGAGCCGGTGCGGGTGGGCGTGCCGGTCGGCGACGGGGTGGTGGTGCCGGTCGGCGAGGGCGAGCGGGTCGGGGTCGGCGTGGTGGACCCGGTCGCGGTCGGGGACGGCGTCGGGGTCTGGGTGCGGGTCGGCGAGGCCGTCGCGGTGGGGCTCGGGTTCGGGTTCGGACCGGTGCCGCCGCCGGCGATCAGGAAGCGGTTGTTGGCGACGTTCCAGTGCGTGGCCAGGTAACTGCCCGGCGCGGGAGAGGTGTTGTAGTAGTCGTCGTGCCGGCAGTCCAGGCGCGAGTCACTGGCGTTGTCCGGGCAGACGGTCTTCATCGCCGGGTGGTACGGGGTGTCCGAGTAGCACATCAGGTCCCACTCGTCGACGCAGTGGCCGCCCTTGCTCGAGTTGGGCGCGCTGTTGCTCACCGCGCCCAGGTTGTGCCCGAGTTCGTGCGCGGCGGTGTGGCCGCCCCAGCAGCCGGAGTCGGTCCGCCCGTACGAGGGGCCGAAGTTGCTCAGGTTGTCCTGGCCAGGACGCTCGTCACCCGCGAAAGTGCCGATGCCGCAGTACACCTTGGCATCGGTGAACATCATGTACTTGCGGTCCTTGCGGTTGAACCCCTGCGCGGCGAGGGCCCGGTTGGTCGCGTTGAAGTCGGCGATCTCGGAGTCCGAGACCTGCACGTTCAGCACCGAGGCGGTGCAGTCGGACTCGGTGACGAAGCGCACGTGCCGGACGCCGCCGGTCTCCTGGGCGCTCGCGTTGTAGATGACGTCGACGTCCGCGGCCCACTTCTTGAACGAGGCCAGGTACTGGGCGAAGCGGTCGTTGCCGGGGGCGTGGACGTACACCGCCTGGACGCGGTTGCCGCTGCTGCCGTCACCCTCGCAGACGACCGCGGAGCCGCCGGCGGCGGGGGTGGTCTGCTGGGGCTCCGAGCCCGCGGCGGGCGCGGCGGCGGCCGCGGCGGCGGCAGTGGGCGCGTCGCCGACCACGGCCTTCTGGCCGACGTCGAGGACCTGCGCCGAGCCCTTGACCAGATCGGCGGCGGCCGGCGGCTGGGCGTCGGCGGGCGGCGTCAGGGTCGCGGGCTGGACGGCCGTCGCCGTCACCGGCGCGACGTCCTTGTGGATGTCCACGTCCTTGGGCGGGGCGTCCGGCCCGTGGCTGCACTGCTGGCCGCCCGAGACCTCCAGCGAACCGGCGCACCGGTCACCGGCGGGCAGGGTGAGACCGGCGTAGACCAGACCGCGCTCCGGCTGGTCCTTGGGTATCTCGCGGATCGGCGCGGCCTTCTGGTCCCGGTGCGGGGCCGGCGCCTGGGTGGCACCTTCGGCCGTGCCCATCTCGCCCGGCCCGCCGTCGTCGGCAACCGCCCCGGCCGCAACCGCCTCCGCCCGGTCGGCCGAACCCGCCACCGCCGCGACGTCGCCCTTGCCGGACGGCTCCAGCGCGGTCTGGATCCCCAGCACGCCGGCGACCAGGCCGGCCGCCACCGCGACAGCCACCAGTGCCGTGCGGCGTCCTGACCGGCGCCGCTTCCTGCGGCGGAGCTCCGAACTCCGGTGTCCCATACCGCTCTCCTCTCCTCGTGCGACGGCCCGTGTGCCGCGTGGGGCGTGCTGGGCCTTCCGACACTCCGGAGACCAGGAGGGGCAGGAGGGGATAACAGAAACATCTTTCGAATTTCGGGAAGAGTGGCGAGAAGCCGTACAGACGGGGGCGGTGAGTGCACGTCCGGTTCGTGCACCCGCACACTGTCGGGGCAAGTTGACGATGGGTCGGAACGAGGGGCGTCAGCGGCGGCCGGCCGTCAGGAGGGGGCGCGAGGCGCAGCGGGGTGGCACGCGGAGGCGGTGGGCGAGAGGCACCGCGTGCGGAGGCGGCTGCGCGCCGGCTCGGGCGGGTGGCCTCGGGCGGGTGGCCTCGGGGGCGAGCGCGTCCGGCCGACGTTCGCGCCGGGAGGCGGAGACGCGTCCGGGCACACGGCGGTGCCGGGGAGCGCGCTCGGGGGGTACGCGCTCCCCGGCAGGGGGTGGCGACCGCCACCCGGCCGGGCTCTCCGGGGGTTCGGAATCCGGCTGCCGTGTCCGGAATGCTAGACCCCCCGGAAGACCGTGACCAGAGTCCTGACCAGCCAATTTCCCGCCCAGGACATGCCATCCGGGCCACCGCTCGGGCCCCCTCGGCCCCACGCCGGAGCAGCCGTCACTCCGGCTCCGGCTCGCCGCCCCCCGCCCGCCGGACCGGCACGCCGACAGACACCGGCCACCTGGCCGGGGACCTCCGTGCGAACCGAAACGGCCGGATCGGGTCGGTCAGGCCGCGACGCCCAGCGGGCGCGGGCCGGACCGGCGGGCGGCCGGCGCGTGCATGGTGGTGAGGGAGGCGGCCAGCCGGGCCGGATCGCCGGCCAGCCAGAGCCGCAGTGCGGCGGACAGCGCTCCGCTGGCCGGGCCGACCCGCACCCCGCTGAGCCGGGTCACGTGGTCGCCCACCAGCGGGAGGAGGTCGGCCATCGGGGCCGGCAGCCAGAACGTCACCGCGCACGGCGCGGGACGGGCGAGCACTCGCACCAACCGAAGCGCGTGGGTGTCCCCGGTCAGCGCCGGGATCACGTCGAGCAGGCCGTCCACCGCCACCTCGGACACGTCGCTGCCGTGACTGCGCGCCAGCGCGCGCAGCAGGGCCCGCTCGGCCGCGGTGATCCGGACGGTCAGCATGACGTCCTCGCAGTCCATGGTCCCTGCTCCCGTCTTCCGCCCGGCGGTGTGCCGCGGGGCGCGCTTCGGTGGTGCTGCTTCGGTGGTGATGCGTGCTGTGGCGCGCGTGTGGTGCGCCGCGGGGGCGGCCCCCGGGTGGCGCCGCCTCGCGGACACGTACCGGCGGTGGCGCGTACCGGCGGTGGTGCGGTGCCGCTCGGCCTCCGTCAGACCTCCGGTCCGGCCGGCGCCTGCGGCCCCTCCGGTCCGGTCGGCCCCTCCGGTCGCAGCAGGCCGTAGTGCCCGTCGTAGCGGCGGTAGAGGACGCGGCCGCGGCCGCCGTCCGGGTCGGTGTGGAAGACGAACGGCCAGCAGGTGAGCCAGAGCCGACGGGCCGCCTCGGCCGGGTCGAGCCGCGGCGCGGGGTAGGGGCTCTCGGTGAGCGGGAGCTCGCTGCCCCCGAACCGGGCCGCCGAGTGCGCCCGCACCAGCCGGAGTCCGCCGTCGACCGGCGCGCGGTGGACGACGCTGTCCTGGCCGGTGAGGGCATCGACGAAGAGGTGGAACGTGTGGTCCAGGGCGAGCAGTTCGCAGACGGCCTGGTCGGGGGTGCGCAGCGCGGGCACCACCGTCTTGTGCCGGACGATCCGGCGCTCGGCGAGCGGGCGCGGGACGTACTGCGGACAGTAGGCGCTCTGGTAGGCCGCGGCGAGTCCGATGTGACCCTGCTCGCGCAGCCGCGCGGCCCGGCCGGCCAGCGTGCCGAGCGCGACGTCCACCGCCTCGCGGACGGTCGCGGCCGCCAGCTGGACCCGGACCCGCCCGACCCCGTCCAGCTCCACCGAGCCCTGCACCACGGCCGGCCGGGTCAGCGCCCGGTGCCGCAGCCGGGTGACCCGGACCCGGGCCGCGTGCGTGTCCGGGCCGAGTGCCGAGATCAGCTCCACCGCCTGGGTCCGGGCGTACTCGGCGTCCTCCCGGGGCAGCTCGCCACGGATCTCCACCCGCACGTCGAGAGCGGGCCGGTGGCGCAGACGGGTCATCAGGATCCTCCTTGGTCAGGCACCATGCTGGACCTGGAGGAGTCCTCCGGCCGAGGGCCGAAAGACCCTCTTGCCCCGGCCCGTCCGGGCCCCTCGCCCGAACCTGTTCGCCGGCCGTCCGGCCCGGCCGCACCGAGGCTGCACCGGCTCCGCGGCACCGGCCGTCACCCGGAGCGCCCGCCACCACCGGACACGGCCGCTGCTCGGCGGCGCGCCGTCCGGTGTCCGCCGATGGAGTGATCCCCCCGAGTACGGCGCAACGCCCGCCCGAACGGCGCGTTTGCTATGGCGTGCGCGCCCCCTCTGGTGGTGGCGTGCGCGGGGGTCTGCGTCTGCGCTGTCCGGCCCCCGGATTCCGCCTGTCGCGGCGGCGGCTCCGGCGGCGCCGCGCCGGTTCAATTTGGTGAGAGGCAGTGGCATGACCCTGACGACCGAGCCCCGCAGACCGGCCGTCCCGTCCAGAAGCGCACCCCGCCCGGCCCCCTCCGGCCCTCCCCCGCTCGCACCCGGCGCCGTCCCCGGCCTCGGCCACGCCCCCGCGCTGCTGCGCGACCCGCTCGGCTTCCTCAACTCGCTCGCCCGCCACGGCGGCGTGGTCCGGATCCGGCTCGGACCGCGCACCGTCTGCGTGGTCACCGACGCGCACCTCGTCCACACCCTGCTGGTCGCGCTGGCGCACGACTGCCCGCGCGGGGCCGTGCAGGACACCCTCCGGACGGCCTTCGGCGACGGCCTGCTGATGTCCGAGGGCCAGACGCACCGCGACCGCCGCCGGATCGTCCAACCCGCCTTCGGCCAGGACCGGATGGCCGACTACCTCGCGGTGATGCACCGGGTGGCCGAGGAGCGCGCCGCGAGTTGGCGGCCGGGCCAGGTGCTGGATGTCGCGAAGGAGATGAACCACCTCGCCCTCGACCTCGTCACCCGGACGCTGTTCGACGCGCGGCTGAGCGAGGAGGCCGCGCTCGCCTTCCACCGGGCGCTGCCCGACCTGGTGAAGGGCCAGATCGTGCAGTCGCTCTACCCGCACCCGGCGCTCGCGCGCCTGCCGCTGCCGGTCAACCGGCGCTTCGACGCCGCCGTCCGCGTCCTCAACCAGGTGGTCGACCGGGCGGTCAACGGCCCTGCCCGACTGAACGGTTCGGGCGGAGCGGGCAGAACGGGCGGAGCAGGCGACTCGGGCAACACCGGCGGCTGTCCGTTCGGCGGCAGGCCGGACCGGACCCTGCCCGGCCTGCTGCGCGCCGCCACGGACCCCGCCACCGGACGCCCGCTCACCGAGGCCGACGTACGCTCCGAGGCGATCACGATGTTCGGCGCGGGCACCGAGACCGTCTCCACCACGCTCACCTGGCTGATCGACGAACTGCTGCGCCACCCCCGGGTGGAGGCGCGGGTCCTGGCCGAGCTGGACGAGCACCTCCCCGCGGGCACCGTGCCCACCCCGGAGGCGCTCGCCCGGCTCACGTACACCCGCAGCGTCACCCAGGAGGTCGTCCGGCTGCACGCCCCGAACGCCTTCCTGATGCGGACCGCGCGCGTGCCGGTGGAGCTCGGCCCGTACCGGATCCCGGCCGGCACCGAGCTGCTCTACAGCCTGACCGCCGTGCACCGCGACCCGCTGCTCCACCCCGAGCCGCTGCGGTTCCACCCGGGCCGCTGGCGGTCGGACGGCGCCGCGGCAGGCGGCGGGGCGGCCGGCGGCGGCGGGCGGCAGGCGTTCCTGCCGTTCGGCGCGGGAAAGCACAAGTGCATCGGCGAGGCCTTCGCCCGGGCCGAGCTGACCGTGGCCGCCGCCGCGATCCTGCGCCGTTGGCGGCCGACGGCGGTGGCGGGCGCCCGGGCTCGCGAGGTCGTGTGGACCACCGTCCAGGCCCAGGGCCTGCGCATCCGGCTCGCCCCGCGCGCCGACCGGCCCCCGCAGGGCGCCCCGGCCCCGCGCAGCGAGGCCGGTCCGGCCAGACGCGACGCCCCGGGCACGCACGACACCCCGGGCACAGACCGTACGGCCCCCCGGGCCGCTCCCCCGGCGGTCGCCGCCCGCGGAGCACGAACCGCCACCGTCCCCCGCCCGGCCGGCCCCGCGACACCCGCCACCGGGCCCTCACCACGCGCGGCCGTCCGCCGCTCCCCCGGGGAGCTGCGCACCGCCGCCACCCGGCACGACGACTGGATGATCGGCCACGGTCTGCTCACCCCCGCCGACCTGCCGCGCTACCACGCCAACACGCTCCCGGAGCTGATCGGCCACGCCTACCCCCGCGCACGCGGCGCCGAACTGGACCTCCTGGTCGACGTCCTCGGCTGGTTCACCCTCCTCGACGACCGGTTCGACGGCCCGCCCGGCCGCCGCCCGGCCGAGGCCCGCAGCCTGATCGAGCCGCTGCTCGCCGTACCCGCAGGAGGCCGGGACCGGGCGGCCGCCCCGGACGACCCCCCGCTGCTGCGCTCCTGGCGGGAGCTGTGGCAGCGCCAGTGCGCGACGATGTCACCGGCCTGGCGCGAGCGGAGTGCCGTCGAGTGGCGGGCCTGCCTGGCGACCTTCCTCGCCGAGTCGCAGCACCGCGCCGCCCGCACCGCCCCCGACCTGCCCGAGACCATGCGGCTGCGCCGCCACGCCAGCTGCCTCTACCCGTTCATGAACATACTGGAGCGCGTCCAGGGCGCCGAGGCACCGGCCCGGATGCACGCCGATCCCGAGCTGCACACGCTGCGCGCCCACACCGCCGACGTGGCGACGCTCATCAACGACCTCTGCTCACTGGAGCGGGAGGAACGCCAGCCCGCCCCCGCCTTCAACACCGTCATCACGCTGCAACGCGTCCACGGCTGCACCCGCCCCGCGGGGATCCGGGCCGTCCGCGCCCGGATCGCCCGGCTGCGGGACGAGAGCACGGCCCTGCGCCACCGGCTGCGGCTGCGGTACCCGGCCGCCAACTGGTACCTCGACGGCACCCGGGAGCTGGTCGACGGCGTCCGCGTCTGGGCCGGCACCAGCCACCGCTACCGCCCCCGCGATCGGTGACGGGTGCCCGGTGACGGGTGCCCGGTGACTGGCGCTCGGTGACTGGCGCCGCGCGCCACGGCCTGCCGGGCCGCTGCTCAGTGCCGGTCGCCGAGCGCGAACAGCAGCAGCACGAAGCCGGCGAAGAGGTGCGTGGCGAAGATGTAGATCCCCGCGCGGATGAGCATGGCCTTGCGCCTGCGCTTCTCCTCGTTGGTGCTGTCGGAGCTGGTGGAATCGGACATCGCCAGGGTCTCCTTCGGGCGGCGGGCGGTCGGACGGCGGTCGGGTGTCGGGTGGTCAGGCCTCGGACGGTGGGGCCTCGGACGGTGGGGCGGCGCGATGCTGCGGTCGGGTCACCGTCGCGGCCCATCCGGGCCGGCGCCGCCGCCCGCCGCACCCGCGGCCGGTGCGGCGGGCCTGCCGGGCGCCTGGAGCTCCGTGAGCAGTTCGCCCTGGTCGGTGATCAGCTCGGTGAGGATGCGCCGGGCGGCGCGCAGCAGCTCGGCCACGTCCGGCGTGCTCAGCGCGTACACCACGGTGTTGCCCTCCCGGGTGGCTGTGACCAGCTGGGTCCGGCGCAGCACCGCGAGCTGCTGGGAGAGGTTGGACGGCTCGACCTCGATCGCGGCCAGCAGCTCGCGCACCGGCCGGGGCCCGTCCTGCAGCAGTTCCAGCACCCGGATCCGGACCGGGTGCCCGAGGGTGCGGAAGAACTCCGCCTTCGCCTGGTACAGCGGGACCGGCATCGTCCACTCCCTCCCTGGTGCTCGGTGGACGGGGCGGCACCGGGACCGGGTGCGCCGCGACGGGTGCACCGCCCGGGTGGCGTGCTCCTCGGCCGGCCCCCGGACGGTCCGGCCGACGGGCCGGGCCGGAGGCCGGGGAGCATCATCGCGCGCGGATGAAGACTTCTTCAAGTCGTCATCCCGCCGAGCCCCCGGACCCACCGCCCGCGGCCCGCCACTCCCCCGCCTCACACCTGCTCGGCGGGCCGGTCCGGCGGGCGGGCCGCGGTGCGCACGCGCTGCGCGCGGTCCCGCGCGGCGAGCCGCCCTACGCAAAGGGGCGCGGCCCGGGCCCCTTTCCAGGGCCCGGGCCGCGCCGCGCCGGGGAGGCGCCCGTTTCGTGCTGCGGGCGCCTCCTCAGCAGGTCATCGTCATCAGCAGGGGACGACGACGTCCACGCTCACCGGCGCCGGGTTCCACGGGAACTTCGCAACGCTGAAGCTGGCGTGAACGGTCGAGCCGCAGGGCACGGTCCCACCGACGCCCCGCACCTGCACCGTGCTGGCCGTGAACTGCGTGTAGCCGTTCACCGAGCCGAGCGAGGCGCCACCGACCACCTGGCCGGACAGCCCGGTGATCAGCTCCTGGGGCTGCGGCGCCGGGCTGCCCGGGCTCGGCGGGCCGGCGAGGCTGATCTGGCCGTAGAACTGGACCTGGTCACCGGTGATCTCGGCACAGACCTTGGTGGACAGCCCGGCCTGCAGGCCGGAGGAACCACAGGTGACGGTGGTGGCGGTGGTGGTCGCAGCACCGGCCTGGGGGGCGGCCAGCAGCGTCGCGGCGCCGGCGACGCCGGCCGCGAGCAGAGCGATTCGGTTCATCTGACTCTCCGTTCATCTTGCCAGTAATCCAAAACCTGCCACATGTGACATTGCACTTGCGGGCAGGTCTCAACCCTGGCATGCGAATCGAATGCCCGAGTGGCAATCGGATCAAGAAACCATCCGACAGACCGGAAAACGACCTTGGATGGCGCGAATGCTGCCACCCGCCCCGCCCCCATCGCGGGTCCGACGCCCCACGGCCCCCAGCCGCCCCACCAGTCTTCACCGAGGCGTCATCTCACCGGCCGGCCAACCCACTTCACCTGGCGCAACGCGGGTTCGCGCCCGCTCCGACCCTGCCTGCGGCTCCGACCCTGCTTGCGGACGCGGCCGGGCCCACCCCGCACCGGCCACAGCCGATGCCCGGCGGCCCGGCCCCGCTCCGGCAGGGCCGGACCGGTCACGGCGCCAGGGAGGAGCGGAGGTCGTCCACGCGGTGCAGGGCGGCGAGGAAGGCGGAGCGGTCGAGGCGGCCGCTGTCGAGGGCGGCGGCGAGGGCCGCGGCCGCCTCGTCGCCCTGGGTGACGTCGCGGGCGGAGCAGAGCAGGAGGTCCATCCCGGCGTCCGCGGCGGCGACGGCGCGGGCCGGGGTGTCGCCGTAGGGGGTGAGGGCGCCGGCCTCCAGGGCGTCGGTGACGGTGACGCCGGTGAAGCCCAGGCGGTCGCGGAGCTCGCCCTGGATCGCGGCGGGCGAGAGGCCGGCCGGGCGCGCCGGGTCGAGGGCGGGGTAGACGGCCCAGGAGGCCATGACGAGGCGGACACCGGCGGCCACGGCCGCCCGGTACGGCTCCTCGCCGCGGGCGCGCAGCTCGTCGAGGCCCACCGGCAGCGTGACCGGGCCTTCGTCGGTGTTCTGGTCGCGCGGGGCGGCGCCGAGTCCGGGAAAGTGCTTGGCGGTGGCGGCCACGCCGAGGCCCTGGTGAGCGGCGAGGAAGGCGGAGCCCAACACCCCGACCACGGAGGGGTCCTGGCTGTAGGAGCGCTCGCGGTGGTCGATGAAGTTGTCCGGCGTGTCGTAGACGTCGAGGACCGGCGCGAGGTTGACGTTGAGACCGGCGCCCGCGAGGTTGCGGGCGGCGCCGACGCCCGAACGGGCGGCCTCGCCGACCGGGTCGGCCGCCAGGCCCGTGCGGCGCGCGGACAGCTCGGGTGCGCCGGGCAGTCGGCGCACCCGGCCGCCCTCCTGGTCGGTCATCAGCAGCAGCGGCCGCGGCTCCGCCGCCTCGGCGGCGGCCCGGCGCAACTGCTCCACCGCGGCGCGCAGTTGGGTGGGCGAGGTGATGTTCTCGCCGAACAGGATGACGCCGGCCGCCCGGCCTTCGCGGATGGCGCGGAGCAGGGCGGGCGGCGGAGTGGGGCCGGGGTAGGAGTAGACGATCCGGCGGCCGGCGAGCCGGCTGGAGTCCTCGGACGGCACGACGGGCTTCTCCTCCGTGACGGGCGGCACGGGCCGGTGCGACCCGCGTGCGGTGCCGGCCGGGGCCGGCACCGGGCTCAGGGCGGTCAGCAGCAGTACGAGTGCCGCGACGTGTGCGGCCCGCCGAGGCGACGGCATGGTGACTCCCGGGAGGGGTGCGGGGCGGAACGGTCGAGGGGGAGAGAGTAGGCGTGAGCGTGCTGGGCCGGGGGAACGCGGGCGCGGTCGATCCGGTCGGCCAGGGTATCGGCGCCGGGACCGCCGCCGCCCGTGCGCCGCGCCGGTGCGCCTGCCGGCCACCGCCCCGCGGCCGCTTCGCCCCCCACCCGGGCTACCCGATCCGGCGAAGGAGCCGGCCCAGGATCGCGATGCCTTCCGTGATCTCCCCCGCCGAGCCGGCCGCGTAGCCGAGGACGAGACCGGGCGGGTGCGGCAGGCGGGCGTGCCAGGAGAGCGGCTGCACCTTGACGCCGTGGGCGAGCGCGGCTGTCGCGAGGTCGGTGTCGGAGCAGTCGAGGCCGGCCGGGAAGGTCACCGTCAGATGCAGCCCCGCCGCCGCACCGTGCACGACGGCACCCGGCAGGTGGGCGTCGATCGCTGCGATCATCGCGTCCCGGCGGCGCCGGTGGCGCGGGCGCGACAGGCGCAGGTGGCGCTCCAGTTCACCGGTCTCCATCAGCCGGGCGAGGACGAGTTGGGGCAGCGCGGCGTTGCCGAGATCGGCGAAGCGCTTGGCGGACAGCACGGCCTCGCGGTAGCGGGTCGGGGTGAGCAGCCAGCCGGTGCGCAGGGCGGGGGCGAGCAGCTTGGAGACGCTGCCGGTGTAGCAGACCTGTTCGGGGTGGACCGCGCGCAGCGCGGGCACGGGCGGGCGGTCGTAGCGGTGTTCCGCGTCGTAGTCGTCCTCCAGGACGAGACCGCCCTCGCCGGCCCAGCGGAGCAGTTCGCGGCGCCGCCCGCCGGCGAGCACCACGCCGGTCGGGAACTGGTGCGCGGGGGTCAGCAGAACGGCCGGGGCACCGGTGGCCCGCAGGGCGTCGACCCGGATGCCCTCCGCGTCGACCGGGACGGGTGGGGTGGCGGAGAGCCAGTGGCCGAGGTGCTGCCTGGTACCGAGCGAACCGGGGTCCTCGACGGCCACCTCGGTGATGCCGTTCCCGGAGAGGACCTGGCCGAGCAGGGTGAGGGCCTGGGCGGCCCCGGCGACGATCAGCACCTCGTCCGGGTCGGCGCGGATGCCCCGGTTGCGGGCCAGCCAGTGGGTGACGGCCCGGCGGAGTGCCGGTGTGCCGCGCGGGTCGCCGTAGCCGAACTCCTGGGCGGGGAGGTCGTCGAGGACGGCGCGCTCGGCGCGCAGCCAGGCCGCGCGGGGGAAGGCTGCGAGGTCGGGAACGCCCGGGGCGAGGTTGATCCGGGCGGCCGCGGCACGCAGCACGTCGAAGCTCTCGGGGGCGGGCGCGGTGTCGAACGGTGCGGGCGGCTCCGGGGCGGGCGGTGCGGGTGGCGGGGGCGGCGGCGCGGGGGCGGCCAGCACGACGGTGCCGCCCCTGCCCCGGCCGACGATCTGGCCCTCCTCGGTGAGCCGGCGGTAGGCGTCGGTGACGACCCCTCGGGAGACCCGCAGCTCCCCGGCGAGCAGCCGGGTGGCGGGCAGCCGGCTGCCGGCGGGGAGGCGGCCGTCCGCGATCGCGGCGCGGAGCCGGGTGGCCAGCCAGTCGGCGAGTCCGCCGGGCGGGGCGGCGGCCGGGTCGAGCTGGAGGAAGTCGGTCCCGGCGGGGGCGGGGGCGGTGGCGGTAACGGTGGCGTCGGGGGGTTCGGTGCGGCGTTTGGACCTGTCGATAGGTGCCTCATTGGACCTGTTCACCGGTCCATTGTGCGGGCCAGGGTGGGGGCATGACGACGACTACGACTTCCGCAACTTCGGCGACTTCGGCAACTTCGGCGACTTCGACCGACTACGCGACCGACTGCGCGACCGGCTACGTCCACGGCTACTCGGAGGCGGAGGCCCGACGCCTCGGCGACCAGGCGAACACCCTCGTCGAACTGCTGCACGCCGGCACGGCGTACCCACCGGGCAGCCGGGTGCTGGAGGTGGGCTGCGGCGTCGGGGCGCAGACCGTCCACCTGCTGGCCGCCAACCCGGGTGTCCACCTCACCGCGGTCGACGTCTCGGCCGACTCGCTCGCCCAGGCACGCGCCCGCGTGTCGGCGCTCGCGCCGGGCGTGCAGGTGGACTGGCACCACAGCGACCTGCACCGGCTGCCGTTCGTCGACGGCAGCTTCGACCACCTCTTCGTCTGCTTCGTGCTGGAGCACCTGGCCGACCCGCCGGCGGCCCTGGCGGCGCTGCGCCGGGTGCTGAAGCCGGGCGGCACCATCACCGTGGTCGAGGGCGACCACGGTTCGGCGTTCTTCCACCCGGAGAGCGCGGCGGCCCGGGCCGCGGTGGACCACCTGGTCCGGCTGCAGACCCTCGCAGGTGGCGACAGCCTGATCGGCCGTCGGCTCCACCCGCTGCTGACCGAGGCCGGCTTCCGGGACGTCGCCGTCCGCCCGCGCACCGTTTCCGCGGACGGGAGCCGCCCGGAGCTGGTGGAGGGGTTCACCCGGCGCACGTTCGTCGCGATGGTCGAGTCCGTCCGGGCCGAGGCACTCGCGGCCGGCCTCACCACGGCCGAGGCGTTCGACCGGGGCATCGCCGACCTGCACCGGACGGCCGAGGAGGGCGGGACGTTCCACTACACCTTCTTCAAGGCGCTGGCCGTCAGGCCCTGACCTGGCACGGTGCCCACCGGCCGCACCGGGCTCCCGCGCGGCCGGCGGTCACTCCGGGGCGGGGCCGTCGCGCCGGCTGGTGTCGCCGAGGTGGGCGAGCAGGGTGCGCAGGGCGTCCACCAGGGCCTCGGTCTGCGGCTCGTCGAGGCCGGCGAGGACACGGTGTTCGGTGGCGAGGTGGTCGGGGAGGGCCCGGTCGATCAGCGCGTGCCCCTCGGGGGTGAGGGCGACGTCGCGGCTGCGGCCGTCGGAGCCGCTGGGGGTGCGGGTGACCAGGCCGCGCGCCTCCAGCCGGTCGAGGCGCTGGCTGATCGCCCCCGAGGTGACCATCGAGGACGCCAGCAGGCCGGTGGGGGTGAGGCGGTAGGGCGGGCCGCTGCGACGCAGGGTGGCGAGCACGTCGAAGGAGGCGGCGTCGAGGTCGTGCTCGGCGAAGGTCTTCTTCAGCTCGGCGTCGACCAGACGGGTGAGCCGTTTGAGCCGTCCGATCACCTCCATCGGGGAGACGTCGAGGTCGGGGCGCTCCGCACCCCACTGCCGCACCACTCGGTCCACGTGATCTGCCACCCGCCCAGCCTAAACGATTGCTTAGCGGTGAGATACCTCACACCCCGTCAGTGCGATCGATCGCCCCAGTTGCCTTAGCGCTGAGATACATTGGCTTAGTGCTAAGGAATCGACTCGGAATCGTGCTGGTGACCGCTCTCGCCCCCGCCATCTGGGGGTCGACCTACCTCGTCACCACGGAACTGCTGCCGCCCGGCCGCCCGCTGCTCGCCGGGGTGCTCCGCGCCCTGCCCGCCGGACTGCTCCTCATCGCCGTCACCCGCCGTCTGCCGAAGGGGAGTTGGTGGTGGCGCTCGGTGGTCCTGGGCGCGCTCAACATCGGCGCCTTCTTCGCCCTCCTCTTCGTCGCCGCGTACCGCCTGCCGGGCGGCGTCGCGGCCACCGTCGGCGCCGTCCAGCCGCTGATCGCCGCCGGTCTGTCGGCCGCGCTGCTCGGCGACCGGCTCACGCTGCGCACCCTGCTCTCCGGCATCGCCGGCGTGGTGGGCGTCAGCCTGCTGGTCCTGCGGGCCAACGCACAGCTGGACGCCCTCGGCGTCGCGGCCGCACTCGGCGGCGCGGTCGTGATGGCCACCGGCGTCGTGCTCGCCAAGCGGTGGACCTCGCCGGCCCCGCTGCTCGCCACCACCGGCTGGCAGCTCACCGCGGGCGGTCTGCTGCTGGTCCCGGTGACCCTGCTGGTGGAGGGCCCGCCGCCGTCCCACCTCACCGGCTCCAACCTGCTCGGCTACGGCTACCTCGCCCTGATCGGCGCGGCCATCGCGTACGGCCTCTGGTTCCGCGGGCTCCGCGCGCTGCCGCCGACCTCGGTCACCTTCCTCGGCCTGCTCAGCCCGGTGGTGGCCACCGCCCTCGGCTGGCTGGTCCTCGGGCAGGACCTCGCTCCCGTCCAGGGGCTCGGCGCGGTGATCGTGCTCGGCTCGCTGGCCGCCGCCCAGATCCGGCGGCCGGCCGCGGCACCGACCACGGCCGGGCCGGACCCGGCCCGCCAGCCCGACCCCGAGCCGGCGACCGCTCCCGGCGCCCGGGCCTGACGCCCGGGCCTGACAGCGCACACCATCCGCACCCGGTCCTCCCGGACCGGTCGACCTTCCCGAGGATTCCCATGCGTATCACCGTGTTCGGCGCAGCCGGCAACGTCGGCAGCCGAGTGGTGGCCGAGGCGCTCACCCGCGGCCACCAGGTCACCGCCGTCCTCCGCGATCCCGCCCGGCCGCACGCCCTGCCGGCCGCCGCCGTGGTCGCCACCGGCGACGCCGCCGACGCCGAGGACGTCGCCCGGCTGAGCGCCGGTCAGGACGTCGTGATCACCGCCACCCGGCCGGCGCCCGGCAGCGAGTCCGAGCTGGCCGTCGCCACCAAGGGCCTGCTGGCCGGACTGGCCGGGACCGGCGTGCGGCTGCTCGCCGTCGGCGGCGCCGGGAGCCTGGCCCTGCCGGGCGGCACCGGGGCCACCGTCCTGGACGATCCCGAGTTCCCGCCCTCCTGGCGGCCGATCGCCCTCGCCTGCGGCGAACAGCTCGACCTGCTCCGAGCCTCCGCCGGGGTCGACTGGACCTACCTCAGCCCGGCCGCCCTGCTGGCACCGGGCGAGCGCACCGGGCGCTACCGCCTCGGGCGGGACGAACTGGTCGTCGACGCCGACGGCCGGTCGGCCATCTCCATGGAGGACCTCGCGGTCGCGCTGGTCGACGAGGCCGAGCGGCCGGCCCACCGCGGTCTGCGCTTCACCGTTGCGTACTGAGGCGCGGGCCGGGGGCGGTGGCGACGGTGGTGGCGGTGGCCGGGGCGGGGCAACGGCCGGGGCTCGGCCGGCGGCCGGTCCGGCAGGTCAGCGGCGGGCCAGGTGGACGTGGGTGACGGCCGGGGAGGCGACCATCCGGGTGACCCGGTAGCCGTCGACCGCCTCGCCCAGGTTGTCCAGCAGCCGCTCGCCCCGGCCCGCGAGCATCGGCGCCACCGCCAGGCACAGCTCGTCCACCAGCCCGGCCCGCAGGTACTGCTGGACGGTGGCCGCCCCGCCGCCCAGGCGCACGTCCCGGCCCTCGGCCGCCGCGAAGGCGCGCTCCAGCACGGTCTCGATCGGCTCGTCGGTGAAGTGGAAGGTCGTCCCGCCCTCCATCGGCAGGTCGGGCCGCAGGTGGTGGGTGAGGACGAACACGGGGTGGTGGTAGGGCGGGTTCTCGCCCCACCAGCCCCGCCAGGACTCGTCCGGCCAGGGACCGCGCTGCGGCCCGAACATGTTGCGGCCCATGATGGTCGCGCCGATGTTCTCCTCGGCCCGCGCGACCTCCTCGACGTCGAGGCCGGTGCGGCCCTCGGCGAGGTCTCGCATCGCGGCGAACATCCAGTCGTGGAGCCCGTCGACACCGTCACCGAAGGGCGCGTCCAGCCGCTGACCGGAGCCGGTCGCGAAGCCGTCCACGGTGATCGTCAGATTGTGCACCCGCAGCTTGGGCATGGCGCTCTCCTCCTCCGTTCCGGGCGGGGAGGCTCCCCCGCCGTCACCCCTACGTCGAGCGGGGAGCGGCCGGATCGACACGCCCCGGGGCCTCGGCAGTGTCGCGCCTGCTCGCCGCCCCGTCGATTCTGACCGGGCGGGCCACCGGTCCCGGCGGAACACGCCGGGAACACCCCGGACCGGGCGGACACGCCGGACCGGACGAACCCACCGACCGGGCGAACCGCCCTACCAGGTGGACCGACCGACCGGACGAACCGACCGATCAGGTGGTCCCGCCCGACCCCGCCGTTCGGGGGGTGTCGCCTGCACCACCGCAAAGACGGGTGCGCACACTATCGATCGGGCCGCTCCGGGCGGCCAGGATCATCACCGTGAACCTGAGCGCTACGAAGAACCCGACCGCTGTGACCGCGAACGCAGCCGCGCCCACCCGGCGCACCCGCCGTAGGCGGGCACCGCTCGCCGCTCTGACCACCGTGCTCCTGACCGCCGTCGGCCTGCCCGTCGTCGCCGGTGCCGGCCAGGCCTCGGCCGCCGCCACCGTGCGGGTCCCCGACCGCTACGGCCAACAGCAACTCACCTGGCAGCCCTGCGCCGAGGCGCCCGCGCTGGACTGCGCCACGATGGCCGTCCCCCGCGACTGGCACCACCCGGACGCCGGGCCCGACGTCACCGTCGCGGTCTCCCGGCACCGGGCCACCGATCCGGCGAAGCGGCGCGGCACGCTGCTGATGGCCGCGGGCGGGCCCGGCGGCGCCGGACTGCTGCGCCCGGAAGGGTTCGTGCGCGCGGCGCCGGCCGTCGGCGCGGCGTACGACGTGGTCGGCTTCGACCAGCGCGGGGTCGGCCACAGCACCCGGCCGACCTGCCAGACCCCGGAGGAGTTCCGGGACTTCCTCGCCGGGGACTTCCGCGACGACACCCCCGCCGACCGCGCCCGCGTCATCGCCGGCTCCCGCAAACTGGCGGCCGACTGCGAACGGCGCAGCGGCGGTCTGCTGCCGTACCTGACCACCGAGCAGACCGTCCGCGACCTCGACCTCTTCCGCACGCTGCTCGGCGAGCGGCGGATCAGCTACTACGGCCCCTCCTACGCCACCATGATCGGCGCCTACTACGCGACGCTCTTCCCGCAGCGGGTCGAGCGGATGGTGCTGGACAGCAACATCGGCTTCGACGGCACCTGGGAGCGCTTCGAGCTCGGGCAGCCGATGAGCTTCCAGCGCCGCTTCGAGGAGGACTTCCTCCCCTGGCTGGCCGCCCGCGACGGCACCTACCACTACGGCGCCACGGCCGCCGAGGCGAAGGCGCACTGGGAGCGCCGGCGCGCCGCCCTGCACGACACCCCGCTCACCGACGGCCCGCTCACCGTCGGCCCCAACCAGCTGGACAACGGCACCATCCAGGCCCTCTACCAGGAGAAGGACGGCTTCCCCGCGCTGGCCGCCGCCCTCGCGGCGCTCGACGACTGGCCGGCCGCAGGCGCCGCCGGCCGGCAGGCCGCGAACCAGCTGTTCGGCCGGTACCTCTCGCCGGAGTTCCTCGCCGAGTACTTCGCGGTGACCTGCACCGACACGCCGTGGACGCGCGACCTCACCACCTGGGCGAACCGCGGCGCCGAGTACACCGCCCGGTGGCCGTTGGTGGGGGCCCGGACGCTCGCCTTCTCCGCCGTCTGTGCCTCCTGGCCGGCACCGACGGCACCCCGGGTGCGGGTCACGGGCGCCGGTCTGCCGCCGACGCTGATGCTCAACTCGGTGCACGATCCGGCCACCTACTACGAGGCGGCGCTCGGCGCGCACCGGGCGCTGCGCGGATCGCGCCTGGTGACGGTCACCGGCAACGGCGACCACGGCCAGTACCCCGGCCCCGACGACTGTGTCCGCGACCTCGTCGAGTCCTACCTGCTGGCCGATCGGATACCCGCCCGGGACGTCAGCTGCGCCTCGCCGCAGGCGTCCTGATCGCCGGGCGGCCCCGGAGGGCAGGAGTCCCACCGGCCGGAAGCTCCGCCGTCGTCACCGCTGAACGCGGCGGTGGCCGCCGGAGAGGATCCGGCGGCCACCGAGGGCGTCAGCAGGGCGGGGACGCGGGCTTGTGAGCGGGGCGGGGTGGTGTCAGGGGCGGTCCAGGGTGATGGAGTTGACCGGGGTGAGGTCGGCCCAGACACCGTTCTGGGCCGGCATGTCGTAGTTGCAGTTGGTGCCGTTGTAGCCGAGGCAGAGGTGGGCGTGGGCACCGCCGGACTGGTTGTTGAGGACCCAGTGCCAGCCGGTCTTGTTCTGCAGGTTGTGGGCGCCGTAGCTCCAGAAGACGTCGGTCGGCGGGGTGGAGGTGGGGGCGCCCTCGCCGTAGATGCAGACCGCCCCGTACGGGCAGCCGTCCCAGGCCCCGTCGGCCGCCTGGGCTCCGGTGGCGCCCACGGTGGTGACGGCGGCGGTCGCGAGCGCGAGCGCGGCGGCGGCGTGGAGGATCTTGCGCATGGTGGATCTCCTCTGATGTGACTGGTCTGGCCAGTGCTCAGCAGCGTAGGAGCGGTCCGGCGGCAGCGGTCCCTGACGGATGACAGGGTGGCGGTGCCGCGGGTGGAGGCGGCCGACGGGGCAGGCGCCGGGCCAGGTGCGACGGCAGCACCCCGGCCGTCGCACCTGACCCCCACCGCCACCGGCCGCCCCACCGGCCACCCGACCAGCCACCCCACCCGCAGCCGGGCCCCGCTCCCGTGCGGGAACGGGGCCGGGCCGGCGGCCCGCTACTGCGGCGCCGGGGCGTAGCCGGCGGGCCGGGCGGTGAAGGTGCCCCGGCCCTGGGTGCGGCTGCGGAGCCTGGTCGCGTAACCGAAGAGTTCGGCCAGCGGCACCGTGGCCGTCACGACCGCCGTGCCGCCCCGCGGTGCCGAGCCGTTCACCCGGCCGCGGCGCGCCGCGAGGTCGCCCAGCACACCGCCGACGGCGTCCTCGGGCACGGTCACCGTGACCTCGGTGACCGGTTCCAGGAGCAGCGGCCGGCAGCGTCGCAGCGCCTCGCGCAGGGCGAGGCGTCCGGCGGTGCGGAACGCCAGGTCCGACGAGTCCTTGGCGTGGGTGGCCCCGTCGGTCAGCGTGACCACCACGCCGGTGACCGGGTGGCCGCCCACGGGGCCCTCGGCGAGCGCGTCACGGCAGCCGGCCTCGACCGCCTGGACGTACTCCTTCGGCACCCGCCCGCCGGTGACGGTGGAGCGGAACTCGAACCCCTCCGCCGCCCGGGTGCCGTCGCCGCCCGCCAGTGGCGCCACGTCGAGGACGACGTGGGCGAACTGGCCGGCGCCGCCGTCCTGTTTGACGTGCCGGTAGACCAGGCCGGTCACGCCCGCCGAGACGGTCTCCCGGTAGGCGACCTGCGGCCGTCCGACGGTGACTTCCAGCCCCTGGCCGGCCTGACGGATCTTCTCCACCGCTACCTCCAGGTGCAGTTCGCCCATGCCGGACAGCACCCGCTGACCCGTCTCCGGGTCGGTGCGGACCACCAGCGACGGGTCCTCCTCGGCGAGCCGGGCCAGCGCCGCGGCCAGCCGGTCGGTGTCGATGGCGCGCCGGGCCTCGACGGCCACCGTGACCACCGGGTCGGCGGTGACGGTCGGCTCAAGGACCAGCGGCTCCGCGGGCGTGCAGAGCGTGGCGCCCGCGCGGGCGGCCTTCACCCCGACCACGGCGACGATGTCGCCGGCGGTCGCCGACTCGGTCTCAGCGTGCCGGTCGGCCTGCACGCGCAGGATCCGGGCGATCCGCTCGGTGCGTTTCGTTCCGGCGTCCAGCACGGTGTCCCCCTTCCGCAGGGTGCCCGAGTAGATCCGCAGGTAGGTGAGCCGGCCGGTGGCGGTGGCATTCACCTTGAACACCAGGCCCGCGAACGGACCCGCCGGGTCGGCGGCGCGCTCCTGCTCGACGCCGTCGCGCTCGCCGCGCACGGCGGGCACGTCCAGCGGCGAGGGCAGGTACGCGGTCACGGCGGCCAGCAGCGGCTCGATCCCCCGGTTGCGGTAGGCCGAGCCGCAGAGCACGACCACGGCCTCACCGGTGCGGGTGAGGTCGCGCAGGGCGGCGGCGAGCGTGCCGGGGGTCAGCGACCCGCGGTCGCAGAACTCCTCCAGCGCGCCCGGGTGCAGCCCGGCCACGGCCTCGTCGAGCGCCCGGCGGCGCCGTTCGGCCTCGTCACGCAGTTCCTCGGGCACGGGTCCCTCGCGGTAGCCGTCCGGTCCGGGACCGTCCGTCCAGGTGAGGGCGCGCATGCCGAGCAGGTCGACCACACCGGTGAAGCCGTCCTCCCGGCCGATCGGCAGCTGGACGGCCAGCGGCGCCGGATGGAGCCGTTCCCTGATGGAGGCGACCGCGGCGTCGAGGTCGGCGCCGGCCCGGTCGAGCTTGTTGACGAACGCGATCCGCGGCACGCCGTACCGGTCCGCCTGCCGCCAGACCGACTCGCTCTGCGGTTCGACGCCCGCAACGGCGTCGAACACCGCCACCGCTCCGTCGAGCACACGCAGCGAGCGCTCCACCTCGTCGGCGAAGTCCACGTGGCCCGGCGTGTCGATCAGGTTGATCCGGTGGCCGTCCCAGGAACAGCTGACGGCGGCGGCGAAGATGGTGATGCCGCGGTCGCGCTCCTGCGGGTCGAAGTCGGTGACGGTGGTGCCGTCGTGGACCTCGCCGCGCTTGTGGGTGGCACCGGTCAGGAAGAGGATCCGCTCGGTGACGGTGGTCTTGCCGGCGTCCACGTGGGCGAGGATGCCGAGGTTGCGAACAGTGGCGACAGCGGCGGTGGCGGTGGCGGTGGTCGTGGTGACGAGGTCGGTGCGCATGGCCCGGTGCCTTTCATGGCGTTACGAGGGGTCGGACTGCGCGATTCACCGCGACGACGGCGCCGACGGGGGCACGGCCGGGGAACTCACGGCCGTACGGGGCACCGCCCTCAGCCCGCCCGGACCGGCCCGCGCATGCGGGAGCCGATCCGGGAGCCGATCCGGCAACGGGCGCGGGAGGACGTGCGGTTCAGGCGTTCGTCGCGGACTACCGGTGCCGGCCGCGCAGCGGGCACCGGGCGCACGAGGACACCAGGATCACCTCGTACCGGGACGAGGGAACGACGACAGTGGTGCGGTAGCGCACGACCGGTCCCTCCCTGTACTCGTCACGGTGCGCCACCCCCGGAACGGTGGGCAGCGCGTCTCTGGGAGCCGAGTGTAGGGAAGACACCGCGCCACAGTCACCGGGTTTTCCAGGCCCGGCTCCGGGAGGACCGACGCACCGCGAGTCGCGGCCGGAACGGCCGACGGGCGTCTAAACCGGCGGAATCACCGTGTAGTTGGGAACCAGCCGCTCACGCCGCGCCTCGTCCCGGCTCCGGATCCGCACCGACTCCGGCTCGGAGCAGTTTCCCAGGAACACTCCGTGGAGGCACACGTCGCACCAGAGCGCGGCCATGACACCGCGGGACGACGACGGCGGCCTGACGAAGGCGAGGCCGAGATCGGCCCGACCGCACTCGGGGCACGATCGCCCTGCCAGCGCGCGCTCGTCGGCCCACGCCTCCTCGTAGATGTCGAGCCACTGCAGGAAGCCCACCGCACCGTCCTTCCGTGTCGCCACCCGAGAGCCCGGCCCCTGAGCACCCGGCACCCGGACACGTTGTCACGAAGCCGCCGGCATCGCAGTACGGCGAAGCGGTGGATCCGCCACCGACCCGGTCTCTCCCACTCGATGGCCGCCGGGCTCCCGGAGCACGCGAGCCGCAACCGGTGACCCCTCAGGGGGTGTCGCGGCACGGCGGGCTTGGGCTTGGGCTTGGGCTTGGGCTTGGGCGTGGGCGTGGGGGTGCAACGGTCGAGGCAGGTGCGGGGTGGGCGAGGTCGCACTGCCTGCGGCGGGTGGGGTAGCGCGGGCGGCCGAGGACCACGCCTGCCAACACCAGGGCGAGACCGGCCAGTTGCAGCGGGCCCAGCCCCTCCCCCGCGACCGCGGTGCCGAGCAGTACGCCGGTCAGCGGGTTCAGCAGCCCGAGCAGGCCGACCGTTCCGGCCGGCAGGTGCCGCAGGCCGGCGAACCAGGCGGCGAACGCCAGCGCGGTGGCCACCAGGGTCACGTAGCCGAAGGCGAGCAGCTGCGGCAGGGCGGGCGCGGGCGGGGCGCCCTCGACGGCTGCGGCGGCCGGGAGCAGCAGCAGCCCGCCCGCCGTCAGCTGCCAGGACGTCGAGGCGAGGACGTCGGCGCCGTCCCGCCACCGGCCGGCGAGGACGTAGCCGCACGAGGAGACCAGCATGGCCGCCGCCGAGGCGGCGAGGCCCGGCAGGCTCACCGCACCCGGCCGGGTGAGCAGCATCAGCCCGACGCCGCCCAGACCCACCAACGCCCCGACCAGGTGGGCGCGGGCCGGGCGTTCGGCCACCAGGGCCCAGGCGATCAGCATCATCGCCAGCGGGGAGGCCGCCATGACGGTCGAGGCCACGCTGGTGGCCAGCAGCTGGGAGGCGACGTAGAGCAGGACGAAGAACACGGCCGTGTTCAGCAGGCCGAGCACCGCCGATCGCCACCACCATGCGCCGCGTGGTCGTCGCGGGCGGAGCGCCAGCAGGATCAGCCCGGCCGGCAGGGCACGCAGGGCGGCGCCCCAGAGCGGGCGGTCGACCGGGAGGAACTCGCGGGTGACGTAGTAGTTGGCGCCCCACGCCACCGGCGCGACGGCGGTCAGCAGCACCCAGCGGAATTTCGCTTCCATGGAAGCAAATATACCTTCCCAGGAAGCCATCCGGCTAGAATGGCCCCATGGAGCAGCAGCACGGCGACCCGCCCACAAGGCCCGCACCGGTGGCCGCGGCCCCGGCCCCGGACCACGTGGCCGCCATCCAGGCCGAGTGGCACCGCGAGCGGCCCGACCTCGACGTCTCCCCGCAGGCCGTCATCGGCCGGCTCCACCGCCTGGCCGCCCGCCTCACCGACGAGCTCAGCCTGGTGTACGGGCGCTACGGCCTCGGCGAGGGCGAGTTCGACGTGCTCGCCGCGCTCCGCCGCGCCGGCGCCCCGTTCGAGCGCGCCCCCGGCGAGCTGGCCGCCCACACGATGGTCACCACCGGCGCCATGACCAAGCGGATCGACCGGCTGGAGCGGGCCGGGCTGGTCACCCGCCGGCGCAGCGAGGAGGACGGGCGCGCCCGCGTCGTCGCCCTCACCGAGGCCGGACGCCGGCTGATCGACGAGGCCTTCACCGCCCACATGCGCAACGAGCACCGTCTGCTGGAGCTGCTCACCCCTGAGGAGTCGGCCGCCCTGGAGGCGCTGCTGACCACCTGGCAGCAACGCCTGGACCACCGGCCCCCGCCCGCCTGACCACCCGCGCCTCCCGCGCCATCCGGCCCGAACCACCCGGCCCGCGCCATCCGGCCCGGGCCGCGCAGACCCGGCGGTGCACCCGTCGGGCGATCATCAGTTCGGTCCCGTTGGCGCTACTGTGCCGGGGTGAACAGCAGCAATGACCTTCCCGGCCAGGACGGCCGACCCGAACCGCAGCGGCCGGTGTGGCCGCGCAATCTGGCGCTCTCGCTGGCCGCGGCGGCGGCCGCGTACGGCGTGATGAGCACCGTGGGATCCTCCGACGACGGCGAGTCGGGCCATCGGACGGCCTCCGCTCCGCCGGCCACCGCCGTACCGGCCGCCGACCGACCGGCCGCGCCGCTGGACCAGGTGTTCCCCACCGAGGTGAAGGCGGCCGACGGTACGGTTTACACCCGGGTGACGGCCAAGACCCAGCTCTCCTGCCCGCCGGAGGGGTCGGTGGGCCCGCGGCTGGCCGGTCTGCTCAAGCAGGGCAAGGGCTGCGCCGGCGAGCAGACCGCGCTCTACCGGGACGGCCACGACAACCGGTTCAGCCTGGCGGTGTTCACCCTGCGGGACCCGCGGGACACCGCCCACGTGCTGATCGAGCTGGCCAAGGCCGCCGGCGACCCCCAAGTCCCCGCGCAGACGCCGCCGGTCGGCCGGGGGCTGCCCGCCCTGTCCGCCGACAGCGGCCGGGTGCAGTCCTTCGCCGGCGTCGACCGCGTCCTCGTGGTGGGCCTCGGACAGTGGTCCGACGGCCGGAAGGCCGACTACCAGAAGCTGGTGGACCGGCTCCAGCCCGTGCTGACCGGTGTCACCAAGAACATCGGGCCCCGTCCGAGCGGGGTCTAGCGACTCGGGTCCGTCCCGACACGGTGCGTCCGCCGGGACGCGGCTCCGAGCCCGACGAGTCGCGCACCCACCGCCGGCAGCCATCGACTGCCGTCACCTCCGCACGCGGAGGGCCGTGTCTCCCGGGGTCCACCCCCGGGAGACACGGCCCACCCTCCGTCCCGGCCGACCGGTCCTCGCCGTCCGGCCATCGGTCACGTCCCGTTGTCGGCAGCGGCGTCGTACGACTCGCGGGCGGCGAGCACGTCGGGCATGTGCTCCTCGGCCCACGCCTTGATCGACTGCATCAGCGGCAGCAGCCCGGTACCGAGCGGGGTGAGCGCGTAGTCGACCCGGGCCGGCACCGAGGGGGTGACGGTGCGGGTGAGCAGGCCGTCGCGCTCCAGGGCGCGCAGGGTCTGGGTGAGCATCTTCTCGCTGACCCCGGCCAGTCGGCGGCGCAGGTCGCTGTACCGCTGCGGGCCGTCGGCCAGGGCGTTGACGACCAGGCTGACCCACTTGTCGCCGATCCGGTCGAGCAGCTGCCGGGCCGGGCACTCGGCGATGTAGGCGTCGAATCCGACCCGGGCGGCCTCGCGGCGCTGGGCGGCCGTCATGGTGGCCATGGGCTCTCCTCCCCGTTCGGTACGCACCTGTGGGTTCGTACTTCCTGATGGAGAGCAACTCTCCCTAGCCTGGGTGGCGTTCGCAAGCCCCGACACCGATCCGAAGGAGTGCACCATGCGCGCCGTAGTCGTCCGGACCCCGGCCGGACCCGAAGCCCTGGAGCTGGTTGAGGTTCCGCTGCCCGCGGCCGGCCCCGGGCAGGTGCGGGTGCGGGTCGAGGCCGCGGGCGTCAACCCGGTCGACTCCGTCACCAGGGCCGGAACCCTGGTGGAGGCGGGACTGATGGCACCGCGCGAGGTGACCGGGATCGGCTGGGACGTGGCCGGGGTGGTCGACGAGGTGGGCCCCGGCGTGACGGGCTTCGCTCCGGGCGACGCGGTGATCGGCCTGCGCGACCGGCTCGACGTGCCGCTCGGCACCTACGCCGAGTTCGTGGTGCTGGACGCCTCCGCGCTCGCCCCCGCGCCGTCCGGGGTGCCCGCCGTCCAGGCCGCGACGCTCCCGCTCAACGGGCTGACCGCCGTTCAGGCGCTCGACCTGCTCGATCTGCCGCACGGTGCCACCCTGTTGGTCACGGGCGCGGCCGGCGCGGTGGGCGGCTTCGCCGTCCAACTGGCCGTCCTGAACGGGCTTCGGGTGGTCGCTCTGGCCGGTCCGGAGGACGAGGCCGCGGTGCGGGAGCTTGGCGCCGAGTGGTTCGTGCCGCGCGGCACCGCCGAGGTGGCGACCGCAGTTCGGACGCTGGTCCCCGGTGGGGTGGACGGCGCGCTCGACGCGGCGCTGCTGGGGACGCTCGCCCTGGGCGCGGTCCGCAACCGGGGGGCCTTCGTCTCCGTCTCCGGCGGCGCCCCGGTGGGACTGCGCGGTATCCGGGTGGACACGGTCTGGATCGCTGCGGACGGTCCCGCCCTCGCCGGGCTCGCCGAGCTGGCCGCCCGGGGCTCGCTCACCCTGCGGGTGGCCGACACGTACCCGCTGGAGCGGGCCGCCGAGGCCCACCGCCGGCTCGACCGCGGCGGCCTGCGCGGCCGGCTGGTGCTGCAGCCCTGAGCCGACACGCTCCCCCGGGCCCCGCCCGGCGGCCGCTCGGTCCGCCGCGGTGGCCGACACTCAGTTCCGGCGGCCCCGCTGGCGCAGCCAGGCGACGCCGGCGATCAGGCCGACCGCCCCGCCCGTGCAGACCTTGACGGCACCCTTGGCGAGCAGCCAGCCCAGACCGGGCATGGTCCAGCCCAGCCAGTGGAAGACGGCCAGCAGGACCGCCACCGCACTGAGCGCCGCCACCACGCCGACGGCGACGGCCGCCCCGGTGGAGAGTTCGCGCTCCTCGGGCTCCGTCGCGCCCCCGTCCTTCGTGCCCCCATGGTCCATGAAGGCGATCCTAACCTCGGGTCAGCGCGGCGCGTGGTGGTGGGTGTCGCCGGTGTGCTCGCCGGTCTCGTGGTCGGGGAAGCTGACGGCCAGGGTGGCCCGGTACTCGAAGACGTCGTCGCGGTGGCCCGGCACACGTGCCCAGGCCAGCGAGTGCACCTCCGCCTCGGGTGCCTGGCGGCACCAGGCGGCCGCCTCCTCCAGGGCGCGGGCCGCCGAGCGGCCGGTGCAGACGACGGCGGTGTAGGCGGCGACGGACACGTCGCCGCCACCGCAGCGGGCGCCCCGGGAGACGGCCCGGACCGCGGCCGCGGCGTGGGTCAGGTCGCGTGCCAGGTCGTCGACCACCCGGGGCGGCGCCGGCAGGACGACCCGGCCCTCCGCCACGGTCTCCGGCAGGTTCGTGCTCACTGTCAGGGCCTCCGTCCGCCTGGTCACGAGATCCGCCGGGCGCGGATCCGCCTGGTCACCGGCCCAAGAATGCCGGGCGGCCATTCCTGGCATGACCACTTTCACCGGAACGTCACCCGTCCGGGGAGCCGATGGTGTAGAGCACGACCACGGCCGGTCCTCCACTGCTATGGAGCGGGCCGTTCGAGCGGCTGTCCCCGGCTGTCACGCGGCTGTACAACACCCGTTGCAGGAACGGGAGATATCGCGCTCGACCGGCCACTACGATCCTGTACCGTCCCAGTCCGCCGCACCGGCGGGCGTCAGCGGAGGGGGTTCCCGTGCAGCTCCACGCATCTTTCCGACAGCAGCGCCGACACCTCTGGCTGCCGGCCCTCGCGCTCGCGGGCGCCGCGCTGGCCGGGTGCTCGTCCGGCAGCAGCAAGGTGGTGGCGGCCTCCCCGGCCGGCTCCACCCCCACCGGCGCCGCCACCTCGGCCGCCCCGACGGCCGCCCCGACGGGCGGCTCGACGGGCGGCTCGACGGCAGCCCCGACCGCCGCCCCCACGGGATCGCCCGGCTCCGACGCCACCGCCACCGGCACCGGCACCGGCACCGGCACCGCGGGCTCCCGCCCCAAGGACGCCTGCACCCTGCTCATGCCGGCCCAGGTGTCGGCCACCATCAACGCGGTGGAGCCGCTCAACACCACCCACCCCGACGCGGCGTCCGACGGCACCCCGGTCTGGGGCTGCACCTGGGGCAACCGGCAGTCCTACGCCTCCCTCCGCGAGGTCGCGCCCGGCGTCCTCGCCTCCGCCAAGGCGGACCCCGCGAGGTCGGTCGCCCCGTTGCCCGGGGTCGGCACCGAGGCCGTGATCGTGACCCGCACGGACCACAGCCACCCCGTCGCCTTCTTCGTCACCGGCGGCCACACCTACGAGGTCGAGGTGGTGAAGGACCGCGGCCCGGGCGACGCGGTCAACGCCGGGCTGGAGGCGGCGGCGGAGGGCAGCCTGGCCCTGGTGTTCGCCAAGTCGCTCGGCGGCTGACGGCCGCCGCATTCGAACGGCCCGGGCCGGGGGGCGTCCCCCGGTCTGGGCCGTTCGAATGCGGCGGGGGGCGCCGGGCGGCGCAGCCGGTTCCCCCCGGGGCGTGAACGGGGCCGGTGCCGGAGCGGCGGGCGGATGCGGGCGCGGCGCAGGCGTTCACAGAATGACCCACGGCGCCGTACCCCGTAGTCCCCCGACAGCCAAGGCGGATCGTATGAGCCGACTCCACCCACCCCCCGCCCGGGCCGTCCGGCGCAGGGCCCGCGCGTCCCGTTCCGGGACCGCCCTCCTCTCCGGACTGGTCCTGCTCGCCCCCGCGGCCGCGGCCGGGTCGCTGGTCAGCGCGATACCCGCGCGGGCCGACAACCCGACCATCTCACTCAACTCCCTGCGCACCGCATGGGACGCGGCCGAGCCCAACCTCGGCCCCGCACAGGTGTCGGCCGCGGACTTCGGCCGCCGCTGGTCCACCGCGGTCGACGGCGCGGTGTTCGCGCAGCCGCTGGTGGCGGGTTCGACGGTGGTGGTGGCCACCGAGACCAACCACGTCTACGGCGTGGGCGCGACCGACGGCCGGATCCTGTGGCAGCGCGCGCTCGGCACGCCCGTGCCGTCCTCGACGGCCTGCCTCTCCCCCGGGACCGGCATCACCTCGACGCCGGTGTACGACAAGGCGACCGGCACCGTCTACCTGGTGGCCAAGTCCAACGAGAACGGCGCGCACTTCTCCGTGCACGCCCTCGACACCGCCTCGGGCGCCGAGCGCAGCGGCTGGCCGGTCACCGTCCAGGGCGATCCGGTGAACAGCCCCGGCGTCCCGTTCAACCCGAACACCTCCGCGCAGCGGGCCGGACTCCTGTTGCTCAACGGCGCGGTGTACTTCGGCTTCGCCTCCGACTGCGGCGTCGGCACGTACGTCGGCCACGTGGCCGGCGTCAACACCTCGACCCGCAAGCTGACCCTCTGGTCCACCGAGTCCGGCTCCAAGTCGCAGAACGGCGGCGTCTGGATGAGCGGCGGCGGGCTGGTCTCGGACGGCTCCGGGCGGATCTTCATCGCGACCGGGAACGGCGCCGGCGAGGGCTCGTCCCCGGCGAAGGGGCCGGGCGACAAGCCGCAGGGCCACTTCGCCGACTCCGTGGTCCGGTTGGGCGTCAACAGCGACGGCAGCCTCGCGCCGAAGGACTTCTTCAGTCCGTCCAACAACCGCCAACTCGACCACGACGACCTGGACCTGGGTTCCGGCGGCCCTGCCGCGCTGCCGACCGGCTTCGGCACCTCCGCGCACCCGCACCTGCTGGTGCAGGTCGGCAAGGACGGGCGGATCTTCCTGCTGGACCGCGACAACCTGGGCGGCATGGGCCAGGGGCCGAACGGCACGGACGCGGTGGTCGGGACGACCGGCCCGTACAAGGGCGTCTGGGGCCACCCGGGTGTCTGGGGCGGGGACGGCGGCTACGTCTACATGATCGAGAACTACGGCTCGCTGCGCGCGCTCAAGTACTCGGTGAACGGCAGCGGCAACCCGCAGCTGACCAGCGCCGGGACGAGCGCCGAGGGCTTCGGCTACGCCTCCGGCTCGCCGGTGGTGACGTCCAACGGGACGACGAGCGGCTCGGCGCTGGTCTGGCTCATCTACTCCGGCACCGGGCCGGGCGGGCAGAACGGTGAACTGCGGGTCTACGACCCGGTGCCGGTCAACGGCACGCTGAAGATGCGGCGCAGCTTCCCGCTCGGCACGGTGACCAGGTTCTCCGTTCCGGCGACGGACAACGGGCGGGTGTTCGTCGGCACCAAGGACGGCCACCTCATCGCCTTCGGCCGCGCCACCTGAGCCGGTGGCCCCGGGAAGGCACGCCCCGGGCCCGGGCCGGCGTTCCGGCCGGGGCCGGCCGGGCGGGCCCGGCCGCCGTCCGTCACCCGTTCGAGCGCGATTGTCCGCGGATCGCGCGGTTCGGAACGGCGGCCGGGCCCGGCTGCTCGTAGCGTCCTGACCCAGGGGGCGCACGCGCCCCCTTCCCAGTTCCCCCGGCCCGAGGAGGACCGATGCAGCAGAACAGCCAGCCCCACCCCGTCCCCGCCGCACCGCCGGCGCGCCCCGCCGGCGCCGACAAGCCCAGCTGGTCCGCGCCGGCGGTGGAGTGCCACCGCACCGGGGCCGAGGTCACCGCGTACGCCGGACGGGCCGCCCAGTGGCGCAACCGCTGACCCGCGAGCGGTTCGCGGCCAGGCTGCACGACCTGCGCGGGCGGTACTGGGACACCCACCCGTTCCACCTACGCCTGCACTCCGGTGGCTGCACGCCACCGGAGTTGCGGCGCTGGGTCGCCAACCGCTGGTACTACCAGCTCTGCCTGACCCGCAAGAACGCCGCGATCATCGCCAACTGCCCGCTGCCGGAGGTCCGGCGGGCCTGGGTGGAGCGGCTCGGCTACCAGGACGGGCCGAACGGCGACGAGGGCGGCCTGGCCGACTGGCTGGTGCTGGCCGAGGCGGTCGGCCTCGACCGCGCGGAAGTGACCGACGAGCGCCACGTCGCGCGCGGGGTGCGCTTCGCCGTCGACGGCTACCTGCACTTCTGCCAGACCCGGCCGTGGACCGAGGGGGTCGCGGCGGCGCTCACCGAGATGTTCTCGCCCGACCACATGGCCCGGCGGGTGACCGCCTGGCGCACCCACTACGCGTGGATCGACCCGGCGGGGTACGCCTACTTCGAGCACCGGATCCCCACCGCCCGCCGGGACAGCGCCCGCACCCTGGAGCTGGTCCTGGACCACTGCACGACCGCCGCGCAGCAGCAGGCGGCGGTGGAGGCGCTGGCGTTCAAGTGCGAGGTGCTGCGCGCCATGCTGGACGCCGTCGACTACGGGGCCGACCGGTGACCGCCGCCGTCCCCCCGACGGCGGCCGACCGCACCCCCGGCCCACCGCCGGCAGCGGTCACCCGCACGGCCCCGACCGCCGGCCCCTCGTCCGCGCTGCGGCCGGGGCTGCGGCCCGGCGTGCGGCTGGTGCACGACCCGGTCCGCGACCGGGCCGCGCTGCTCTATCCCGAGGGCGTCCTGCTGCTCAACGACAGCGCCGCCGCCGTCCTGCGGCACTGCGACGGCCGGCGAGACGCCGAGCGGATCACCGCCGGCCTCACCGCCGAGTACGACGGGGTGGACGGCGGCCACGTCCGCGAGCTGCTGGCCGACCTCGCCGAGCGGCGGCTGCTCGCCCTGGACGGCACCGGCGCGCCGGCGAGGCCGCAGCCGGCCGCCGGACTGCCCGGCGCCGCCGGCCGCGGGCCCGCACCGCTCGGCCTGGTCGCCGAACTCACCTACCGCTGCCCACTGCAGTGCACCTACTGCGCCAACCCGGTCGAGCTCGCCCGCTACCGGGACGAGTTGGCGACCGAGCAGTGGCTGCGCATCCTCGACCAGGCCCGCGGACTGGGCGTGCTGCAGGTCCACCTCACCGGGGGTGAGCCGCTGCTCCGCCGCGACCTGGCCCGGATCGTGGCGCACGCCCGCGGCCTCGGCCTCTACACCAACCTGGTCACCAGCGGCCTGCCGCTGGACGGCGCCCGCGCCGCCGAACTGGCCGACGCCGGTCTGGACCACGTCCAGCTCTCGGTCCAGGACGCCGATCTGCGCCGGGCCGACGCCGTCGCCGGGCTGGCCGCGCACGAGCGCAAGCTCGCCGCCGCGGCGCTGCTGACCGGCGCAGGCCTGCCGCTGACCGTCAACGCCGTGCTGCACCGCGGCAACCTGCCGCGCCTCGGGGCGCTGGTCGAGCTGGCCGTGGCGCTCGGCGCCGACCGGGTCGAGCTGGCGCACACCCAGTTCTACGGCTGGGCCTGGCGCAACCGGGCCCACCTCGCCCCCGACGAGGCCCAGGTCCGGCAGGCCGAGCGGGACGTCGCCGCCGCCCGCGAGCGGCACGGTGAGCGGATCGAGATCGTGCACGTCGCCGCCGACCACCACGACGGCACCGTCAAACCCTGCATGGACGGCTGGGGCAGCCGCCAGCTGGTCGTGGCGCCCACCGGCGACGTGCTGCCCTGCCTGGCCGCCGCCCAGCTGCCGGGCCTGCCGGTGCCGAGCGCCGTCACCGACGGGCTCGCCGCGATCTGGCACGACTCCGCGGCGTTCAACCGGTACCGGGGCACCGACTGGATGCCCGAGCCGTGCCGCAGCTGCGCGCTGCGCGAGGTCGACCACGGCGGCTGCCGCTGCCAGGCCTTCCAGTTCACCGGCGACGCCGGCGCCACCGACCCGGCCTGCCGGCTCTCCCCGCACCACCACCTGGTCACCGGACCCGCCCCCGCCGGCACCCCGGCGCCCGTCCCACGGAGGCTGCGCTGAAGATCCGGATCCTCGGCACCGCCGCCGGCGGCGGGCTGCCGCAGTGGAACTGCGGCTGCGCGGGCTGCACCACCGCCCGCCGCACCGGCGCCGCCCGCACCCAGGACTGCCTGGCCGTCAGCGCCGACGGCACCGCCTGGTACCTGGTCAACGCCTCGCCCGACCTGCGTGGCCAGCTCCTCGCCGCACCCGAACTCGCCCCCGTGCCCGGCAGCCGGGAGACCCCGCTGCGCGGCGCACTGCTCACCAGCGCCGAACTCGACCACACCCTCGGCCTGCTGACCCTGCGGGAGGCCGCCGCCCTCACCGTCCACGCCACCCTCCCGGTGCGCTACGCCCTGCACTCGGGCTTCCCGGTCGGCCCGCTGCTCGCGCCGTACACCAAGGCCCGCTGGCACACCCTCACCCCCGGGCAGGCCGTCGAGCTGGACGGCGGGCTGCGCGCGGAGCCGCTGGCGCTCGGCGGCAAGCGCCCCCGGTACGCGGCCGACCTGCCCGGCGAGGGCTGGGAGGGCCGGTCGGACTGGGTGGTCGGCTACCGCTTCACCGCCGCCGGCAGCCGCGCCCGTGCCGTGTACGCACCCGGGCTGGCCGCCTGGACCCCGGCCGTCGAGGCGGCGGTGGCCGGTGCGGACGTGGTGATCCTGGACGGCACCTTCAGCACCGACGACGAACTGGCCGGGCGGACCGGCGGTGCGCGCACCTCCCGCGGCATGGGCCACCTGGCGGTCCGGGACTCGCTGCCCCACCTCGCCCGCCTCCCCGGCCCCCGCTACCTCTACACCCACCTCAACAACACCAACCCGCTGGCCCATCCGGGCTCCCCCGGCACCGAGGCGCTGGCCCGGGACCTCGCCGCAGCCGGCGCCGCCGTCGCCGAGGACGGGATGCTGATCGAGGTCTGACCCCGGCCCGGCGGCGGGGTCCGAGGGAGCGTCACGACCGGCCCGCGCCGGGCCCGCGCCGGTCGGCCCCGCCGCACCCGGGCGCCGCCACCTGCGCGTTCATCCGACGGTGGCGCCTCGGGCAACCTTTGGCCACCTCCACCGCGTCAGATCGTCGTGATACTAATCATCCCGGGGACGCGATCTGTCATGCACCGTCAGGCACCATGCCGGCGGACGGTCCGTTTCGCGGTAGTCCGAACGGTCACGGGGAGGGGCACGGCATGAGCGCAGCGCTGGGCGGCGATCGGCGGACGGGGCACCGGCTGCGGCTGGGCAAGCGGATGGCCGGCACCGCGGCGGTGTTCACCGCACTGGCGGCACTGACGGGTTCCCAGGTGACCGGCCTCGGCCTGGCCCCGGTCGCCGCGGCCGACACGCCGCAGTCCACGGGCGGTGCCACGGCCACCCGGGCCGTCGCCACCACCGTGCCCGGTGCCGCCGTTCCGACGCTCCCGAACACGCCCGGCGGGCCCGGCACACCCGTCGACGGCGGCGGCACCGTCCCGCTGCCGCAGCCGCCGACCGCGCTGCCCGGCGACCCCTCGGCCGGCCCGTTCCGCACCGGTCCCGCGCTGCCGGAGACCGTCTTCGCCGCCTACCGGCAGGCCGAGACCGCCCTGGCGCAGCGCTCGCCCGGCTGCCACCTGCCCTGGCAGCTGCTGGCCGCGATCGGCGAGGTCGAGTCCGGACAGGCCGACCGCGGCGCCGTGGACGCCGGCGGGACGACGTACCGGCCGATCCTCGGGCCGGTCCTCGACGGCAAGGGCTTCGCGGCGATCCCGGACACCGACGGCGGCCGGCACGACGGCGACCGTGTCTGGGACCGGGCCGTCGGTCCGATGCAGTTCATCCCCTCCACCTGGGCCTCCTGGGGTGTGGACGCCAACGGCGACGGCACGGCCGACCCCAACAACATCTTCGACGCCGCGCAGGCCGCCGGCCGCTACCTGTGCGCCGGCGGGCGCGACCTCGCCGACCCGGCGCAGCTCGACCGGGCGATCCTCGGCTACAACCACTCCGACGAGTACCTGCGGACCGTCAAGAACTGGATGGCCCACTTCGGCACCGGGACGGCGACCACCGTCCCGAACCGTCCGGCCCCGGCCGCCACCGGCTCGCCCACCGCACCCGCCGCGCCGGTCCCGCCCGGCGCGTCCGTTCCGTCTGCGCCGGCTCCTTCGACCGCCGCCTCGCCGTCGCCCGCACCGGCCACGGCGTCCCCCTCGGCCCCGCCGAGCGCGAGCGCCAGTCCGAGCGCGAGCACGTCCCCGAGCGGGCGGCCGAGCCCGAGCGCGAGCACCTCGCCCAGCGCGACGCCCACCGGGACCCCGACCGGCACCCCGACCGCGACGCCCGGCGGCACGCCGACGGCCACGCCCACCGGCTGCCCGGTGCCGACCCCCTCGGCCACCGGCACCCCGAACCCGACGGCCTCCCCGTCGGCCACCGCCACCGCCACGGCGGGCGCCACGCCCACGGCCACCCCGTCGGCCACCGCGACGGCGTCGCCCACCGCCCCCGGCTGCCCGAGCCCGTCCCCGACGCCCACCGCGTCCGCCTCCGCCGCCGCGTCCCCCGCGGCGGCCCCGTCGGCGAACGTCTCCCCCTCGGCCGCGCCCTCGCCGTCGGCCCGCTGACACCGCGCACAGAGCGGGGGATCCGGCCCACCCGGATCCCCCGCTCTCGCGTGCCTGCCGCCGGACGGGTCGCGACGGCCCGGCCGCCCGGGGCAGCGGCGGGCAGTCAGTCCCCGGCGAACCCGACCTCGTCGCCACCGCCGTCGTTCTCCTGCACATCGTTCTCCTGCACGTCGTTCTCTTCGTCGTCGTAGCGGATGCCGGCCGCGCGGTCGCGCTGCTCCTGGAGCTTGACCGGGAGGTCCGGGTCCCAGTCGGAGGTGCGGGGCAGCTCGGGCCCGTCCGGGCCGAGGCGGACCACGGGTTCGACCCGGACCAGACGGAACCGGCGCTCGCCGGCGGACAGTTCGTGGCCGCGCTCGGCGTCCAGGCGGTCGGCGGCGGCCGCGTACCGGGCGCGCTCGTCCGCCGTCAGCCGGGGCAGCATCCGCGGGGCGAAGTCGCGCAGGTAGGCGGCGAGGCTGTCACGGGCGGCCTGGGGGGACTCGCAGGCCGCGGTCATCGGCGCCCAACGGCCCTTCGCGTACTCGGCGACGGCGCAGTGCACCGGCAGGACGAGGACGTTCGGGTACAGGTGGGAGGCGAGCCGGGCATCGGCCCGGACGTCCTCGGGGATGCCGTGACCGGCCGGGACCAGCGCCGCCATGTCCAGCCGGAGGATGCCGTCGACCAGCGTGACGGAGGCGGCCGGGTCGATGACGAACCCGCGCACCCGGGACGGCGCACGGTGGCCCTTGCCGACCTCGGCCGGGTCCGGGTCGGTGGGGCGCGGCGGCTCGATGCCCTCGGGCCCGGAGCGCAACACCTGCTCGGCCCGGAAGATGCGGTACTCCCGGCCGGCGACGGCGATCTCGTCCAGCGCCTCCCAGTCCATCCGCCGGTACGCGGTGGTGTACGCGGCGCGCTCCTCGGCGGTGATGTTCCAGGAGGCGGCGAACGGGTGGCCGGGCTCGGTCCGCGCCCAGCAGCGGAACCGGTGGCCGAGGTCGTCCCGGGCCATCTGCGGGGTGGTGGAGTGGAAGTCGAGGATCCGCCAGGCGCTCGGACCGACCCGTTCCAGGCTGCCGAAGACGGGCGGCATCATCATCAGCCGGGGGTACTTCTCCCGGGACTCCCAGGCCTCCAGGCCGACCACGGCGGCCACCGGGTCGTCGGTGGCACCGACCCGGATGGTGAGGTGCGCGGGCAACTGCACGGCGTCGTCGTCCATGCGGCCAGTGTTAGCGGACCGGTCGAGCGCGTCGCAGCGATATCGCGGAAGTCCACCCGACCGAGCGCCACCGGTGGCACGCTCCCCGCAGGGCGGCCCGCCGAGGTCCGCAGCCGACCGCTGTGCGGCCGCCCGTGGGCCCGAGCCGACGGCGGCCCGGCCGCCCGGCCGCCCGGCCGCCGCCGGGACTTCAGCGGACGCGGGACCCGTCCGGGGGGAGATCGGACGGGTCCCGCGCCGCGTTCGGGGGTGGGCGGGCGCGGAGCGGCCGGCGGCGTCCGGTCGGAACCGCCGGCCTCCCGGCAGCGCCCTGCCGGCACTCGTCAGAGGTGCTTGACCAGCTCCGGCATCAGGTCCTGGAAGGTACGGCCGCTCGCCGGCTGGCCGATCGCGGCCATCTGCCAGCCGTTCCCGGCACGCTGCACCTTGGCCATGATCTGCGCGGTGTACGGGCCGCCGCCGGTGAGCGTGTACCGGGCGAGCTCGGCACCGGTCTGCTCGTCGACCAGCCGGCAGAAGGCGTTCTCGACCTCCTGGAAGGTCTGCCCGGTGAAGGAGTTCACGGTGAACACGATCTGGTCGACCGCGGCCGGCACCCGGTCGAGGTCCACCGTGATGGACTCGTCGTCGGTCGCGTCGCCCGCGCCACCGGTCAGGTTGTCGCCGCTGTGGCGGACCGAGCCGTCGTTGCTCTGCAGGTGCTGGAAGAAGACCACGTCCACCGGCTTGCTGCCGGCGAACAGCACCGCCGAGGCGTCCAGGTCGATCTCCTGGGAGGCCAGCAACTTGGCGAAGAAGCCCTTCTTCTGCGCGGCGCGCCAGCCGAGGCCCATCCGGACCACGCCCAGCCGGCCACCGCCCGCCTTCTCCAGGCTCAGTTTCTGCCCCTTGGCCAGCGAAACGCTCATCGCGCCCTCCTCGTTCCTCCGCCTGCCGGCTTGAATCTACAGCACTGTAGAGACCGGCCGCGTCCGGGGCTCCTCGCGCGGTCCGCCTCCCCCTGAGTCACGTACCCCGCTCCGGCGATCCGCACCACATCGTTCGACCACGCCGCTCCGAAGACAGGATCATCCGAGCACACCCGGGCGGCGCGCGGCGGCTGACACACCGCAGCGTGGCGTGCGGTCTCCGGTGCGCGCCGAAGTCGACGGCACCCGGCGCTGCCCCGACCTGGCGGCGAATCCTCAGGCGGTGCGCTCCAGCCGCACCAGGGCGTCGATCGCCTCCGTCCGCTGCGGCGCGCCGGCATCGGCCACAGCGGCCCCGGCGACCGGTCGGTGACCGACCGCGGCGTCCACCGGCCGGTGGACGCGCTCGGCCCGGACCGTCTGCAGCCCGGCACCGTCGAGGTCGGCGAGCACGTCCTCCGGGGTGTAGAGGACGCGCGGGTCCTGCGGACCGCCGACGCCCCCGGTGAGGTTGGTGCTGTCGTGGGCGATCACCAGCAGGGTGCCGCCGGGGGCGAGCGCGGCGGCGGCCCGCACGAGGGCGGCCCGGCGGTCCTCGGCAGGAAGCTGCAGATAGGCGACCAGCACCAAGTCGTAGCCCTCCGGCGGGGATTCGAGCTCGCGGGCGTCGCCGTGGCGCCAGGTCAGCCGGTCGGCCACCTCGTCGGGCAGGTCCGCGGTGAGCCGCTCGGCCCGTTCCAGCGCCACCGCGGAGTAGTCCAGGCCGGTGACGTGCCAGCCCCGACGGGCCAGCCAGATGCTGTTCCGGCCCTCCCCGGCGGCGACGTCCAACGCCCGGCCCGGGGCCTGCTCGGCCAGCTCACGGACCACCCAGCGGTTGGGCTCGGCACCCCAGACCAACTCGCCCGCGGCGTAGCGCTCGTCCCAGTCCCGGCTCTCCATGGCTCTCCTCCACTCGACGGGGCTGCTCCCGTACGCCACCGTACCGGCGGGGCCGTCGCGGGAGGCTCAGCGGCGGCCGATGCGGGCGAAGGCACGCCCGTACCGGGTGGCCTTGTATTCCAGCATCGCGAGGAACTGCGACCATCCGGCGTCGTGCACGGACTTGGCCATGAGGCAGCGCGGATCAGGGTGATCCGCGCGGCCCCTCGGCTGCTCAGCGGCCCGGCACCGGGTCTGCCGTCCCGCGGCGCGCGACGCCCGGGCGGCAGCGGAGCAGCCGCCCGACCGTCAGCCGGGCGCCGCGCACCGCGCCGTGCCGGTGCAGCGCCTGGACGGCAAAGGTCGAACAACTCGGCGTGTACGGGCAGCAGGCCGGCCGCTTCGGGCTGACCTCAGCCCGGTAGTACCGCACCGCGCCGTACAGCACGCCCGCCGCGAACCCGCCCGGCACGGGCGCGGCCGGATCCGCGCCGGCACCCCCGCCCGTGCCCCGGTGACCACCACGGCCGCCGGTCAGGGCGAACCGGACTCCCGCGGCCATCATCACCGGGACGAGCGCGATCAGGCAGGGGTCGCCGAGGTCGCAGCAACAGTCGGCGCCGTCACAGGCGTCCGACCAGTCGCGGTCCTTCTTCTTCTTGTTCCGCCGCTTGTACGCCAGCCACTCCTGCCGCTGCGCCCTGCGCCGGCGACGCTCCTTCTCGGGCAGCCACCACCACGCCCGCTCGGGACGCTGCGGCGGGAACTGGGCGCCCGGACCGGGCGTCGGGTAGGTCACGGTCGGCATTTCCTCTCGGCACGCTGGCGCGCCGGAGCCGGCCCCCGACGGCCCGACCAGGTTATCCGAGCAGGCCGCCGCAGCGGTACGTCAGTCCTGACCGCCACCCAGGGTGGGGAACAGGTCGGTGAACGGCTGGGTTGTCACCGAGACGCTGCGGCCGAACGGATCGTCGAAGTCCCAGATCAGGAAGAGCAGGAAGGCGATCAGCGCACTGAACGCCCCCGCCAGCAGCAACTCCCGGTAGGAGCGCCGGATCTGCAGGGCGAAGACCATGCCGACCGTCACCACCGCCCCGACGATCAGGCCGAACCAGACCACGCCGGGCATGGTCGGGCCGGCGTTCTGCCCCCGTGCGTTGCGCGCGTCGTCGGCGACGCTGATCCGGTCCATGATCGGCTGGTAGGCCTGGGCCTCCAGGTCGCCGGCCGGTGTGCGGGTGGCGACGTCCTGGCGCAGCTTCTCCAGCAGCTCGGTGCCCCGGGCGGAGACCTCGCCGTGCTCGCGCATGTACTCCCACTCGACGTCCACGACGTAGGAGACGTAGGCGTCCACGTCGGCCTGGACCTTGTCGCGGAACTCGACCGGGTAGACCTGGGCGCGCTCGCTCACCTCGTGCAGCGACTGCGCCTCGCGGAACACGTCGTCCTGGGCCGCGCCGCGCGCCTCCCAGACGCCGGCGATGGCGAGGCCGAGCACGATCGCGTAGACCACGCCGATCATCATCGTCATGTACTCGATGACGTCGGGCGTCTCGTCGGTGTCCTCGTCCTCACTGACCCGGCGGTGCCTCAGCAGCACCACCGCCACCACGACGGCACAGGCCGCCGACATGGCGATGGCCAGCGCCAACCACTCGGACATGGGAACTCCTTTCCAGGGTTAGGGATTTCAGGGGGTGGGCCACAGTCGCCGCTCGGCGGGGCCGGTCCGCGGCGGGACCCGTTCGCGGGGACGACGGCTTCGCCGAGCGGCGCCCGGTACGGCCGCGGCCGTCGGACGCGGGTCGCGTGGCCGTGACGAGCGCGGACGGCTGCGACCGTGACCGCCGGGGAGCAGTGCGGTCGGGCACCGGGCTTTCGGCCACCCGCGTTGCCGGGGGCCGGGGTTGCCGGCGGCCGAGCAGGCGGGACGGGTGGCCGCGGGCCAGGTGGGTGGAGAGTTCTCGGCGGAAGTCCCCCGGGGCCCGCTGCGATCCGCCGGGCCGGTCAGGACCGGCCGGAACCGCCGCGGCCGGACCGGCCACGCGGTCGCAGGGCCGCCGCCGCGAGGACCGCCGGCACGGTGACCACGAGCATCGTCCTGGTGGTCGCGCCACCGTGGTGCCGCTCGGGTGCCTGGACCGGCGGGGCGAGCGGCACCTTGGCGGGCTTCGCCACCGGTTTCGGCCGCACGGGGCTGGGCGCGGGCGGGCTCGGGCTCGGCTCCGGCGGGGCCGGGGGCTCGGGCGCCGGCGCGGGCGGCGGAACGACCGGTTGTGCGGTCGGCTTCGGCGTGGGTTTCGGCGTCGGCCGGGGCGACGGGGGCGGCGGGGTCGGCCGCGGCGTCGGGGGTGGCGCGGGCGGCGGCACCGGCGCGGCGGTGGGCGGCGGTGTCGGCATCGGCGTGGGGGTCGCGGTGTGGGTCGGGCCGGGCGTCGGGGTGGGCTTCGGCGTGGGCTTGGGCGTGGGGGTCGGTGTCGGGGTCGGTTTGGGGGTCGGCGTCGGGCTGGGACAGGGAGGCGTCGGGGTCGGGGTCGGCGTCGGGCACGGGTGGTGGTGGCCGGGCTTCGGGTGCGGCTTCGGCTTGGGGTGGTGCGGCTTCCCCGAGTGGTCGACCGTCACCCCGACCTCCACGTCGACGTCGACATCGACGTCCACGCCGCCGGGGCCGACCGACACCGAGACATCCGTCCCGGTCGAGACGCAGGTCTCGACGACCGGCCCGTGGGATCTTCCGCCACCCTGGTGTTCGGACGCCCGGGCACCGGCCGCGCCGCTCAGCAGCGCGCAGAGTGCGGCCACCCCGGCCGCGGCACCGGCCAGCCGGGCACGCCGTCCACGGGCTCCGCCACCGTCGCCGCCCACCACGATCAGGTCTGCGGTCACGGCTGCCCGTCCACCGGTATCCGTCGGGGCTGCTGGGGCTGCGGCATGGGTTCCATGCACCTCTCGCGTCGCGGGGGACGTGGGAAACGTCTTCGGTCGGGACCTCGCCTACGGGTCCTCGTCGAGCGGCCGCCCTCCACGGGAAGGCCCGCCCGACACCGGACGGCCCGCCTTGTGGGGCGGGCCGTCCGACATCAAGTGAAACGATCTTGCGGTCGACCGGTTACGGCCGGACCGGATTCGGGCGCGGCCGCCGGTGGACGGCGGCCGCGCCGCCGCTCAGTGGCGGCCGTGGGCGATCTCGACGTTCTCCAGGACGCCGACCGCGTCCGGCACCAGGATCGCCGCGGAGTAGTAGGCGCTGACCAGGTAGGAGATGATCGCCTTCTCGTTGATCCCCATGAACCGGACCGAGAGGCTCGGCTGGTACTCGTCCGGGATCCCGGTCTGGTGCAGGCCGATGACGCCCTGGTTGTCCTCGCCGACTCGCATCACGAGGATGGAGCTGGTGTTCTCCTTGGTGATCGGGATCTTGCTGCACGGCAGGATCGGGACACCGCGCCAGGCCGGCACCTGCTGCCCGCCGAGGTCGACATGGTGCGGGTAGAGGCCGCGGGCGTTCAGCTCGCGCCCGATGGCCGCGATGGTCCGCGGGTGGGCGAGCAGGTAGTCCGGGTCACGGCGGCGGTTGAGCAGCTCGTCGAGGTCGTCCGGGGTGGGCGGGCCGGAGTGGGTCTGGATCCGCTGGTCGAAGTCGGCATTGTTGAGGAGGCCGAACTCCGGGTTGTTGATGAGCTCGAACTCCTGGCGCTCGCGCAGCGCCTCGATGGTCAGCCGGAGCTGGTGCTCGGTCTGGTTCATCGGCTGGTTGTAGAGGTCGGCGACCCGGGTGTGCACCTTGAGGACGGTCTGCGCGACGCTCAGCTCGTACTCGCGCGGCTTCAGCTCGTAGTCCACGAAGGCGCCGGGCAGCTCGTACTCGCCGTGGTGGCCGGCGGACATGGCGATCTCGGCCTCACCGCGCTCGTTCTGGCGCTGGAGCGGCAGTGCCAGGAACTCGTGGAGGTGCGCCTGCAGCGCGGGCGAGCCGTCGCGGATGGCCTCGAAGTCCCGGCGGGGCAGCGAGAGCACGGTGCCGGCGGTGGCGGTCTTGGCGGTGAACTCCCAAACGGCGTCGGGGTCGAGGACCGCCTGCTCGCCGAACCGGTCGCCGTCGCCCAGGACGCCGACGACGGTCTCGTCACCGTACTTGCCGGTGCCGATCTGGTTGATCTTGCCGTGGGCGATCAGGTAGATCCGGTCCGCCGCGGCGCCGCGCTCGGCCAGCACCTCGCCCGGGCCGAAGTCCTGCTGCTCGCAGCGGTCGGCGAGGGCCATCAGCACGTCGTCGTCGTCGAAGCCGCGCAGCAGGGCCAGTTCGCCGAGCTCGCGCGGGATCACCCGCACCTCGGATCCGGTCTTGATGAACTCGATCCGACCGTCACCCACGGTGTAGGTGAGGCGGCGGTTCACCCGGTAGGCGCCACCGGCGGCCTGCACCCAGGGCAGCACCTTGAGCAGCCAGCGGGAGGTGATCTCCTGCATCTGGGGCGCGGACTTGGTGGTCGTGGCGAGATTGCGGGCAGCAGCTGTGGTGAGGCTCGACTGCTGCGGCACCTGCTGTGTCTCCGGGTTGGTGTCCACCGGCATCGGCAGGGTTCTCCTTCATCTGGTCAGGTCACGCCGACCCGCCTCGGCCAGGCCGTGTCGGATCGTCAGATAGGCGTCATGGTGGGGGTGTTGGCGAAATACTGCGATGCGCTCCGCCTTCTCGGGCGGTCCACCGGGAACCCTAGATCACCGATCCCCGACCCACCCGGAACGGACCGCAAGTGCCGCCCGATAGGGTGAATCTCGACCATGGAGAGGTTGGAATCCCCCAGCCGTCTCTAGACGGATCTTCGATTCCCTGCGCACGCGAAACACCCGCAGGTCGGAACCACCCCTCCCATCCGAACGGATCAACGACGCGGCCCGCGGGCGGGGCCCCTGTCCGCGAAACCAGGGAACGCCTGTTCGGCCGTCGAACAGCAGGCCGCTACGGGGCGGGCGGTGTCTCCCGACGGCGGCGCCGAGGGCGGTGGCTCCGGTACCAGAGCGTGCCGACCACGCCGGAGACCACGACCAGGGCGAGCGCCAGCACCGGCCAGCGGCTCTCCGCCAGCCGGATGTCGGTGGCCAGCAGGAACAGCACGGTCCCCACCGGGACGAGCACCGAGACCAGCGCCTGGAAGGTAGCCGCGACGAGGCCGGGGTCGGTCCGCGACCGACCCGGTTCCAGCCAACCGGCCGCATGCCCGCCGAAGTAGTACGAGACACCGGTGGCCGCCACGCGGTCGGTGGCCCGGTTGTACGAGTAGGCCATGTACGGGAGCCACACCAGCGGTGCGACCGTCCCGATCAGCAGGACCGCCCCCACCAGCGCCCACTCGCCGGCGGTGTGCCAGCGGGACGGCGGCGGATCGGTGCCCTCGCTGGTCAGCCCGAGCAGGCGGGCCATCCGCCAGATCAGGTACCAGAACGAGCGCCACCGCCCCGTCGCGGGCGCCGCCGGAGCGGCTTCCGGCGCCGCGGCGGATTCGGGCGCGGGCCCTGCCGCGGGCCTGCCTCCGGCGGCCGGCACCTCGGCCGGCACCTCGGCCGTGCGCTCGGCTCCGGCCTCCGGTCCGGGCACGGCTCCGGGCCCGGCCTCGGGTCCGGCCTCGTGGCCGGGCAGGTCGGCCGTGTCCGCACCCGGTTCGGCGGCGAGCGCCCGCTCGGCGATCGCCACGTCGGGGTAGGCACCCTGGAGCACCATGAGTTCCGGGATCCGGGCCCGGTCCGCCGGGTCCCGCCCGGCGAGGGCGGCGAGCTCCAGGAGGAGCTGCCCCTGGGCCAGCAGGGCGGTGCAGAACGCGAACGGGACCAGCCAGAGGAAGGGCCCGCCGACGAACGCCCCCTCGCTCGTGCTGACCCGGCGGCCGCGCTCGACGACCAGCCCCACCAGCTCGTCCGGTGCCGCGTCGGGGTGCGCCGCCCGGAGCGCGGCGATCCGACGGGCGGCCCGCGGGCCGCGGTGGCGGACGGCGAAGACGGCCAGCGTCTCGGGCAGCCGGGACGGGTGCTCCCGGATCGAACGCACCAGCTCGCCGACCGGGGGCTCCGGCGCGTCCTGCGCCTCCCGGTCGGTCTCCTCGCTCCGGCCCCTCAGCTTCACCGCTTCACTCCGGACCCGGCCCCCGCGGCCGGGTTCCCCGGCCACTGTCAGCAGCCTAATCGGGCCGGGCCGGGGCCGCCCCGCCGGACGCGGCCGCCCGGACCGTGCCCGACAACGGGCCCGACGACCGGCCCCGACCCCGCCGCGGCGGCCGGTCAGGCGATCTCGAAGCCGTGCCGCGCCCGGTCGAAGCGGCCGGCGGCCAAGTCCTCCCCGGTGATCCAGAACGAGACGTTGACGCACTCGCCCCAGTCCACGTCCAGGGCCGCGTTCTCGATCTGGAGCAGCGGACGGTGGTCGGCGGGGCGGCCGGTGTCGGTGTCGCACCAGCCGAGCACCCGCACCTCCGGGCTGGGCAGGTGGTCGCGGAAGTCGGCCGCGAGGTCGAGGGCGATCATGAAGTCGTCCGGGAAGAGGTTCTCCAGCTCCCGGTCCTGGTAGGAGGGCGCGGAGAGCTCCCAGCGGGACCGGACCGGAACGGCCGGGACGGCGGGCCTGCACAGGTCCTGCTCCGGCGCGGGCCGGGGCGCGGAGCCGGCGGGCACGTGGAGGACCTGACAGCCGCGGCCGGAGAAGTCGGACAGCCACTCGTCGTGGAAGAAGAGCAGCAGCCCGTGGTCGGGAAGCGGCCAGTCGCCGCCGGGGCCGGTGGCGCGGAAGGACGCGGCGAGCCCGGCGCAGTCGAGCTGGGCGAGGAACTGCATCGGCCGCCCGCCGAACTCCGGCCATCCGGTGTCGGCCGGCAGGGACGGCAGGCCGCCGAGCTGCCCGGCGCTCGGGGCGGTGCCCGAACCGGCGCTCGCGTCGGCGTCGCCGCTCGGGGCGGCGTCGGTGGCGGGGACGAGGACGAGGGAGTGGCGGAGCAGCCGGTCCACCAGCGGCGCCGTCTCCTCGCCCGCCCGCTCGCGGATCGCGGCGTACACGGCGTAGGGCATCGGCATCCCGGGCGGCTCGTCGGCCCCGGCCCCGGCCGCGGTCCGGGAGGCGGGCGCGGTGACGGCCGCCGCCGGGTCGGCGCCGGCCTCGGCACCGGCCTCGGCGCCGGTCGCGGCGGCGGGCGCGGCCGCGGTCGTGGGGCTCGCGGGCGGCGTGTCGGACGCGGCGTCGGGCGCGTCGGTGGTCAGCGGTTCGGCCATGGGCCCAAGCCTGCCATCCGGCACCGACAACCCGTGCACGCGCCCGGCGCGGACAGCCCGTCCGAGAGCCCCGGGGCGGGCCCGGGCCCCCCGAACGAATGACCCGTCAGGTGCCGGAACGGGGGCTGCCCGGCACCTGACGGGGGCTTGGCGGGGACTCCCGGTCGGGAGCCCGCGGGGGGACGGGGGCGGGGTGGTTCAGGCGGCGCAGGTGACCTCGTTGCCCGGGACGTCGAAGATCCCGGAGTCGGCGGCCGCACCGGACTGGTACTCGTAGTAGAGGTACGTGTAGAAGTCGATCCGCGCGCCGGAACCACAGGCCGAATCGGCGGCGATGTCGTAGGTGAGCGTCACTGTCGTGGTGGCACCCGCGGCGACCGGAACGGTGTGGTGGACCAGCCCGTTCGTGGCGCCGGTGTCGCAGCTGCCGACGTTGCCGCCGCACGCGGAGAACGCGTACTTCAGGCCGGTGGCCTGGGTGGTGCCGTAGGTCGGCTGGATGGACTGGTAGACGAACTGCACGGGGGTGTCGTGCGGGTTCGTCAGCGTCAGGGTGAGGGTCACCGAGGAGCCCGGGGTCGCCGTCGCCTTGTCGGAGCTGACGGACAGCAGCGGGGTGTCGGCCTGGGCGGGAGCGGCCGAGAAGAGCAGGCCGAGGACGAGGGCCAGGATCGTGGCAAGACCGAAACGGCTCATGAGTGATGTGCGCATGACCAAGGAGCGTAGGGACCGCCGCCGGTTCCGGCGCCCGGCTCCGCCCCGGCCCGTACGGGCATATGACAGCGGAGCGGACGCGGCGGGCCATTGCCTGCGCTCCAGGAGGCGAAGGGACCGCCGGAAGCGGCGATGCCCCTCTACTCTCCCGCTCCGCTCCCCCGCCCCGCCGGCCGCCCACCGGATCGGGGAGGCGAGGACCGGACCCGGGCTCAGACCGGCGGGGGCAGGATGTCGCAGAGGGTCGCGACCGCCGCCTGGTAGGCGTGGTCCGGCGGGGTGGCGTACCCCACCACCAGGCCGTCCGTCGCGGGCATCTCCTCCGGGCCGATCCCCGGGTGGCGGTAGTCGGCCAGCCCGTCGACCGCCAGGCCGTGGTACGCGGCCGCCTTCAGGACGGACCGCTCGGTGCCGGGGGCGAGCCGGAGCACGGCGTGCAGGCCGGCGGCGATGCCGGACACCTCGATGTGCGGCGCGTGCTCGGCCAGCGCCGCCACCAGGTGGTCGCGGCGGTCCCGGTAGCGGCGGCGCATCCGCCGGACGTGCCGGTCGTAGCCGCCGGACTCGATGAACTCGGCCAGGGTCAGCTGGTCGAGCGCGCTCGCCCAGGCCTCCCGCTCCCCCTTCGCCGCCAGCACCCGGTCCACCAGGTGGTCGGGCAGGACCATCCAGCCGAGCCGCAGCGCCGGGGTCAGGCTCTTGCTGACCGTGCCGAGGTAGACCACCCGTTCCGGGTCCAGCCCCTGCACGGCGCCGACCGGCTGCCGGTCGTAGCGGAACTCGCCGTCGTAGTCGTCCTCCAGCACCAGCCCGCCGCGCCGGCGCGCCCAGTCGACCACCGCCGCCCGCCGGGAGGCGTGCAGCGGTCCGCCGGTCGGGAACTGGTGGGCCGGGGTGAGCAGCACCGCCCGGACCTTCTTCTGCGCCGCCAACCCGTCGATCCGCGCGCCGTCCTCGTCCAGCGGCAGCGGCACGGTGGCCACCCCGGCGCGGGCCAGCAGCCCGCGGTGGAAGCCCAGCCCGTACGCCTCGACGGCCAGCGGGCCGCTGCCGGGCGACGGCAGCACGGCGCCCGTACCCTCGAACAGCAGCCGCAGCGCAGGGGCGAAGCCGGAGCAGACGACGATCCGGTCCGGGTCGGTGCGCACCCCGCGGGCCCGGGCGAGGTAGTCGGCGAGGACGGTGCGCAGCTCGCGCCGGCCCTGCGGATCTCCGGGCCCGAAGGCCTCGTTGGGCGCGGCGGTGAGCGCCCGGCGCGCCGCGGCGAGCCAGGCGGTGCGCGGGAAGGAGGACGCGTCGGGCTGCCCCTGCCGCAGGTTGTGCACAGGGCGCTGCACGCGGGACGGCCGGCGGACGCCGGTCGGGGCGACGGGTTCGGCGCGGTCGGCGACGACGGTTCCCGAGCCCTGCCGTGCGGTGAGCCAGCCCTCGGCGACGAGTTCCGCGTAGGCGTCGGCGGCGGTGTTGCGGGCGATGCCGAGGTCCGCGGCGAGCGCGCGGTACGGCGGCAGCCTGGTCCCGGGGGCGAGCCGACCGCTGCGGATCGCCTCGCGCAGCGCGGCCATCAGCGCGGCGCGGCGACCGCCGGTGGCGGGCAGTTCGAGGTGCAGGTCGCTGCCGGACGTGGTGGCGGTCGGGGTGTCCGTCATGGTCACGAACCCTATCGGGGACGGCCGACGGCCCCGGGGGCGGACGGTGCCGCCACCGGGGCCGCGGCCCGGAGGAGTCGCCCGTGGCCCCGGTCAGTCGATCCGGATCGAGTTGACGATGAACGAGCGCACGTCGTTGCGGGTGCGCTCGGCCAGCGTCGAGTCGGTGGAGTAGGCGCTGACCGTCAGCCAGATGTTGCCGGACTGCGGGACGCAGACGATGTTGGCGATCACGTCGTTGTTCCCGCCGATCACCTGGTAGTCGCCGTCACCGGCGAGGTCCCAGACCTGGAAGCCCTGGCTCTGCAGGGCGCTCTGGGCCAGGCCGAGGCAGTCGCCGAGGGTGTCGTTCTTGGTGAAGGTGCCCCAGTGTGCGTACATGCGGTCTCCCTTGGGTGGCTGTGGCACCGCCGGCCGGTGCGGGTCCGGCGAGCGGTGCGGCGGTCCCCGCGGTCGGTGTGCGAGGACGGTCGTTCGGCGGCGGCCCGGGTGGCGGCCCGGGCCGCGGCCTCTGCGTAGAGCTTCGGGCGGGCGCTGTCCCGGCCGCACGGGTCCGGCGCCCCATCCCGGTCCCGGCCCCGGACCGGGACCTGCCCTCGCCGGCCTGCCCTGCCGTGCCGCGCCCTGCCCTGCCCTGCTGCGGGCCGCGGATCGCCCCGGACCCGTTCTGCGCGGTCCGCGGCGCCCGTCGGAGTACGCCGGCCGGGTGGCCGGGTTCCGGCATCGGGGTCGCATCACGCCTGCATTCGAGTGGGTTCAGGGGTGGATTGTGTTCAGTCCGGCGTGTCGACTGGCTATTCCTTCCGCATGACCAACACCAGGAAGTACCTGATCGCCGCCGGCTTCAGTGCCGCGCTGGCCGTCCTCTCCGCCGGCCCCGCCTTCGCCGCCGACTGCGACACGTCCAGGTACAGCTCCACCGCGGCCACCGACCCGCTGGCCTCCGACGCCGCCGCCATGGCCGCCGCGCTGCTCGACAGCACGGGGACCGGGACGACCTGCATCAACACCGGCAGCGCCACCGCGAGCGGCATAGTCACCGGCTCGCCGGGCGTGCTGTCAGGCAACCAGATCCAGATCCCGATCAACATCCAGGCCAACATCTGCGGCAACAGCATCTCGCTCCTCGGCGGATAGGCCTCCGCCGGCCCCACCCACCCCTACCCCCCTCTTCAGCCGAAGGGCTGCGGACCCGGCTCCCTGCCGGTCCGCAGCCCTTCCTCCGTGTTGGCAACAGTTCCGTGGTGGGCGGGCCCGGACGGTGGTGGGCGAGCCCGGACGGGCCCTACGGAACGACGGTCACCGGCCAGCGGCCCGCCTTGACCAGCCGCACCGCGACCGAGCCGATCAGCCGGTGCCCGGCCCGTTCCGAGGCCCCGACGACCACGGCGTCGGCCCGCAGCTCGTCGGCCAGCCGGGCCATGCCCGTGAACGGGTCGCCCTGGACGGTCACGAAGCGCCAGTCCAGCCGCCAGACGTCGCTCAGCCGGCGTTCGGACTCGCGCAGCGCGGCCAGCAGCTCGTCGGCGATCTCCCGGGTGGTCTCGCCGACGGCCGCCCCCGCGAGCGCCGTGGCCGCCCCCATGACCGGCTGCACGTAGGCCACCGCCAGGGTGGCGTTCTGCCGCCGCGCGAGGCCCGCGGCGTAGGCGGTCGCGCGCCAGGAGGAGTCGGAGCCGTCCAGCCCGGCCACGATCATCCGGGGCCCGTCCGTCCCCAACTCGAATCCGGCCGGTGCGGCCGCCACTTCCGGGCCCTCGGCGTCCCCGACGGCCCCTGCATCGCTCTCGTAGGTCATGGCCCGAGGCTATGCCGGGCACGCCGGGTGACGGTTCAGGCCACGACGGGTGAGGGCTGTGGTGCGGGCCACCCCGGGACGGGTGCGCCGGCACCGGTTCGTGCACACGCCGACGCGGGGGCGTGACGCGGCGTCGACGATGTGCCCGGCCTCACAGCCACACCCGTGTGGCGCGGACCACTCCCACCCCATATTCGATCTTGAAAAATGGGGCATTTGCCTTCAAACTGGCACAATTCCTTGATCGATACCTCAGGTAACCACCCCCCGACCAGCCCAAACCTCAGAATCCTTGAAACCCCCCACCCCACCCCCGTAACTTCGAACCCGTTGCACCGACCAACACCGCCCCGGAGCCCAGCGCCCCACCGGACGGACCCCGGTGCCCGACCACGCGAGCCGCGTGTCCCCGAAACCACACCCCCCCAAGGGCCTGGTTCCGCGCGCCCGCACACCCCCCTTCCGAAAGGAAACCCCCATGGCCTTCCGTAACGAGACCGCCACCGCCACCACCGC